>NZ_KV809452.1:44510-188720 GCF_001812555.1 Micrococcus sp. HMSC067E09 | reverse complement strand
TCGTCGCGAACTGGTCCCGTCCGTCGTCGCCAACTGGTGAGGACACGCCCTCATCGTCCGCCGCGGAGTAGCCTGAGACGGTGTGTCCTCACCAGTACGCGCGAGAGGGTGTGTCCTCACCAGTACGCGCCAGGCTTACGCCCCGCTCTGCAGGGGAAGACGGGCCGAAGCCCCTACAGCCGACGCACCTTCAGCCGAAGCACCTTCAGTCGACGCACCGTCAGGAGGCGGAGCACTCCGCACAGAGACCGGTGACCTCCAGGGTGTGGGACGGCTCGGTGTACCCGTGGTCCCGGGCGACCCGCTGTGCCCACTCCTCCACGTCCGGGGCGGTGATCTCCACGGTCTTCCAGCAGCGGCGGCAGACCAGGTGGTGGTGGTGCTCGTCGGCGACGCAACGGCGGTAGACGGACTCGCCGTCCTCGCGGCGCAGCACGTCCACGCGGCCCTCGTCCAGCTGCTGCTGGAGGGTGCGGTACACGGTGGCCAAGGAGACGCGGTCCCCGGCGTCCTTGAGGTGCTGGTGCAGCTCCTGGGCGGAGACGAAGTCGTCGAGTTCCCCCAGGGCGCGGTCCACGGCCACCTTCTGACGGGTGGTGCGTCCGCGGGGCGCGGTGCCCTGGGGGCCGGTGGTGGTCACGGTGTCTGCCTCCTACAGGCTCACATCGGTGCATCGGGGGACCGGCGGCTGTGCCGGACACAACAGGTGGACGGCGCCGATCCCTGCCTGTCAGCCTAGCAATCCGTGGCTGCCGGGGTTGTGCACAGGCCCTGCCGTGGACCGGAGGCCGGGACTAGAGTGGGAGCCGTGGACAGCCAGAGCAGATCGCACACCGTCGTCGAGTCGGCCGCCCCCGCAGACCCGGCGGGCCCGCCCCTGCTCGTGAGCGTGGAGACGTTGGCGGCGTGGCTGGGCCACGAGATCCCGGGCGGCACCCCTCCGGCGCGTGCGGCCTCTCCCGCCTTCGCCTCCGGGGACGGCCCGGAGGGTGGCCGGGGCGTCGTGCTGCTGGACGTGCGCTGGTCCGTTGCGGCCGGGGGCGCGGACCACGCCGCCTACCTGCGCGGCCACCTCCCCGGAGCCGTGTACGTCTCCATGGACGGTGACCTGGCCGGCCACGGCAGCCCGCAGGACGGCCGCCACCCGCTGCCGACGCCGGCCGACTTCGCCGAGACCGTGCAGCGCTGGGGTGTGGACGACGGTGACACCGTGGTGGTCTACGACGACTGCGGCGGCACCTCCGCCGCCCGCGCATGGTGGCTGCTGCGCCATGCCGGCATCCGCTCCTGCCTGGTGCTCGACGGCGGCCTGGCCGCCTGGCGGGAGGCGGGCCTGGCCCTGCAGGCCGGCGAGGTCATCCCGGCCCCCGGCTCCGCCTGCGCCTCCTGGGGTCGCATGCCGGTGGTGGATGCGGACGGCGCCGAGGCGATCGCCGAGGCGGGCCTGCTGCTGGACGCCCGCGCGCCGGAACGGTATCGCGGCGAGACCGAGCCGCTGGACCCGGCGGCCGGGCACATCCCTCGCGCCGTGAACCTGCCGACCACCGGCAACCTGGACGACGACGGCCGCCTCCTTCCCCAGGAGGACCTCGCCGAGCGCTTCGCCGCCGTCACCGCCGGGGTGGACGAGGACGCCCCGGTGGCCGTGTACTGCGGGTCCGGGGTGACGGCCGCGCACCAGGTGATGGCCATGGCGGCCGCCGGCCTGCACGGGGTGGCGCTGTTCCCCGGCTCGTGGTCTGCTTGGTGCAACGACCCGCACCGACCCGTGGCCACCGGCCCGGAGCCTGCCGGTTCCGTGCCTGACGGCTCTGCCGTCGGCAGCCTCGCACCTCGGAGCCGCTGACGGACCGGACGGAGCACGCCGGCCCCGGAGCATGACCGCACAGATCGAGACACCCGACGACGTCGAAGGAGACACCTCATGTCCGCCACGATCTTCACCCGCATCATCAACGGAGAGATCCCCGGCCGCTTCGTGTGGAGGGACGAGACCTGCGTCGCCTTCCTGGACGTCGCGCCGCTGCAGCCCGGACACGTCCTCGTGGTCCCCGTCGACGAGGTCGACCGCTGGACGGACGCAGACCCGGAGACGGTGGCGCATGTGATGGGCGTGGCCCACACCATCGGCAAGGCGCAGGTGGAGGCCTTCGGAGCCGCCCGCGCCGGCCTCATGGTGGCCGGCTATGAGGTCCCGCACCTGCACGTGCACGTGTGGCCCTCCAACTCGCTGCGGGACTTCGACCTGGACCGGAAGGACCAGAACCCGGACCAGGCGGACCTGGACGAGGCCGCGGAGAAGATCCGTGCCGCCTTGCGCGACGCCGGCCACGGCGAGCGCGTCCCCCAGACCTGAGATGCACCACCACACTGACACTTTCGTTCGTGAAACGGTCGCGTCCTCCCCGGCTTTCGTGCGGGAGAACGTCGGGATCCTGAGGACGGACGACCAGGAACGCACCAGTCGAGGCCACCGACGTCCGCCCACCGCGAGAGGTGGGCGGCCGTCGTCGTTCACGGACAGGACGGGGCACTCGGGCCCGCCTCAGCCGCTCAGGCACCCTTCGCCCGGTTCAGCGCCTGGCGCACGCGCTTCTCGGACACGGACACGGCGGTGTTGAGCTCCTGGGCGAAGAAGGACACCCGCAGCTCCTCGAGCAGCCAGCGCACCGCGTCCAGATCCGCCGGCAGTGGGGTGTCCGGGTATCGGCTCCGGTGCGCCTCCACGGCGGCGTCGAAGTCGTCCTCGAGTCCCTGGACGATCGCCATGTGCTGGCCGTCGCGCTGCAGGTGGCCGCCGGCGTCCAGCTTGGCCAGCCGCGCCTCGATGCCGGCGATGTACCGGGGCAGGTGCTGCAGCTGCTGCCAGCCGGTGGCGGCCACGAAGCCGTCGAAGACGAGCTGGTCCAGGTGCGCCTTCACGTCGGACAGGGCCGGGGCCATCGCCAGGGACACGGACCCCTTGAGACGGCGGCGCACCGCCGCGGCCCCGGAGAGCACCCGCTCCACCAGGGATGTCACCGCGAAGACCGTGTCGATCAGCTCGGCGCGGACGCGGTCGAACAGGGCCCGGAACTCGGCCTCGGAGAAGGGCAGCTCGTCCCCGACGAGCCGGTCCACCGCCGCCGTCGTGCAGTCCGCCACCAGCGAGTCCACGGAGCCGTGGGGGTTCTGGGTGAAGGTCAGCTTCTCCCGGTTGTCCAGGTGGTCCATCACGTAGCGCTGCGGTGAGGGCAGGGTGGCCAGCAACAGCTGGATCACGCCGGCACGGTGCCAGACGGCCTGATCCTCCCGGGAACGCGCCACCGTCAGCCCGGCGGCCGGGGAACCCCTCGGGCCCGGCTCCGGCACGAGCGTGGGATAGCCGGTGATCCGCGGCCCGCCCGGGGCCGAAGCGGTGGACACCTTCCGCTCGAGCGTCCCGAACGACCAGGACGTCAGCCCGTGCAGCTCCTGGAAGGCGGCCGCCGAGCCCTGGGCATCGCGCCCGTCCTTCCCGACGACGGCCCCCTCCCGGGTGCCTGGGCCCGCCGTGCCCCGTCCCCGCCGGCCCTTGCTCTGACCGGCTCCGGGCGTGGGGGCGGCGGTGTCCTTGCCGGACAGGCGTGCGGCGATGGCCGAGCGGTTGGCCGTGGCCAGGCGGGTCTGCAGGTCGGCCAGGTCCTGACCGGCGCCCACCACGGCGCCGCGGTGGTCCACGATCCGGTAGTCCATGCGCAGGTGGTCCGGCACGGCGTCCAGGCGCCAGGCGCCGGGCTCCACGATCTGCCCGCGCAGCCGTCTCACCGCCGTGGACAGCGCCTCCGGCAGGGACTCGGTGCGCGGGTCCGCGTCGGACTCCAGGGCGGCGGCGAGCTCGCGGGCCACGTCCGGGGCCGGGACCAGGTGCTTGCGGGTGGCCTTGGGCAGCGCCTTGATCAGGGCGGTGATGAGCTCGGCTCGCAGGCCGGGCACGAGCCAGGCGAAGCGCTCCGGGTCCATCTGGTTCAGCACCAGCACGTCCAGGGTGACCGTGATGCCGTCGGTGCCGGAGGCTCCGGTGGGGTCGAAGGTGTAGTCCAGGTCCAGTTCGAGCGCGTCCCCGCCGGGCAGCGGGTGCATGAAGGTGGTGGGGAATGCGTCCTGGTCCAGTTCCTCGGCCGCGGTGGTCATCAGCTGGGCGGGGTCGAAGTCCAGCAGGTCCGGGGTCTTGTGGCGCTGCTTCTTCCACCAGGTGTCGAAGTGCCGCTCGGAGACCACGTTCGCGGGCACGCGCTCGTCGTAGAAGGCGAAGAGGTCCTCGTCCGAGACGCGCAGGTCCCGGCGGCGCAGGCGGGCCTCGAGCTCGTCCACCTCGGCCAGGGCCTTCCGGTTGCGGGCGAAGAAGTGGTGACGGGTCTTCCAGTCGCCCTCCACCAGGGCGCGGCGGAGGAACAGCTCGCGGGACAGCACCGGGTCGATCCGGCCGAAGCGCACCATGCGGTCCTGCACCAGCGTCACCCCGAGCAGCGTGACCTTCTCCTGCGCCACCACGGAGCCCTGGCGGCGGGACCAGTGCGGCTCGGAGTAGCTGCGCTTGACCAGCCCGGCGCCGACCTCCTCTGCCCACTCCGGCTCGATCCGCGCCACGGTGCGGGCCCAGAGCCGGGAGGTCTCCACCAGCTCGGCGGCCATCACCAGCGGGTGGCGTTTCTTGAACAGGGCGGAGCCGGGGAACACGGCGAACCGGGTGCCGCGCGGTCCGGCGTACTCCCGGCGCCGCTCGTCGTAGGAGCCGATCTGGGAGAGCAGCCCGGACAGCAGCGCCTTGTGCACGGGTTCGTGCTGGCCCACCGGGTCCACGGGGCCGGCCTGCACGGACACGCCCACCTGCTGGGCGAGCTGGCGCAGCTGTTGGACCAGGTCCTGCCACTCGCGCACGCGCAGGTAGTTGATGTGCTCGGTGCGGCACAGGCGGCGGAACGCGTTGCCGGAGAGCTCCTTCTGCTGCTCACGCAGATAGGCCCAGAGGTTGAGGATCGCCGTGAAGTCCGAGTGCGCGTCCGCGAAGCGGCCGTGCAGCTCGTCCGCCTGCTCTCGCTTCTCGGCGGGGCGCTCGCGCGGGTCCTGGAGGGTGAGGAAGGCGGTCACCACCATGACCTCGCGGACGCAGCCGCGCTCGCCGGCCTCCAGGATCATGCGGCCCAGGCGCGGGTCCACGGGCAGGCGGGCCAGGCGGCGGCCGAGCGGGGTGATGGTCCCGGCCGGGAAGGCGCGGGTCCGCCCGTTCCTCAGGGTGACCGGCTGACCGGTGTTCAGGGCACCGAGTTCGGTGAGGGCGGTGGCGCCGTCGGAGACCTGCCGTCCGTCCGGGGACTGCAGGAACGGGAAGTCCCGCACCTCGCCGGGGGTGGTGGCCACCCCGAGCGAGAGCATCTGCAGGATCACCGAGGCCAGGGAGGTGCGCAGGATCTCCGGGTCTGTGAACTCGGGGCGGGAGAGGAAGTCCTCCTCCGAGTACAGGCGGATCGCGATGCCGTCCGAGGTGCGGCCGGAACGTCCCGAACGCTGGTTCGCAGAGGCCTGGGAGACGCGCTCGATCGGCAGACGCTGGACCTTCGTGCGGTTCGAGTACCGGGAGATGCGGGCGGTGCCGGTGTCGATGACGTACTTGATGCCCGGCACGGTCAGGGACGTCTCCGCCACGTTGGTGGCCAGCACGATCCGGCGCCGCACGCCCTTGCCCGCCCGGGAGAACACACGGTGCTGCTCGGCCATGGACAGGCGGCCGTAGAGCGGCAGGATCTCGGTGCCGGCGAGCGTGGCGTGCCGGGCCACCACGGACTGGAGGGCGTCGGCGGCGTCGCGGATCTCGCGCTCGCCGGGAAGGAACACCAGGATGTCCCCGTCCGGCTCGTCGGCCAGCTCCAGCACGGCGTCGCCGATCGCGTCCACGGGGTCCCGGGTCTCGGCGGCGTCGTCCGCGTCGTCGTACTCGTCGTCCGGGGAGGGCTCGGCCGCCAGCGGCCGATAGCGGATCTGAACCGGGTAGGTGCGTCCGGAGACCTCGATCACCGGGGCGGGCACGACGACGGCCCCCTCCTGGACCTCGACGGTCTGATCCGGATCGTCCTGCTCCGTGGCGGGACGGCCGAAGTGGCGGGCGAAGGACTCGGGGTCGATGGTCGCGGAGGTGACGATGAGCTTCAGGTCCGGGCGCTGCGGCAGGATCTGCTTGAGGTAGCCGAGCAGGAAGTCGATGTTCAGGCTGCGCTCGTGGGCCTCGTCGATGATGATCACGGAGTACCGCTGCAGCAGTGGGTCGTGGGGGATCTCGGCGAGCAGGATGCCGTCCGTCATGACCTTCACGCGGGTGTCCGCGGAGGTGGCCGAGGTGAAGCGGACCTGGTAGCCGACGGTCTGGCCAATGGGCTCCTGCAGCTCCTCGGCGATGCGCTCGGCCACGGAGCGGGCCGCGATGCGGCGCGGCTGGGTGTGGCCGATCGTCCCGTGCTCGTCCAGGCCGAGGGCCAGGCACATCTTGGGCAGCTGGGTGGTCTTGCCGGAGCCGGTCTCGCCGGCGACGATCACCACCTGGTGCTCGGCGATCGCCTCCATGATCTCCTCCCGCCGGGCCGCGACCGGGAGGTGCTCGGGGAAGGTGACCGGGCGCGCGCCGACGGCGGGGGAAGAAGTGGTGGGGTGCGTCATGACGTCGCACAGTCTACGTGGCAGCCTCGAAGGCAGCCGACTGTGTTCCATCTCACAAACCCCTGCTGTGACCAGTCTCCATACTCCCTGAATCTCGCTCTGACCTGGGGTTCCATTGGGGATGAGTGGCTGATTGTGCAACGGTGGAATCATGGACTTGAACACCGTCTTCCTGATAGCGGCGATTCTGCTGTATTTCACGGCGATGATCTTCATCGGCCTGTACGCGGCTCGCCAGAACACCGACCTTGACGACTACATGCTCGCCGGGCGCAACATGAAGCCGTCCGTCGCGGCGCTCTCCGCCGGTGCCTCGGACATGTCCGGCTGGCTGCTGATGGGCCTGCCGGGTGCGATCTACGCCTCCGGTCTCGTTGAAGGCTGGATGGCCATCGGCCTCACCGTCGGCGCCTGGGTGAACTGGAAGGTCGTCGCCCCGCGACTGCGCTCCTACACGGAGGTGTCCGGCGACTCGATCACCATCCCGTCCTTCCTGGAGAACCGCTTCAAGGACCGCACTCACATCCTGCGGATCGTCTCCGGCCTGATCATCCTCGTGTTCTTCACCTTCTACGTCTCCTCCGGCATGGTGGCCGGTGGCAAGTTCGTGGAGTCCACCTTCGGCCCGAACTCCTTCTATGCCGAGGGCCTGGAGATCAACTACCTCACCGGCATGCTCGTGGTCGCCGGCATCACCGTGCTCTACACCCTGTTCGGCGGCTTCCTCGGCGCCTCCCTGACCGACGTCGCCCAGGGCCTGCTGATGTTCGTCTCCCTGCTCCTGGTGCCGATCTTCGTGATCGTGGACATGGGCGGCTGGAACGCCGTGGTCGAGGGCATCCGCGCCGTGGACGCCCAGCCCAACGCCGAGGGCGTGATGGTCGACCACCTGTCCCTGTTCAAGAACGCCACCCTGATCGGCGTCCTGTCCTCCGTGGCCTGGGGCCTGGGCTACTTCGGACAGCCGCACATCATCGTCCGCTTCATGGCGCTGCGCACCCCGCAGGATGCCACCACCGGCCGTCGCGTCGGCGTCAGCTGGATGGCCCTGTCCGTCTTCGGTGCCGTGATGGTGGCGCTGGTGGGCATCGCCTACTTCCAGGCCAACCCCGGCACCACCCTGGATGACACGGAGACCGTGTTCCTGGTCCTGGCCGCGATCCTGTTCCACCCGTTCGTCGCCGGCCTGGTGTTGGCCGCCGTCCTGGCCGCCATCATGTCCACGATCTCCTCGCAGCTGATCGTGTGCTCCTCCGCCCTGGTGGAGGACCTCTACAAGGTGGCCGGCAAGGACCCGTCCCCGAACACCGGCCTGTGGCTCGGCCGCATCGGCGTGCTGATCGTCGCCGTGATCGCCGGCATCCTGGCCCTGAACCCGGAGGCCTCCGTGCTCGAGCTCGTGTCCTTCGCCTGGGCCGGCTTCGGCGCCGCCTTCGGCCCGGTGATCCTCCTGGCGCTGTACTGGGAGAAGTTCACCTCCTGGGGCGCCATGGCCGCCGTGGTCTCCGGTGCCGCCGTCGCCTGGTTCTGGTCCAAGGCCGATGAGAAGACCTGGGAGTGGTTCGGCCTCTACGAGATCGTCCCCGGCTTCCTGACCGCTCTGATCCTCGGTGTGGTGGTGTCCCTGTTCACCCAGCGCTCCCGCCAGGTGAACGAGGAGATCAACCGCGAGTTCACCGGCGCCATCGACATCGTCGCCGGCAACGAGGTGACTGCCGCCGACCTGAAGGCCACCACGGCCGAGGGCGGCTCCAGCGCCGCTCCGACCGTCTGATCGCCTGACGCACACGAAGGGCCCCGCCGGATTCCGATCCGGCGGGGCCCTTCGTCTGTCCGCGGCGTCAGCCCTTCACGGCGTAGAGACGCTTGTTGGCGAACTCGTCGATGCCGAGCGGGCCGAGCTCGCGGCCGAAACCGGAGCGCTTCACGCCGCCGAACGGCATCTGGGCGCCCATGGCGGCGTCCATGTTCACGTTGGCCATGCCGACGTGCAGGCGGGAGGCGACCTGCTTCGCCTGCTCGGTGTCCGTGGAGTACACGGCGGAGCCGAGGCCGAAGGCGGAGTCGTTGGCCAGGTCCACGGCCTCGTCCGCGGAGGAGACCTTGTAGACCACGCAGGCCGGGCCGAAGAGCTCGTCGCGGTAGGCGGCGTTGTCCTCGTCCACATCGGTGATGACAGCCGGGGAGAGGTAGAAGCCGCCGCCGGCCGGGCCCTCGACGCGCTCGCCGCCCACGTGGACGGTGGCGCCGCCGGCGCGGGCGTCGGCGATCTGCTTCGCGAGGCCGTAGGCCGCGGCCTCGGAGGACAGCGGGCCGTAGATGTCGGTCTCGCGGCCGGTCGGGTCGCCCGGCCTGAGGGCCTTGACCTGGGTGACGAGCTCGTCCACGAAGTCCTCGTAGAGGTCCTCCATGACGATCATGCGCTTGTTGGAGTTGCAGGCCTGGCCCCAGTTGCCCATGCGGCGCTGCAGCGCCTCGCGGGCCGCCTCGCGGGCGTCCGCGGCGGAGAGCACGATGTACGGGTCGGAGCCGCCGAGCTCGAGCACGCACTTCTTCAGGTGGCGGCCGGCCTGTTCGGCCACGGCCGCGCCGGCGCGCTCGGAGCCGGTGAGGGAGACGCCCTGCACGCGCGGGTCCGCGATGATCGTGGACACCTGGTCATGCGAGGCGAAGAGGTTCTGGTACACGCCGGCCGGCAGGCCCGCCTCGTCCAGCAGATCCTGCAGCAGCTGGGCACACTCCGGGGTGATCTCGGCGTGCTTGAGCAGCACGGTGTTGCCGAGCACGAGGTTCGGGGCGGCGAAGCGGGCGACCTGGTAGATCGGGTAGTTCCACGGCATGATGCCGAGGATCGGACCGAGCGGAAGCTTCTCGATGTACGCGGTGCCGCCGTCGAAGTCGGTGATCTCCTGGTGCGCCAGCAGCGTCGCCGCATTGTCGGCGTAGTAGCCGAAGATCTGGGCGGAGAAACGGACCTCGCCGATGGCCTCGCCGAGGCGTTTGCCCATCTCCTTGGTCACGACGGCGGCGATGTCCTTGGCACGCTCGGCGAGCAGCTCGGAGGCGCGCTTGACGATCGCGGCGCGCTCGGACAGCGGCCGGGAGGACCACTGTTCGAAGGCGGCCTGGGCGGCGTCGAGGGCCTGGGCCACCTCGGCGTCGGTGGCGGTCGGGTACTCGCGGACCAGCTCACCGGTGGCGGGGTTCTGGGTGCGGTAGCCGCGGTCGGCGGTGGAGGGTGCGGTCACGTCGGTGACTCCTTCGCTGTCGATAGTCGGGAACGTCGTTCCCCTCCATCCAATCGTCCGGGCGGTCAGTCGGTCCAGATGCCCGACGTTCCCCTTCGCCAGGAGCCGAGCAGGTGGGTGTCCACCACGCCCACCGCCTCCATGAGGGCGAAGCAGGTGGTGGGTCCGACGAACCGGAACCCGTGCCGCTTCAGGGCCTTCGCCAGGGCGCGCGATTCCGCCGAGGTCGAGGGCACCTCGTCCATGCGTGCCGGGGCGGGCGTCTGCGCGGGCTGGTGGGCCCAGACCAGTCCGGGCAGGCCACGGTGCGGACGGTCGCCCGCCCCGTCCCAGCCGTGTCCCGCCCCGGGAGAGCCCGGATGCAGCGGGGCGAACTCCTCGTCCCGGATCGCCAGCGTGGCCTGCGCGTTGGCGATCGCCGCGGCGACCTTCAGCCGGTTCCGGATGATCCCCGGATCGGCGAGCAGGGCCCGGACCCGCTCCGGGCCGAACGCGGCCACGGCCTCCGGGTCGAAGCTGGCGAAGGCCTCACGGAAGGCCGGGCGCTTGGCCAGCACGGTGCGCCAGCTCAGCCCGGACTGGAACGCCTCCAGGCTCAGGCGCTCGTAGAGGCCGGCCTCGTCCGTGACGGGCAGGCCCCATTCGGTGTCGTAGTACTCGCGGAGCATCTCGTCCGCCGTCGCCCAGGGTGGGCGGGCGAGGCCGTCGTCGCCGATCACGCAGTCCATGGCACCACCGTAGGGCGCCGCCGGAGCCGTCCTTTCGAGACATCCGCTCAGAGCCGCCCGAGGACGCCCTTCCAGAAGGCCTTGGCCTCGGTGACGGCCTCCGAGGACGGGAGCCTGGCGTGGCCGAGGGCCACAGCGGCCTTGGGTGCGGCGCCCTCGGCGACCTTCTTGTCGTTGATCGTCACGGCCACGGAGGTGCCGTCGGTGAAGTCGGCGCGCCAGTAGCGCCACTTCTCGGTGGCGGAGGTGCGCGGTTCGCCCTCCAGCGTCCAGGCGGCGCCGTCCTCGGCCAGCACCGCCGGGAAGACCTCGACCACCCGCTCCAGCGCCTCGTCCATGGTGCCGGCCACGGTGCGGGAGACGTTGGCGTCGAAGGTGCCGTCCTTGCGCTGGCCGGGCAGCCGGCGTCCGATGTGCTGCTCGTAGGCCACGGCGATCCCCTGTGCCCACCACTCCGGGTTGGAGCAGCCGCCCTGCTCCCGGATGGCGGCGAGGGCGTGCTCCGCCAGTCCGCGGTGGTCCAGCTCCTTCCCGCCGGCGGCGTCCAGCCGGGCGGTCCAGTCCTCCCACGCGATGGAGGTGGCCTTGACGAGGGCGTCGATGTTCGCGCCGCGGGCGGCGAGGGTGCTCATGGGTTCAGGCTACGTCCGCCGCGTCCTTCCGGGCCATGGCCCAGCGCGCGAGGACCAGCACGATGATCACCATGCCGGCGTAGCCCAGCGCCGGGTAGACCAACCCGATGAGGTCGGAGAAGCCGATCAGGGACAGCACCACGGCCACCGCTCCGGCGATGCCCAGCGGCCCGGTGGGCCGCAGCTGCCGATGGAAGCGGCCGTCGTCGTGGGCGGGCTCGGTGGCGGCGGAGGAGGTCATGCGGTCACCGTAACGCCTGGGGGAGAGGTTCGTGTGAGACGGGACGCACCGACCGGGTCCCTCGCGCTCCCGACGGCGGCTCCCTCGCCTTCGGCCGGGCGGCAGGCGGACCCTGCCCCGGTGATTTTGTGGGTCAACTCACGGTGGATACCGTGGGCCGGGTGTCTGAGCGGGGAACGGCCCCGACGACGAGGGGAGAGCACTCCATGACCGAGACCCGCACCGCGGCCGCGTCGGCCGTCGGGTCCCACCGCCGCTCGGCGGCCTGGTTCCTCGTCCCGTCCCTGATCGGCCTGGCCCTGTTCGTGGTGCCGCTGCCGGCCGGCGAGGACGGGGTGTCCATCCCGATCGCGCTGATCGCAGGCGCTCTGCAGGACGTGCTGGCCCCGGCGCGGCCGTGGATCGCGGTGGCCGTGATGGCCGTCTCCGTGCTCGGCGTCCTGGTGGTCGCGCTGACGAAGCCGGACCTGAGCGCCCGGCCCATGGTGAGGTCCCTGTTCGACGTCGGCCCCGTGTGGACCGTCGTCCGCGTGGTGGGCCTCGTGCTCGGGGTCATGACCGCCCTGCGGATCGGGCCGGAGGCGCTCGTGGGCGAGGACACCGGCGGGCTGATCATGGATCTGGTGACCCTGATGGTCACCGTGTTCCTCATCGCCGGCCTGCTGCTGCCGCTGCTGCTGGACTTCGGCCTGCTCGAGTTCGCCGGCGCACTGATGCGCAAGGTCATGCGCCCGCTGTTCACGGTGCCGGGCCGCGCCTCGGTCTCCTCCCTGGCCGCCTGGCTCGGCGACGGCTCCATCGGCGTGCTGATGACCGGCCAGCAGTACCAGGCCGGCCACTTCACCCGCCGTGAGGCCGCCGTGCTGGGCACCACCTTCAACGTGGTCTCGGTGACCTTCACCATCGTGATCGTCGGCCAGCTGTCCCTGCAGCACATGTTCGGCCCGTTCTACCTGACGATCGTGGTGGCCGGCCTGGTGGCCGCCGTCATCATGCCCCGCATCCCTCCGCTGTCCCTGTTCCCGGACGAGCGCTTCCCCGGCGCCCCGCAGGTCGAGAACGAGGACGACACCGCCGCCTCCGACCCGCGCCCGCCGCTGTCCCGTGCCTGGCACGCCGCCCGCCGCCGCGCGGACGAGGTGGGGGTGCGGGAGGTCGCCCGCACCGCTGCCTCGAACGTGCTGGAGATGTGGCTGGGCATCCTGCCGGTGATCATGGCCATCGGCACCGCCGCCGTGCTGGTCGCCGAGCACACCCCGCTGTTCACCTGGCTCGGCGCCCCGTTCATCCCGGTGTTGGAGCTCATGGGCGTCCCGGAGGCCGAGGCGGCCTCGCAGGCCCTGTTCATCGGCTTCGCGGACATGCTCCTGCCGGCGGTCATCGTCTCGGACGTCACCGCGGAGATGACCCGGTTCGTCATCGGCGCCCTGTCCGTGTCCCAGCTGATCTACATGTCCGAGGTCGGTGGCCTGCTGCTGGGCTCGGCCATCCCCGTCCGCTTCCACCACCTGGTCTCGATCTTCCTGCTGCGCACCGTGATCTGCCTGCCGGTGATCGTGGGCATGGCCCACCTGCTGTACTGAGCCGGGTCAGAGGCGGCGGCCCCGGAGAACGACGCCGGCCGGTCGCCTTCCGCAGAAGGCCACCGGCCGTCGTCGCGCGTCAGGAGGGCGGCGGCCGCGCAGGACTGTACCGCCGGCCCGGAGCCGGACTCGCGGCTCAGGCGTCGGCCGCGGTGCGCACGGTGGGCTCGGGCAGGTAGACGCTGCCACCGGCGGCCCTGAACTCCGCGGCCTTGGCGGCCATGCCCTCCGCGGCGATGCGCGCCTGCTCGTCGGCTCCGCCGAACTCGGAGCGGATGTCCTGGCTGATCCGCATGGAGCAGAACTTCGGCCCGCACATGGAGCAGAAGTGCGCGGTCTTCGCCGGTTCGGCCGGGAGGGTCTCGTCATGGAACTCCTCGGCCAGCTGCGGATCCAGGGACAGCCCGAACTGATCGCGCCAGCGGAACTCGAAGCGCGCCTTGGACAGCGCGTCGTCCCGGTCCCGGGCGCCGGGGTGACCCTTGGCCACGTCCGCGGCGTGCGCGGCGATCTTGTAGGTGATCACACCGGTCTTCACGTCGTCCCGGTTCGGCAGGCCCAGGTGCTCCTTCGGCGTGACGTAGCAGAGCATCGCGGTGCCGTAGCGGGCGATCTCGGTGGCGCCGATGGCGGAGGTGATGTGGTCGTACGCCGGGGCGATGTCCGTGACGAGGGGGCCGAGCGTGTAGAACGGCGCCCCGTGGCAGAGCTCCTGCTGGCGCTCCACGTTCTCCCGCACCAGGTGCAGCGGGATGTGGCCGGGGCCCTCCACCATCACCTGCACGTCGTGCGCCCACGCCCGCTCCGTCAACTCGGCGAGCGTGTCGAGTTCGGCGAACTGGGCGGCGTCGTTGGCGTCCGCCACGGAGCCCGGCCGCAGGCCGTCGCCCAGGGAGAACGCGACGTCGTAGCGCGCGAAGATCTCGCAGAGCTCGTCGAAGTTCTCGTAGAGGAAGTTCTCCTTGTGGTGGCCCAGGCACCAGCCGGCCATGATGGAGCCGCCGCGGGAGACGATGCCCGTCACGCGGTCTGCGGACAGCGGCACGTGGCGCAGCAGCACGCCGGCGTGGACGGTCATGTAGTCCACGCCCTGCTCGCACTGCTCGATCACGGTGTCCCGGAAGACCTCCCAGGTCAGGGCCTGGTGGTCCCCGCCGACCTTCTCGAGCGCCTGGTAGATCGGCACGGTGCCGATCGGCACCGGGGAGTTGCGCAGGATCCACTCGCGGGTGGTGTGGATGTCGTCGCCCGTGGACAGGTCCATCACGGTGTCTGCGCCCCAGCGGGTGGCCCACTGCAGCTTCGAGACCTCCTCGGCGATCGAGCTGGTCACCGCCGAGTTGCCGATGTTCGCGTTGACCTTCACGGCGAACGCCTTGCCGATGATCATCGGCTCGGACTCGGGGTGGTTCACGTTCGCCGGGATGATGGCGCGGCCGGCCGCGACCTCGGAGCGCACCAGCTCCACGTCCACGCCCTCACGCAGGGCGACGAAGCGCATCTCCGGGGTGATCTCGCCGCGGCGGGCGTAGTGCATCTGCGTGACGCACGCGCCCTCCTTGGCGCGCAGCGGGGCACGGCGCTCGCCGGCCCACTCCTGCGAGGCGGCGCCGCGGCGCACGGCCGAGCGGCCGTCGTCGAGCAGGTCGCGCTCGCGGCCGGTGTACTCCTCCACGTCACCGCGGTCGCGGATCCAGTCCTCGCGCTGTGGCGGCAGGCCCTGCGCCGGGTCGCAGCCCGGACCCATCGTGCGGTAGACCCGCAGGGGCTCGTTCGGGGTGCCGTCCGGGGAGTCGTCCTGGGTGATCTCGGTGACGGGGACGCGGATGCCGTGCTCGGCGTCCTCGAGGTGGGCGAGACGGTGGGTGCGGTAGTTCTCGGGCGCGGACATGCGCCATCACTCTCCTTCTTCCTTCGCCGGCATGATCCGGACAGGTTCAGACGGTTGTCAGGCGGCATCAGCCCGATCTCAGTCCCGTGCCGTGGGACTCCCGTGGGGGTGCCCTGGACGCTAGCACAGTCCGTGGCGCGCGTCTCATCTCACCGGTTAGGGTGCGTGGCGACGACGGAGGGAGACAGGCAGATGACGGAGGAGACGGGCGCCCCTGCAGCGGCCGCAGCAGGCGTGCCAGCCGCAGCGCGCGCACAGGCGGTGCCGCGGGTGCTGAGCATCGCAGGATCGGACAGCGGCGGCGGCGCCGGGATCCAGGCCGACGTGAAGACGATCGCGGCCTGGGGCGGCTACGGGATGACCGTGGTGACGGCCGTGACGGCGCAGAACACGCAGGGTGTGCAGGCGGTGCACCCGCTGCCGCCGGAGGTGGTGCAGGACCAGCTGGATGCGGTCGGCTCGGACATCGCGGTGGATGCCGTGAAGGTCGGCATGCTCGGCTCGCCGGCGGTGATGGAGGTGGTCTCCGCGTGGCTGGAGGGTTGCGCGGCCCCGGTGGTGCTGGATCCGGTGATGGTCGCCAGCAGCGGGGACAGCCTCACCGCCGTGGACGCCGCCGCGTGGGTGCGGCTGTTGGACGCCGCCGACCTGGTGACACCGAACCTGCCGGAGCTGGAGATCCTCACCGGGGAGAGGCTGCCGGACTGGGAGAGTGCCATGGAGGCCGCCGGAGAGCTGGCGGCACGGCACGCGGTGACCGTGCTGGTCAAGGGCGGCCATCTGGACCCGGACGAGCATCCGGCCGGCGTGCCGGACGCGCTGGTCGTGCCGGGGGAGGACGCCGTCGTCGTGACGGGGCCCTGGCAGCGCGTGCGGTCCACGCACGGGACCGGCTGCACCCTGGCCTCCGCGCTGGCCACGCTCGCCGGCGCCCGGCTCGACTGGGAACAGGCGCTGCGGCAGGCCAAGCCGTGGCTGGCCGAGGCGATGGGCCGGGGTGAGGCGCTCGCGGTCGGCAGAGCGGAGCTGCCCGGCTGGCACGGTCCCGTGGACCACGGCTGGCGGGAGCGCGGGCGGCGCTGAGAACGAGAGGAGCCGGGTCCGCGCATCGCTGCGTGGACCCGGCTCGACGTCGGTGAGTGCCCCCGGCAGGAATCGAACCTGCGGCCTTTGGTACCGGAAACCAACGCTCTATCCCCTGAGCTACGGAGGCGGGGGTCGGCGCGCGTCACCAGGACGCGGCGGACTCGACAACACTACACCATCGCCTGGCGCAGCGCCCGTGCCGCAGCCTCCGGGTCCTCGGCCTGGGTGATCGCGCGGACCACCACGATCCGCTCGGCTCCGGCCGCGCGCACCTGGGGCACCTGTGGCACATCGATGCCGCCGATGGCGAAGAACGGGGACGGCTTCCCGCCGCCGGCGGCGATCTGCGTGCTTCGGGCCGCGGCGTGCTGCGGCAGGCGGAGCCCCACGGCGGGGCGGCCGGGCTTGGTGGGGGTCGGCCAGATCGGACCGGTGCAGAAGTAGTCCAGCCCCTCGTCGGCCAGAGCGGCGTCCACCTGCTCCGGGGTGTGACAGGACCGGCCCAGCACCACGTCCGGGCCGAGCACGGCACGGGCCTGCTGCGTGGTCAGGTCCGTCTGACCCACATGGAAGACGTCCACGCCGGCCAGCCGCGCCACGTCCGCGCGGTCATTGGCGGCCACCAGGGCGCTGTGGGCCTCGGCGGCCTCGCGCACCAGGGCCAGCGCCTGCAGCTCCACCGCCACGGGCACCTGTTTGTCCCGCACCTGCAGGATGTCCACTCCGCCGGTGAACACCGCGCGGCAGAACGTGGAGAAGCGGTCCTTCTCCAGCCCGCCTCCGGCGTCCAGGAACCGGGCCAGATCCGTGCACAGGTACAGGCGGGCGTCGGCGAGGCGGTCACGCAACGCAGCGGGATCGGTATGGGCCATGACACCACTGTGGCAGACTGGGTGCCGTTCCATGGGAGCCCGGGCCGAGACCGCCGGGCTGAGAGGGCCACACGGCCGGGACCGCCCCACCGGGCTTCCCGCGGCAGGCCGACCATCTGACTCGATGCGGATCATGCCGCCGTGGGGAGGAGACCGAGGGGATGCGTGTCCTCGTCGCCGGTGCCGGGATCATCGGCCTGACCACCGCCGTGGGCCTGCGTGCCGCCGGGCACGCCGTCCAGCTCGTGGCCCCCGAACTCGCCGCTGTCCTCGCCGGGCCGGCTCCGGACCCATCCCGGCTGAGAGTCGCCGGGGCCACACACGCCGCCGCCGGAATGCTCGCCCCGGTGGCCGAGACCCAGCACGGCCAGGACGCCCTCGGCCCGCTGCTGCGCCGGGCTTGGGCCGGCTGGCCGGCACTGATCGAGCTGCTCACCGCCGCCGGCGCCGGCTCCACCGGGCATCGCACCGAGGGTTCATGGATCGTCGCCGCGGACGCCGCCGACCGGGACGCCTGGGCCCACCTGCTCGCCCGCACCGGTCCCGACGACGGCCGCCTCACCCCCGTCACGGCCCGCGCCCTGCGCTCGGCCTCACCCGCCCTCGCCCCGGGACTCGCCGGCGGCTGGGACGCTCCGGACGACCACCAGGTGGACCCGCGGGCGCTCGCCGCGACCCTGCTGCGTGCCCTGATCCGCCCCGCCTGCGACGTCCTGCCTGGGCCGTCGGCTCGACTCACCGCCGGACAGGTGACCGAGGCGGTGCAGGAGGAGGAGCACGTGCGAGTCCGGATCCGTTCGGCCGGTGACGGCGGGGTGCAGGGCGACGCGCCAGGCGAGTCCGTCCCCACGGCCGATGCCGGCCGGCGCCCCGAGGCGGCCGGCGAGGCGGAGGCCACGGCCGACGTCGCGGTCCTGGCCGCCGGGCTGGGGCACGGTCTGATCGCCGGGGACCCCACCGCGACCCCGCTGCCGCTGCGCCCGGTCCACGGGGACGTGCTGCGCCTGCGTGCGCCGGCCGACCAGCTGCTGCCGGGCGAGGACCACCTGCTCGACCGCACCGTCCGCGGGCTCGTCCACGGCCGGCAGGTGTACCTCGTGCCACGGGCGGACGGCACGCTGGTGGTCGGCGCCACCGCCCGGGAGGACCGGCTGGCCGGCACCCGTGCCGGCGGCGTGCTGGACCTGCTGCAGGACGCCTGCACCCTGGTGCCCGCCCTGCGGGACTGCGAGCTGCACCAGGTGCACACGGCCGCGCGCCCCGGCACCCCGGACGACCGCCCCTGCCTCGGCGCCCTCCCGCACGCACCGCGGATCGTGGTGTCCACCGGCTACCACCGCCACGGCATCCTGCTGGCTCCCTGGGCCGCCGAGGCCGGGTGCGCGCTCGCCGAGCACGCCGGCGGCGTCCTGCCGCAGATCGATCCGGCTCTGGCCGCCACCCTGGCCGCCGCGGACCCCGCCCGGTTCGACGGCACCTCGGCCCACGCCCCGACCACCTGCCAGTCCGACGCAAGGAGCGCACACGCATGAGCACCCTGACCCTGACCCTCAACGGGAAGTCCGCTGAGGTCCCCGCCGGCACCACGTTGCGGCAGCTCGTGGCCGAGACCATCGGCCGCGAGGTCGCCGTTGACGGCACCGCGGCCGACGGCGGCCGCCTCGGTGTGGCCGTGGCCGTGGACCGCCACGTGGTGCCGCGCTCGGCCTGGGACGCCACGGTGCCGCGGGACGGTGCGGCCGTGGACCTCGTCACCGCTGTCCAGGGAGGCTGAGCGTGGACACCGCTGCGGATACCGCCGTGCCGGACGGGAGCGGGTGCAACACCGCCGTGCCGCCCCTGCGGATCGGCGGGTACGAGCTCGCCTCCCGCCTGATCATGGGCACCGGCGGCATCACGGACCTCGCCGCTCTGGAACGTGCGCTGGTGGCCTCCGGCACCACGCTCACCACGGTCGCCCTGCGCCGCTGGGCCACGGACACCCGCGCCTCTCTGGTCCAGCTGCTGGACCGCCTCGGCATCGACGTGCTGCCCAACACCGCAGGCTGCCACACCGCCCGGGACGCCGTGCTCACCGCCCGGCTGGGCCGGGAAGCCCTGGAGACGGACCTGGTGAAGGTGGAGGTCATCGCGGACGAGCACACCCTGCTGCCGGACGTGGTGGAGACCCTCGAGGCCACCGAGCGGCTGGCCGCAGACGGCTTCACCGTGCTCGCCTACACCTCGGACGACCCCGTCACCGCCCTGCGCCTGGAGCAGGCCGGCGCCGCCGCCGTCATGCCCCTGGGGTCGCCCATCGGCTCCGGGCTGGGCATCCTCAACCGGCACCACCTGGAGCTGATCGTCGCCCGGGCCGGTGTGCCCGTGGTGCTCGACGCCGGCGTCGGCACCGCCTCGGACGTCACCCTGGCCATGGAGGCCGGGTGCGACGCCGTCCTGGCCGCCTCCGCCATCACCCGCGCCGCCGACCCGGCCCGCATGGCCTCCGCCTGTCGGCTCGCTGTGGCCTCCGGCTGGCACGCCGCCCGGGCCGGGCGGATTCCGCGCCGTGAGCACGCCCGGGCCTCCTCGCCGCGGGTGGGCCGGATCGACCCGACGCCGGACGCCGCCGGGGAAGGGGACGCGCACGGAGGGCAGGGGCGGTGAGTCGGACCCCACTGGATTCCCCGCAGCATTCCTCCCGGCCCCGCGGGGGCCCGCAGGGCCTGGAGGACCTGGACGACACCCAGCTGGAGCGCTTCTCCCGGCAGCTCACCCTGGACGGCTTCGGTCCCGAGGCACAGCTGGCGCTGCTGCGCTCCCGCGTGCTCGTGGTCGGCGCCGGCGGGCTCGGCTCGCCCGTGCTGGCCTATCTTGCCGCCGCCGGGGTGGGGGAGATCCACGTGGTGGACGACGACGTGGTGGACCGCTCCAACCTGCACCGCCAGGTGATCCACGGCGAGTCCACCCTGGGGGAGCCCAAGACCTCCTCGGCAGCGGCGCGGATGCGGGAGCTGCACCCGCAGTGCCGGGTGGTCGAGCACCCGGTGCGACTCACGGCGGCCAACGCCCTGGAGCTGATCACCGGCATGGACCTGGTGGTGGACGGTGCGGACACCTACGGCACCCGCTACCTGGTGGCCGACGCCTGCGAGATCGCCGGCGTGCCCGTGGTGTGGGGAGCGATTCTGCGCTTCGCCGGGCAGCTGTCCCTCTTCGCCCCGGGCCGTACGCGCTACCGGGACGTCTTCCCGGAGGAGCCCGAGCCGGGCCAGGTGCCCACCTGCGCCGCCGCCGGCGTGATCGGCGTGCTGCCGGGCATCGTCGGCTCCCTCATGGCGGCCGAGGCGATCAAGCACCTCGCCGGCGTGGGGGAGACGCTCACCGACCGGCTGCTCACCGTGGACGCGCTCACCCTGCGCTTCACCACCCTGGCCCTCGCCCCGGATCCGGCGCGCCCACCCGTCACGGACCTGAGCGAGCACGAGGCGCACGGCGCTCCCGGATGCGCCGCCGTCGTCGAGGATCAGGGACGGCAGGACGGCACAGCCCCTGCTCGTGCCGACGGCGCCGATGCCGCTGCGCGGGGACGAGCCACGGGCGAACTGGCCCCCGCGGCGCTCGCCGCCCTGTTCGCGGACCCTCAGGCCCGCGCGGGCCTGATGCTGGTGGACGTCCGGGAGGGGTGGGAGCGACGGGTGGACCGGATCGAGCCGCCCGAAGGCGTTGCCGACCGTCACCTGCCGCTGGACGAGCTGCTGGCCGACCCGCAGCGGCTCCGACCCGACGGCGCGCGGACCGTGGTGCTCTGGTGCGCTTCCGGCGCCCGGTCCGCCCGCAGTCTCGCAGCGCTCGCCGATGCCCGCCCAGAGCTCGCGGACACCCTGCACACGCTCGGCGGGGGACTGGCTGCGTGGCGGGACGAGGGCCGCCGGGAACCCACCGGCCGGACCCCCGCGCCACAGGACGACGCGCAGGACGTCCCGCCCCTAGACTTGGCCCCGTGAAGCCTGAAGAACTCGCCTCCCTGATCCATGCCCAGCTGCTGGCCGCCGTCGAGGACGGCGCTCTGCCGGAGACCCTCCGTGAGGAGCTCTCGGAAGATCGCGTCCGCGTCGAGCGTCCCCGCAGCCGCGAGCACGGAGACTGGGCCACCAACGTGGCCATGCAGTTCGCCAAGAAGGCCGGCATGAACCCGCGCGAGTTCGCCGCCGTCCTCGCCGAGCGCGTGGGCGCCCAGGAAGGCGTGGCGAAGGTCGACGTGGCCGGCCCCGGCTTCCTCAACATCACCCTGGACGCCGCGGCCGCCGGGCAGCTGGCCCGCCAGATCGTGGAGGCCGGCGAGGCCTACGGCCGCAACGACGCCCTGGCCGGCCACGTGGTGAACATGGAGTTCGTCTCCGCCAACCCCACCGGCCCGCTGCACATCGGCCACACCCGCTGGGCCGCCCTGGGCGACGCCATCACCCGCCTGCTGCGCGCCTCCGGAGCGGACGTCACCGCCGAGTACTACGTCAACGACGCGGGCAACCAGATGAACGTCTTCGCCGACTCCGTGCTCGCCCGCCTGCACGGGCGCGAGGTCCCCGAGGGCGGCTACCCCGGCCAGTACGTGCAGGACCTCGCCGACCAGGTGGCCAAGGACCACCCGGACGTCCTGGACCTCACGGACGAGGCCGCCCGCCCGGTGGTCCGCGAGGCCGCCTACGAGCTGCAGATGCAGGACATCAAGGACACGCTCACGGCCTTCGACGTGCACTTCGACGTGTTCACCTCCGAACGCCGCCTCCACGACACCGGCGCCATCGGCCAGGCCGTCGAGCGCCTGCGGGAGCAGGGCCACGTGGAGGAGCGCGAGGGTGCCGTGTGGCTGAAGACCACCGCCTTCGGCGACGACAAGGACCGCGTCCTCATCCGGGCCAACGGCGAACCCACCTACTTCGCCGCCGACGCCGCCTACTACCTGGACAAGCGCGACCGCGGATTCACCGAGAAGGTGTACCTGCTCGGTGCGGACCACCACGGCTACGTCGGCCGCCTCAAGGCCATCGCGGCCGCTGCCGGCGACGACCCGGCGCAGAACATCGAGATCCTCATCGGCCAGCTGATCTCCGTCAACGGCGCCAAGCTGTCCAAGCGCGCCGGCAACATCATCGAGCTCAAGGACCTCGTCGAGTGGCTCGGCCGCGACGCCCTGCGCTACGACCTGGCCCGCTACCCGGCCGACTCGCCGATCACGATCGACCCGGAGCTGCTGCGCTCGGCCACCAACGACAACCCGGTCTTCTACGTGCAGTACGCCCACGCTCGCGCCTGCAACGCCGCCGAGACCGCCGCCGCCCACGACGTGGACCGCTCCGCGTTCGACGCCTCCCTGCTGACGCACCCGACCGAGGGCGAGCTGCTCGCCCAGCTGGCCGAGTTCCCGTCCGTGGTGGGCATGGCCGCCCGCCTGCGCGAGCCGCACCGCATCGCCCGCCACCTCGAGGTCGTCGCCGGCGCCTACCACTCCTGGTACGCCGCCTGCCGCATCGTCCCCGCCCCGGAACAGGACGGCACCCGCGGCGCAGTGCAGGACGTCAACCGCACCCGCCTCTGGCTCAACGACGCCACCGCCCAGGTCCTGCGCAACGGCCTGGACCTGCTCGGCGTCTCCGCTCCCGCAAAAATGTGAGGAGGCCCGCAATGAGCGAGCCCGACAAGACCACCGGACCGGCCGTCGTCGCAGGGGAGTCCGCGCAGCCCCCGGCCGCGGGCGCCTCCCCGCTGGCCCCGGACTGGCTGCCCGCCCCGGGCGACGCCAACGCGCTGACGGACCGACTGTGGGCCGCCGGCGTGGCGCGCGACGGCGCCGGGCAGCTCACCGTGCAGGGGATCCCCGCCGCCGAGCTCGCGGAGACCTTCGGCACCCCGCTGCTCGTGGTGGACGAGGACGACTTCCGCGCCCGTGCCCGCGCCTTCAAGTCCGGCTTCGACGCCGCCTTCGCCGACCTCTGCGGGGGAGCGGACGTCTACTTCGCAGGCAAGTCCTTCCTCACCCTCTCCACGGCTCGGTGGGCAGCCGAGGAGGGCCTGCGCGTGGACACCGCCTCCGGCGGCGAGCTCGCCATCGCCCTGCGCGCCGGTGTGGACCCGGCGCACATCGGGCTGCACGGAAACAACAAGTCGGACGCCGAGATGCTGGACGCGCTCACCCAGGGCGTCGGCCGGATCATCGTGGACTCCGTGGACGAGCTGCGCCACCTGGCCGAGCTCGCCGCGCAGCACGGTCTGACGGCTCCGGTGATGCTGCGTCTGACCCCCGGCGTGCACGCGCACACCCACGAGTTCATCGCCACCGCGCACGAGGACCAGAAATTCGGCCTCTCCCTGGCCCCGGCCACGGGGGACGACGACGGCAACGTCACCGGGCGCTCGCCGGCCGCCGTGGCCGTGGAGGCGGCCCTGGCCGCGGAGTCCGTGGAGCTGATCGGCGTGCACTGCCACATCGGCTCCCAGATCTTCGAGGCCGACGGCTTCGCCCTCGCCGCCCAGCGCGTGCTCGCCTTCCTCGCCGAGGTGCGCGATGCCCACGGCGTCGAGCTGGCCGAGCTGGACCTCGGCGGCGGCCACGGCATCGCCTACACCGCCGTGGACACTCCGAGGCCGCCGGCGCAGATCGCCGCGGCGCTGGCCGAGGCCGTCCGCGCCGCCACCGCCGAGCACGGTCTGGCCTGCCCGCGGATCTCCATCGAGCCCGGCCGCGCCATCGCCGGCCCCGCCGGCCTGACCCTGTACACCGTCGGGGTCACCAAGACCGTGGACGTGGACGCCCCGGACGGCACCACCGCCGCCCGCCGCTACGTGGCCGTGGACGGCGGCATGTCGGACAACCCCCGTCCCGTGCTCTACGACGCGGACTACACGGCCGTCTGCGCGAACCGCGCGCCGCAGGCCACCCCCGTGCTGTCTCGCGTGGTGGGCAAGCACTGCGAGTCCGGGGACATCGTGGTGAAGGACGTGTACCTTCCGTCAGACGTGGCCCGCGGCGACCTGCTCGCCGTCCCGGCCACCGGCGCCTACACCCACGTGATGGGCTCCAACTACAACGCGCTGCCCCGCCCGGCCGTCGTGGCCGTCACCGGGGGAGCGGCCCGCACGATCATCCGCCGGGAGACGGTCGCGGACCTGCTGGATCGCGAGGTCGACCCGCAGGACCCCGCCCGCTGAGGACGGCGGACGGCACACACCGCACCGACGGCCGCCCCGTGCCGCGCACAGTCGAAGCAACGCCCACCAGGAGGACCATGACGCAGCCGCAGACCACCACCCAGGCCATCACCGTCGCCCTGCTCGGCGGCGGCACCGTGGGATCCCAGGTGGCCCGCATCCTCACCGAGGACGCGGACATGCTCGCCGCCAAGGCCGGTGCTCCGCTGCGCCTGGCCGGCGTGGCCGTGCGCTCGACGGACCGGAGACGTGACTACCAGCTGCCGAAGGACGTGTACACAACGGAGGCCGAGCCGCTGATCGACGGCGCGGACATCGTGGTCGAGCTGATGGGCGGCATCGAACCGGCGCGCACCCTGATCGAGCAGGCGCTGCGGGACGGCAAGGCCGTGGTCACCGGCAACAAGGCGCTGCTGGCCCGGCACGGCGAGGAGCTCTCGGCCATCGCCGCCGAGCACGGCGCCCAGCTGGCCTTCGAGGCCGCCGTGGCCGGCGCCATCCCCATCCTGCGCCCGCTGCGCGACTCGCTCTCCGGGGACCGGGTCACCCGCATCATGGGCATCGCCAACGGCACCACGAACTTCATCCTGGACCGCATGGACAGCGCCGGCGCGGACTTCGCCGACGCGCTGGCCGAGGCCCAGGAGCTGGGCTACGCCGAGGCCGACCCCACCGCAGACGTGGAGGGCCACGACGCCGCCGCGAAGGTCGCCATCCTGGCCACCCTCGCCTTCGGCACGGACTACTCCATCGACGAGGTCTCCTGCGAGGGCATCACGCAGATCACCGCCGCCGACTCCGCCGCGGCCGCGGACGCCGGCTACGTCATCAAGCTGCTCGGCATCGCCGAGCGCCGCACCGGACAGGACGGGACCGAGGGCGCCGTGCTGCGCGTGCACCCCACCATGGTCCCGCGTGAGCATCCGCTCGCCGCCGTCCGCGGCGCCTACAACGCCGTGTACGTGGAAGCGGAGAACGCCGGTGAGCTCATGTTCTACGGCCCGGGCGCCGGCGGAGCCCCCACCGCCTCCGCGGTGATGGGCGACGTGGTCTCGGTGGCCGAGCGCCTCGTGCGCGGCGGCCCGGCCCGCGTGCGCACCTCGATCGCCTCGCTGCCGGCGCTGGACGCCGAGGAGGCCCACACCTCCGTGATGGTGGTCCTCACCGTCGCCGATGCCCCCGGCGTGCTGCGCCGCGTGGCCGGCGTCTTCGAGGGCCACGGCGTCTCCATCGAGGCGATGCGCCAGAACTCCGCCACCGCCGAGGGCGAGAGCGAGGTCCAGCTGCGCATCATCACCCACCACGCCCGCCAGCGGGACCTCGACGCCACCGTCGAGGAGCTGCGCGACCTGGACGTCGTCCGCGGCGTCGTCTCCGTCGTCCGAGTCGAAGGAAAGTGAACACCTGATGGCACATCAGTGGAAGGGCGTCGTCCGCGAGTACGCCGACCGCCTGCCGGTCACCGAGCACACCCGCGTCATCACCCTGGGCGAGGGCGGCACCCCGCTGATCCAGGCTCCGCACCTGTCCGAGCTCGTGGCCGGCGACGTGTACGTGAAGTTCGAGGGCATGAACCCCACCGGCTCCTTCAAGGACCGCGGCATGACCATGGCCATCACGGCCGCCGTGGCCGAGGGGGCCGAGGCTGTGGTCTGTGCCTCCACCGGCAACACCTCCGCCTCTGCCGCCGCCTACGCGGCACAGGCCGGCATCACCTGCGCGGTGCTGGTGCCGGAGGGCAAGATCTCCATGGGCAAGATGTCCCAGGCCGTGGCCCACGGCGCCCAGATCCTGCAGGTCCAGGGCAACTTCGACAACTGCCTCGAGGTGGCCCGCAAGCTCTCCGAGAACTACCCGGTGTTCCTTGTGAACTCGGTGAACCCGGCGCGCATCGAGGGCCAGAAGACCGGCGCGTTCGAGGTGGTCGACGCCCTCGGCGACGCCCCGGACTACCACCTGCTGCCGGTCGGCAACGCCGGCAACATCACCGCGTACTGGAAGGGCTACCAGGAGTACGCCCGACCGTACGTGAACCCGCACCCGGGCACCTCGGACGAGGAGCTTCCGGCCGTGGCCACCACGACGCCGACGATGTGGGGCTTCCAGGCCGCCGGCGCGGCCCCGATCGTGGCAGGCCACCCGATCCTCGAGCCGGACACGATCGCCACGGCCATCCGCATCGGCAACCCCGCCTCCTGGGACCAGGCCACCGCCGCCCGCGACGCCTCCGGCGGCCTCATCGACTCCGTGACGGACGAAGAGATCCTTCAGGCGCACCGCTGGCTCTCCTCCAAGGAGGGCGTGTTCGTGGAGCCGGCCTCCGCCGCCGGCGTGGCAGGGCTGCTCAAGCACCATGCCGCCGGCGACGTGCCCGAGGGCAAGACCTGGGTCATCACCGTCACCGGGCACGGCCTGAAGGACCCGCAGTGGGCCCTCAAGGCAGCCGACGGATCTGACGTCACCCCCGAGTCCGTGGACGTCGACGTGGTCACCGTGGCCAAGGCGCTGGGGCTGTCCTGATGCCGACGCTGCGTGCGCTCCCGGCCGGCCGGTCCGTGCGCGTGGCCGTGCCGGCCACCTCCGCGAACCTCGGCCCGGGCTTCGACACCCTCGGCCTCGCCCTGGAGCTGCGGGACGAGGTGACGTTCACCGTGGTGGACGGCCCCTCGTCCGCCCGCGTCACCGGGGAGGGGGAGGGGGCCCTGCCCGACGACGGCACGCATCTGATCGTCCGCCTCGCCCTGGAGCATCTGGCCATCAGGGGCGCCACGGCGCCCGGTCTCGCCCTGCAGGCCCGCAACGTGATCCCACACTCGCGCGGCCTGGGGTCGTCCGCGGCCGCCGTGGTGGCGGCCCTGGCCGGTGCCGAGGCGCTGCTCGAGCCGAGGGGCCGGCTGGATCCGGCCGGCCTGCTGGACGCGTGTGCGCACCGCGAAGGCCACCCGGACAACGTGGCGCCCGCCCTGGTCGGAGGCGCCACCGCCTCCTGGGTCGACGACGCCGACGGCGGCTTCCGCACCGCCAGGCTGCGACTGCACCCGGACCTGGTGCCGGTGGTGGCGGTGCCGGACGCCCGACTGGCCACCCACACCGCCCGCGGACTGCTGCCGGAGACCGTGCCGCACGCCGTGGCCGCCGCCCAGGCCGGCCGCGCCGCGCTGTTGACGCACGCCCTCGCCGAGGACCCGTCCCTGCTGCTGCCGGCCACCAAGGACTGGCTGCACCAGGACTTCCGTGCCTCTGCGATGCCGGAGAGCGCCCGGCTGGTCCAGGTGCTGCGCCGCGCCGGCCACGCGGCCGTGGTCTCCGGTGCCGGCCCGACCGTGCTGGTGCTCGCCGCCGGCGCGACGGCCGCCGAAGAAGCGGCCGGGCTGTTGCAGGCCGAGGCGGAGTCGACCGCGGCGCGCTGGACCGTGACGGTGAGTGCCGTGGCGTCCGAGGGTGTTAGGGTGGAGACACTCCAACACGGCTGACGGGAGCCGATCCAGGCTTCTGCTGCGGTGGCGGACCCGTCTTCCACACGTCCCGTTCTGGGACATCGGCAAGGACCGGTTCGCAGGCATCGCCGCGACGGCGACGACCACCTCCCCACCCGTGGCGGAGAACCCCCTCTTTTTCACCCGGCCCTCAGGGCTGCCGCAGCGCAGCACGGCCGGAAACCATCGACGAGCCGTGCCCGCAGTGAGCGCGCCACGGCCGAAACCGAGTCAGAAGGACCCTTCGTGACCGAATCCATGGAACAGACCGCCCCCTCCGCGAACGCCGGCGGCGGACTGGCCTCTCTCAAGCTCGCCCAGCTCCAGGCCCTGGCCTCCCAGCTCGGCATCACCGGCAGCCGCCGCATGCGCAAGTCGGACCTGGTGGCCGCGATCGCCGACCACCAGCGCGGCGGTGCCGTGGCCGACCGCGAGGCCGCGGAGAAGCGTGCGGCCGAGAAGAAGGCCGCCGAGCAGAAGAAGGCCGCCGAGAAGACGGAGAAGGACGAGACCGCGCAGGGCGAACAGCGCTCCGAGCGCCCGGCCCGCCGCTCCCGCCGCGTCGACTCGGACGGCTCCGCGCCGGCCGAGCAGCGCGGGGACCGCAAGGACGAGCAGAGCCGGGACGAGCAGAGCCAGGGCGAGCAGGACAGCCGCGACCGTGGCCGCCGGAAGCAGGGTCAGGACGAGACCCGTGGCGAGGGCCAGGACAAGGCCTCCGGCGGCGACCGCGAGGACCGCGGCGACCGCTCTGAGGACGAGAAGAAGTCCGGCAGCCACGAGCGCGAGAACGGCCGCAGGGACAAGGGCGGCCGCAGCAGCGACGAGGACGACCGCGACAACGGCGGCCGCAACGACAACGGCGGCCGGAACCGGAAGCGCGGCGACCGCGACGAGGACGACCGCGACAACGGCGGCCGCAATGACAAGGGCGGCCGGAATCGGAACCGCGGCGACCGCGACGACGACGAGCGCGGTTCGCGTCGCTCCCGCCGCAACCGCAACCGCAACGACCGCAACCGGAACCGCCGCGGCCGCGGCGGCCCCGAGGTGGACGACACCGAGCTGACCGAGGACGACGTCCTGCAGCCGGTGGCCGGCATCCTCGACGTGCTGGACAACTACGCCTTCGTCCGCACCTCCGGCTACCTGCCCGGCCAGAACGACGTCTACGTCTCCCTGCAGATGGTCAAGAAGTACGGCCTGCGCAAGGGCGACGCCGTGGTCGGCGCCATCCGTGCCCCGCGTGAGGGCGAGAAGCGCAACAGCGGCGGCGGCAACCGCCAGAAGTTCAACGCCCTGGTGAAGCTGTCCACCGTGAACGGCGCCCCGGCCGAGGAGGATCCGACCCGCGTCGAGTTCTCCAAGCTGGTCCCGCTGTACCCGCAGGAGCGCCTGCGCCTGGAGACCGACCACAAGCTGGTCGGCCCGCGCGTGATCGACCTGGTCAGCCCGATCGGCAAGGGCCAGCGCGGCCTCATCGTCTCCCCGCCGAAGGCCGGCAAGACGATGATCCTGCAGTCGATCGCCAACGCGATCACCACGAACAACCCCGAGGTCCACCTCATGATGGTGCTCGTCGACGAGCGCCCGGAGGAGGTCACGGACATGCAGCGTTCGGTGAAGGGCGAGGTCATCGCCTCGACCTTCGACCGGCCGGCGGACGACCACACCACCGTGGCCGAGCTGGCGATCGAGCGTGCCAAGCGCCTCGTGGAGCTGGGCCGAGACGTGGTGGTCCTGCTCGACTCCATGACCCGCCTGGGCCGCGCCTACAACCTGGCCGCGCCGGCCTCGGGCCGCATCCTCTCCGGCGGTGTGGACTCCTCGGCGCTGTACCCGCCGAAGAAGTTCTTCGGCGCCGCCCGCAACATCGAGAACGGCGGCTCCCTGACCATCCTCGCCACCGCCCTGGTGGAGACCGGCTCCCGCATGGACGAGGTCATCTTCGAGGAGTTCAAGGGCACCGGCAACATGGAGCTGCGCCTGTCCCGCCAGCTCGCCGAGCGCCGGATCTTCCCGGCGGTGGACGTCAACGCGTCCGGCACCCGCCGCGAGGAGGCCCTGCTCTCCCCCGAGGAGGTCAAGATCATGTGGAAGCTGCGCCGCGTGCTCTCCGGTCTGGAGACCCAGCAGGCGCTGGAGCTGCTCACCAACAAGATCAAGGACACCGCGTCCAACGCCGAGTTCCTCATGCTGGTCTCCAAGACCACCCTGGGCTCGAAGGGCGACGACTAGTCCACACCGCCACGCCGGCCCCGGCGGGAGCACCTGCTTCCGCCGGGGCCGGCGTCGTCGTGTCCGCCCCTGTCCTGTCCGCCGCTGCCCCGTCCCACCCCGAAAGGCCACCGCCGTGTTCGACTCCGTCACCGAGCTGCTCGCCGAGCACCGCGAGCTCACCGAGCGCCTGGCCGACCCGGCCGTGCACGCAGATGCCGCCCTGGCCCGACGCCTGGGGCGGCGGTACGCGGAGCTGGGGGCCGTCGTCGCGGCCCACACCGCGTGGGAGCAGGCGGAGGAGGACCTGGCCGACGCCGCCGAGCTGGCCGCCGAGCCCGGGGAGGACGGCGAGGCCTTCGCCGCCGAGCTGCCCGGGCTCACCGCACGCCGGGACGAGGCCGCCGAGCGCCTGCGCCGCGTGCTCATCCCGCGCGACCCGGACGACGCCCGAGACGTGATCATGGAGGTCAAGGCCGGCGAAGGCGGCGAGGAGGCCGCGCTGTTCGCCGGGGACCTGGTGCGGATGTACCTGCGCTACGCCGAGTCCCGCGGCTGGTCCTGCCAGGTGCTCTCCGCCACGGAATCGGACCTCGGCGGGTACAAGGACGCGCAGATCGCCGTGCGCGGCACGGGGTCCGGCCCGTCCGAGGGTGTGTTCGCGGCCCTGAAGTTCGAAGGCGGTGTGCACCGGGTGCAGCGCGTGCCCGTCACCGAGTCCGCCGGGCGCATCCACACCTCGGCCGCCGGCGTGCTGGTGCTGCCGGAGGCGGAGGAGGCCGAGGAGGTCCGGATCGATCCGCACGAGTTGAAGGTGGATGTCTTCCGTTCCTCGGGCCCGGGCGGGCAGTCCGTGAACACGACCGACTCGGCCGTGCGCCTGACCCACCTGCCGACGGGCATCGTGGTGTCCATGCAGAACGAGAAGTCGCAGCTGCAGAACCGCGAGGCCGCCCTGCGCGTGCTGCGCTCCCGCCTGCTGGACCTGCAGCGCCAGGAGCGCGAGGCAGCGGACGCCGCCGCACGCCACGGCCAGGTCCGCACCCTGGACCGCTCCGAGCGCGTGCGGACCTACAACTTCCCGGAGAACCGGATCGCGGACCACCGCTCCGGTTACAAGGCCTACAACCTGGACGCCGTGCTGGACGGAGACCTCGGCCCCGTCATCGCCTCCCTGCAGGCCCAGGACGAGCAGCGCCGCCTCGACGCCCTCGGCGGGGGAGCGGCATGACCGGCAGCGGCCTGTCCGCGGACGGTGCCGGGCCCGCCTCCGGCGGTGCCCTCCCGCAGCCGGCGACGACGGACTGGCACCTGCTCGTGCGCGGTGCGCTCCGGCGTCTGTCCGGCTCCGGGGTGGACAGCCCGCGGGCCGACGCCGAGCAGCTCGCCGCCCACGTGATGGGTCTTCAGACCGGTGCCGCCCTGGCCCGCATCCTCGCCGGCGCCCAGGCGTCGGCGGACGAGGCCGCGCGCTACGGCGAGCTCGTCGCCCGGCGCGTCGAGCGCGTGCCGCTGCAGCACCTCACGGGCGAGGCCTCCTTCCACGGCGTGTGCCTGCAAGTGGGCCCCGGGGTCTTCCTGCCGCGCCCGGAGACCGAGCTGCTCGTCGAGCACACCCTGGCAGCCGTGGCGGGGATCGACCGCCCCGTGCTGGTGGACCTGTGCACCGGCTCCGGCGCCGTCGCCGCCGCCCTCGCCCACGCCCGCGCCGAGACCGGGCGGCCCGCCGACGTGCACGCCGTGGAGCTGGACCCGGCCGCCCACCGCTGGGCGGCCCGGAACCTGGAGCCGCTCGGCGTCCACCTGGTGCTCGGCGATGCCGCCGCGGCGCTGTCCGAGCTGGACGGCACGGCGGACGCGGTGACCGTCAACCCGCCGTACGTGCCCGACGGGCGGCTGCCGGCCCAGCCGGAGGCTCGCCTCGATCCGGCGATCGCCCTCTACGGCGGCGACGCGGCCGGCACCCGCATCCCCCTGACGATGGCCACGGCGGCCGCCCGGCTGCTCCGGACCGGGGGAGTGCTGACCATGGAGCACGACGAGACCCACGGGCCCGAGCTGGTCGCGGCCGTGAGGGCACAGGGGGCCTGGGCCGACGTCGTCGGGCACCAGGACCTGACCGGACGCCCCCGCTGGCTGCACGCCGTGCGCGCCTGACCGACAGAGAGGACGATGATGGAAGAATGGACCGCGTGAGTGAGCTGATCGACGTCACGGACACCTCCGACCTTCACCACGCCGTGGAGCGTGCCCGGACGGCCCTGGGCAACCGCGAGTGCGTGGTGCTGCCGACCGACACCGTCTACGGCATCGGTGCGGACGCGTTCTCCCCGCTGGCCGTCGCCGTGCTGCTGGCCGCCAAGGGCCGAGGCCGCACCATGCCGCCGCCGGTGCTCATCGCGGACCGCAACGTGATGCAGGGCCTGGCGTACGACGTCCCCGAGGCCGCCGAACAGCTGGCCGCCGAGCACTGGCCCGGGCCGCTCACCCTGATCCTCAAGTCCCAGCCGACCCTTACCTGGGACCTCGGCGAGACCCGCGGCACCGTGGCCCTGCGCGTGCCTGCGGACCCGGCCGCGCGCGAACTGCTCTACGCCGTGGGCCCGATGGCCGTCTCCTCCGCCAACCGCACCGGCATGGCCGCGGCCACCACCGTCCAGGAGGCCCAGGAGATGCTCGGCGAGACCGTCTCCGTCTACCTGGACGGCGGCCCGCGCGCCGAGAACACCCCGTCGACCATCGTCGACTGCACCGTCACCCCCTTCCGGGTCGCCCGCCAGGGCGCCCTGCCGCTCGAGGTGCTGCGCGAGACCGTCCCGGACCTGCTGGCCGAGGGCGAGGACGCCCCGCCGCCGGACACCGCCACCCCCGCCGACCCGGGGACCTTCTCCAGCGTCGACCCCGCCGACGGCGTCCCCGCCCCGGGGAACGGGGGCGCCTCCGTGCCGGAGGAGGCCGCCGAGGACGAGGCCGACGAACACCTGCCCCGGGACTGACCGTCCCCCATGCGTGCCTACGTCCTGGTCATCGCGGTCACGGCGCTCACCTGCCTGGTGACGACGCCGCTGATCCGCCAGGTCGCGCTCCGGGGCCGCGCCTACAGCCCGCACCGCACCCGCGACATGCACGTCCGCGCCGTCCCCAAGCTCGGCGGGGTGGCCATGGTCATGGCCGTGCTCCTGGGCATGACGGTCGCCGGCACCGTGCCCTTCCTCGACGGCATCTTCACCGACTCCGCCCCCGTCCGCGGGCTCCTCGCGGCGCTCGGCATCATCACGGTCCTCGGGATCGTGGACGACCTCTGGGACCTGCGCTGGTGGGCGAAGATGGCCGGGCAGATCGCCGCGGCCCTCGCGGTGGCGATGGGCGGCATCAGGGTCGAGGCCATGCCCTTCGCCTGGATCCCGGTCGGCAACGAGCCGATCCAGATCCTGCTGACCGTGTTCGTGATCGTGCTGACCATGAACGCCATCAACTTCGTGGACGGGCTGGACGGCCTCGCCGCGGGCGTCGCGCTGATCGGCGGGTCGGCCTTCTTCGTGTACTCGTACCTGCTGACCAGGACGATCAACGAGTTCGACTACTCGAACCTCGCGACGCTCATGATGGCGCTGCTCGTCGGGGCCGCCCTCGGGTTCCTGCCGTACAACGTCAGCCCGGCCAAGATCTTCATGGGAGAGGCCGGCGCCCTGCTCATCGGGCTGCTGCTGGCCACGGCCGCCGTCGCCGTGACGGCCGACGTCGACGCGCTGGACGGGTTCCGGTTCCGCAACGTGCCGGCATACATGCCGATCCTGCTGCCGCTGGCCGTGCTCGCCCTGCCGCTGATCGACCTGACCACGGCGGTGATCCGCCGCACCGCCCGCGGCTCAAGCCCGTTCTCCGCGGACCGCGGCCACCTCCACCACAAGCTCGTGGACGGCGGCTACACCCAGCCGCAGGCCGTGGCGCTGCTCTGGCTCTGGAGCTTCCTCGTCTCCTGGGGAGCGGTGTCCCTGAACTTCTTCGACGACCGCGTCGTCCTCCCGGTCCTGGCCGTGCTGCTGCTCGCCGCCGGGTACCTCACCCTGCACCCCATGGTGCGCCGCCGCCGAGGCGCGGCCGAGACCACCCCCGACGAGGTCGACCCCCAGGAGCTGCGATGACCGCCCGCCGACGACGAGCCCCGCGCGAGAACACCCGGGGCTGGTGGGGGATCCTCCTGGTCTCGGTGGCGGCCACCGCCGCGGCCGTCGCCGTCTGCGCGCTCGTGTCCGGCCTGATGCATGGGGGAGCGGCCGCCGCCTCCGCCGGCCTCGGCGGGGGACTGGTGCTGCTGCTGTCCGCGGTCACCCTCGCCCTCATCGCCTGGCTGTGGGACCGGCAGCGCGAGATGGTCATGGTGCTGAGCATCGGTGCATTCGTCCTCAAGATCGTGCTCTACGGCCTCGCACTCACCGTCGTCCCCCGACCGCCGTGGCTCGACGAGCTCGCCGCAGGGGTGGCCGCGCTCGTGGCGATCGTGGTCTGGCAGGCCGCGGAGGTGCTCGTGTTCGCACGCACCCGCCGCAGCATCTACTGACGCGTGAAACGGGTCCTGCGCCGCAGATCTGCGGGGCGGGCGTCGGACCGGGCAGGCCATGCCCGAATGGGGTGAGCGCCACACTCCTGACGGCGTCTGCAGTTCGTTCGCGGGGGCATCTTTTTGGTATCGTTATCTCAGATCACAATCGACGGCCACAGGTGCCGCCGTGCGCGACCACATCACCCCATGGCAGAGCCGCCGACCGTGGCCCTGACGTGCGCGGATGCGGGAGCCGGCAGCCGGGCTGTCGACGCATCACTGCCAGAGAGGACCCGCGTGCTTTCCCTCGTGCTCGCCAATGTCGCCAGCGCCGGCTTCACGCCGCCCAGCATCAGCGACGCCCACCTGCCGGAGATCCTGCCGTGGGGTGCCGAGTACGGCACCGGCTTCGGCAAGCAGATGCTGATGGTCATCCTGTCGATCGTCCTGATCTCCGGCTTCTTCATGCTGGCCATGCGCAAGCCGAAGCTGGTCCCGGGCAAGACCCAGTGGCTGGCCGAGTCGGGCTACTCCTTCGTGCGCAACTCCATCGCCAAGGACATCCTCGGAGAGAAGGACTTCAAGGCCTGGGTCCCGCTGCTGTTCGGCCTCTTCTTCTTCGTGCTGGTCAACAACATCTTCGGCGCGATCCCGCTGCTGCAGCTGCCGTCGTTCTCCCACGCCGGCGCCACCTACGCCCTCGCCCTGATCGTCTACGTCATCTGGATCGGCGTCGGCATCCGCCACCACGGCCCGAAGTACTTCAAGCTGGCCGTCGTCCCGTCCGGCGTCCCGGGCTGGATCCTCCCGCTGCTCGTGCCGCTCGAGGTCATCTCGAACTTCATCGTGCGCCCGCTGACCCACTCCCTGCGTCTGATGGCGACCATGCTCGCCGGCCACATGATCGTGATGCTGGCCGGCACCGGTGCCGCCTACCTGATCATGGAGTCGGGCTCCCTCTTCCTGCAGGGCGCCGGTGTCCTGGCGATCATCGGCTCGGTCGCGCTGTACTTCCTCGAGCTGCTGATCATGTACCTGCAGGCCTTCGTGTTCACCCTGCTCACCGCGATCTACGTCCAGGGAGCGATCGCGGCGAACGACCACTGAGTTTTCCGGGGCCGGCAGCCTGAGCGCACCGGCCACGGAGCGGCGGCCGGCGGCCGCCACCCCACAGACGTCTCGATGCCGGTGACCGCCGGGCCACATCGGGAACACCCTCCGACCCTGCCGGGGACCGACTCCGGCATCGTGAAAGGAACACCATGGATCTCCACGGTTCTCTCAACATGATCGGCTACGGCCTGGCCTCCATCGGCTCCGCCATCGGCGTGGGCCTCATCTTCGCCGCCTACATCAACGGCGTCGCCCGCCAGCCGGAGGCCCAGCGCATCCTGCAGCCGATCGCCCTGCTCGGCTTCGCGCTGGCCGAGGCCCTCGCCATCCTGGGCCTGGTCTTCGCCTTCGTCATCGGCGCCTGACGCGCCCGTGTCCAGCGAGCGGTCGGCCGACCTGAGGGTCGGCCCGGCGGCTCCTCCTATTCAGGACTCATGACCGAAGGATGGTTGAAACATGATCAGCTCTGCACTGATCCTGGGCGCGGCTGAGGGTGCGAATCCTCTCGTTCCCAACCCGTGGGAGATGCTCGTCGTCGCGGTGGGCTTCGCCGTGCTGATGTTCATCGTCATCAAGTTCATCGTCCCGGCCCTCGAGAAGTCCTACCAGGACCGTGTCGAGGCGATCGAGGGCGGCCTGGCCAAGGCCGAGAAGGCCCAGGCCGAGGCGAACGCGATGATGGCGGACTACGAGCAGCAGCTCGCCGACGCCCGCCACGAGGCCAACCGCATCCGCGAGGAGGCCCGCACCGAGGGCGCTCAGATCGTCGCGGAGGCCAAGGAGCGTGCTCAGGCCGAGGCGAACCGCATCACCGAGCAGGCCCACACCCAGATCGCCGCTGACCGCGCCCAGGCTGCCACCCAGCTGCGCACCGAGGTCGGCACCCTGGCCACCACGCTGGCCGGCAAGATCGTGGGCGAGTCCCTGGACGACGACGCCCGCTCCCAGCGAGTGGTCGACCGTTTCCTGGCTGATCTCGACAAGCACCAGAACGCAGGTGTGTCCGAATGATGACCGGTGCATCGAGGGACTCCCTGGCCGCTGCCCTCCAGGCGGCGGAGCCGGTGCTGAACGAGGGCGGCGTCGCCCTGGCCCGTGAGCTCTTCGGCGCCCTGGACGTCATGGACGAGCACGGTGCCGTGCGTCGCGCGCTGACCGACCCGGCCTGGACGACCGAGCGCCGTCACGGCCTCGTCGACTCCCTGTTCGGCACCCGGGTGACCCCCGGTGCGCTGCAGGTCCTGAAGGATCTGGCCGGTCGTCGCTGGTCGACTGAGCGGGATCTCGGCGACGCCCTGGAGGTCGTGGCCTCCCATGCCGCGGCCGCCGAGGCCGAGCGCGGCGGGCACGAGGGCCTTGCGGGCCTGTCCCGCGAGCTGCTCGGCTTCAACCGCACCGCCGACTCCTCGCACGAGGTGCAGTGGGCGCTGACCGACCAGCAGGCCCCCGCCGAGGCCCGTGTGGCGCTGGCGCACCGCCTGCTGGGCAAGGACGCCACCGAGCCGGGCAAGCTGCTCGTGGAGCGGGCCGTCAAGGCTCCCCGCGGCCGCAAGCCCTTCCGCGCCGTGCGCGACTGTGCTGACGTCGTGGCAGACCGTCAGCGTCAGTGGATCGCCGACGTCACCGTCGCCAAGCCCCTGGACGAGACCCAGCAGGATCGCCTGGCCCAGGGCCTGAGCCGCGCCTTCGGTCGCGAGCTCGTCCTGGACATGACCGTCGACCCCACCGTGGTGGGCGGCATCCGCGTGCAGGTGGGCGACGACGTGATCGACGCGTCCATGTCGAGCCGACTCAACGACCTCCAGCGCCGGATGGCCGGCTGACCCGCGGGTCGGCCGCACCGGGGACGGAACACTTACGAACCGCTGCATCATCGTCACGTCGATGATCGCCAAAGCAACAGAGAGCAGGGACTGCAGATGGCCGAACTGACCATCAACGCTGGCGATGTCCGCAATGCCTTGAACGACTTCGCGGCATCCTACGAACCGACCGGCGGAGACCGCACCGAGGTGGGCCACGTGCTCACCGCCGCGGACGGCATCGCCCGTGTGGAGGGCCTGCCCTCCGTCATGGCGAACGAGCTCCTCCGTTTCGAGAACGGCACCCTGGGCCTGGCCCAGAACCTCGACACCCGTGAGATCGGCGTCGTCGTGCTGGGCGAGTTCCAGCAGATCCGCGAGGGCATGGAGGTGCACCGCACCGGCGAGATCCTCTCGGTCCCGGTCGGCGACGGCTTCATGGGCCGCGTCGTGGACCCGCTGGGCCAGCCGCTGGACGACCTGGGCCCGATCGAGGCCGAGGGCCGCCGTGCCCTCGAGCTGCAGGCGCCGACCGTGACCGAGCGCAAGTCGGTGCACGAGCCGCTGCAGACCGGCATCAAGGCGATCGACGCCATGATCCCGATCGGCCGTGGCCAGCGCCAGCTGATCATCGGCGACCGCCAGACCGGCAAGACCGCCATCGCGGTCGACACCATCCTGAACCAGAAGGCCAACTGGGAGTCCGGCGATCCGGAGAAGCAGGTCCGCTGCGTCTACGTCGCCGTCGGCCAGAAGGCCTCCACCATCGCCGGTGTGCGCGCCACCCTCGAGGAGCAGGGCGCGCTGGAGTACACCACCATCGTGGCGTCCCCGGCCTCCGACCCGGCGGGCTTCAAGTACCTGGCCCCGTACGCCGGCTCGGCCATCGGCCAGCACTGGATGTACGGCGGCAAGCACGTCCTGATCATCTTCGACGACCTGTCGAAGCAGGCCGAGGCCTACCGCGCCGTCTCCCTCCTCCTCCGTCGTCCCCCGGGACGCGAGGCCTACCCGGGCGACGTGTTCTACCTGCACTCCCGGCTGCTCGAGCGCTGCGCGAAGCTGTCCGACGAGATGGGCGCCGGCTCCATGACCGGCCTGCCGATCATCGAGACCAAGGCGAACGACGTGTCGGCCTACATCCCGACCAACGTCATCTCCATCACCGACGGGCAGATCTTCCTGCAGTCGGACCTGTTCAACGCGAACCAGCGTCCGGCCGTGGACGTCGGCATCTCCGTGTCCCGCGTGGGCGGTGCCGCCCAGGTGAAGGCCATGAAGAAGGTCTCCGGCACCCTGAAGCTGGACCTGGCCCAGTACCGCGACATGCAGGCGTTCTCCATGTTCGCCTCTGACCTGGACCCGGCCACCCGCCGCCAGCTCGCCCGCGGTGAGCGCCTCATGGAGCTCCTGAAGCAGCCGCAGTACATGCCGTACCCGGTCGAGGAGCAGGTCGTGTCGATCTGGGCCGGTTCCAAGGGCCACCTCGACGAGGTGGCCGTGGACGATGTCCTCCGCTTCGAGCGTGAGTTCATCGACCACCTGCGCCGCAAGGACGTGGCGCTCGGTGCGATCGGCTCTACCGGCAAGCTCGAGGACGACACCCTCGAGGTCCTGACCTCGGAGATCGAGGAGTTCAAGAAGAACTTCGAGCCCTCGGGCAAGGACGGCGTCGCCGCCGGCAACGAGGAGCACCAGGCGATCGACGAGGATCAGGTCGCGCAGGAGCAGATCACCAAGCAGAAGCGCTGACCGCAGAGGATCAGTGAGCGGCCCGGCGTCATGCCGGCGCCGGGCCGCCGCCCCTCCGCCAGGAAAGGACCATCATGGGAGCCCAGATCCGGGTCTACCGTCAGAAGATCGCATCGACCTCGTCGATGAAGAAGATCTTCAAGGCGATGGAACTGATCGCCACGTCCCGCATCACGAAGGCACGCGAGCGGGTCAACCAGTCGCTGCCGTACGCGAACGCGATCACGCGCGCCGTCTCCGCAGTCTCGTCCCAGCACGACATCGACCACGTGCTGACCACCGAGCCGGAGAACCCGACCCGGGCCGCCGTGCTGATCATGTCCTCCGACCGGGGCCTGGCCGGCGCCTACTCGGCGAACGTCCTGCGCAAGTCGGAGGAGCTCATCCAGCGCCTCACCGACGAGGGCAAGGAGATCGACCTCTACGTGCTCGGCCGCAAGGCCCAGGGATACCTGGACTTCCGCAGCCGCGAGTACGTCAAGGTGTGGACCGGCCAGACCGACGCCCCGGTCGCCGAGCGCGCCAAGGAGATCGGCGAGACGCTCGTCGACGCGTTCCTCAAGGACACCGCCGCCGGCGGCGTGGACGAGATCCACGTGGTCTTCACCGAGTTCGTCTCGCTCGTCAAGCAGAATCCGTCGGTCGTGCGCCTGCTTCCCCTCGAGGTCGTCGAGGAGCAGGTCACCGACCCGGACGACGTCCTGCCGCTGTACGAGTACGAGCCGGACGCGGAGCAGGTCCTGGACGCCCTCCTGCCGAAGTACATCGAGTCCCGCATCTTCAACGCGATGCTGCAGGCGGCCGCCTCCGAGCTGGCCAACCGCCAGCGCGCGATGAAGTCGGCGGGCGACAACGCCACGAACCTCATCAAGGACTACACGCTCCTGATGAACAACGCTCGACAGGCGGAGATCACGCAGGAGCTCACCGAGCTCATCGCCGGTGCAGACGCGCTCAACAACTCCTGAGCGCAGACGCCATCCGACCCGCCATCCACACACGATAAGAAGTGAGAGAGATGACTGCCACCATCAACGATCAGGGCACCGGGGCCTCCACCGGCGGTGCCATCGGGCGCGTCGCCCGCGTCATCGGTCCGGTGATCGATGCCGAGTTCCCCGCCAACGCCATGCCGGAGATCTACAACGCGCTGACCGCTGAGCTGACCCTCAACGGCCAGACCCGCGTCGTGACCTTCGAGGTCGCCCAGCACCTGGGCGACAACATGGTCCGCGCGATCTCCCTGCAGTCCACCGACGGCCTCGTCCGCGGCGCCCAGGTCACCGACTCGGGCGCACCGATCTCCGTGCCGGTCGGCGACGTGGTCAAGGGCCACCTGTTCAACGTGCTGGGCGAGACCCTGGACACCCCGATCGACTCGCTCGACGTGACCGAGCGCTGGCCGATCCACCGTGCCGCCCCGTCCTTCGCCGCCCTGGAGGGCTCCACCGAGATGCTGGAGACCGGCATCAAGGTGATCGACCTGCTGACCCCCTACATCAAGGGCGGCAAGATCGGCCTGTTCGGCGGTGCGGGTGTGGGCAAGACCGTGCTCATCCAGGAGATGATCACCCGTGTGGCCCGCAACTTCGGCGGCACCTCTGTGTTCGCCGGCGTCGGCGAGCGCACCCGTGAGGGCAACGACCTCTGGGTCGAGATGGACGAGGCCGACGTGCTCAAGGACACCGCCCTGGTGTTCGGCCAGATGGACGAGCCGCCGGGAACCCGTCTGCGCGTGGCCCTGTCCGCGCTGACCATGGCGGAGTACTTCCGCGATGTGCAGAACCAGGACGTGCTGCTGTTCATCGACAACATCTTCCGCTTCTCCCAGGCCGGCTCCGAGGTCTCCACCCTGCTGGGCCGCATGCCCTCCGCGGTGGGCTACCAGCCGAACCTGGCGGACGAGATGGGTGTGCTGCAGGAGCGCATCACCTCGACTCGCGGCCACTCCATCACCTCGATGCAGGCGGTCTACGTCCCGGCGGACGACTACACCGACCCCGCCCCGGCCAACGTGTTCGCCCACCTGGACGCCACCACCAACCTGACCCGTGACCTCGCCTCGCGTGGCCTGTACCCGGCCGTGGATCCGCTGGCATCGACCTCGCGCATCCTCGACCCGCAGTACGTGGGCCAGGACCACTACGACACCGCGATCCGCGTGAAGCAGATCCTGCAGAAGAACAAGGAGCTGCAGGACATCATCGCGATCCTCGGCGTCGACGAGCTCGGCGAGGAGGACAAGATCACCGTGGCGCGCGCCCGCAAGATCGAGCAGTTCCTCTCGCAGAACACCTACACCGCGAAGCAGTTCACCGGTGTCGAGGGCTCGACCGTGCCGATCAAGGACACCGTCGAGGGCTTCAAGGCCATCTGCGACGGCGACGTCGACCACATCGCCGAGCAGGCCTTCTACAACGTCGGCGGCATGGACGACGTCGAGCGCGAGTGGGCCAAGATCCAGGCTGAGGGCTGATCGTCATGGCAGAGCTGAAGGTGGAGATCGTCTCCGAGGAGCGCTCCGTGTGGAACGGCACCGCCTCTGCGGTGTCCGCACGGACGATCGACGGTGAGATCGGCATCCTGCCCGGCCACACCCCGCTGCTCGCCGTGCTCGGCGACGGTGAGGTCGTGCTCCGCACCACGGACGGCTCCACGGTGACGGCCCACGCCACCGGTGGATTCTTCTCCGTGGACAACGACCAGGTCGTCATCGCTGCCACCAGCGCCCGCATGGGCTCTGGGAAGCAGGACTGACCCGCTCACCCGCTGGGATCCGAACGCATGAAGGGCCCGGTGCTGGTGATCGCCGCAGTGGCGGCAGGAGCGATCCTGCTGGCCATGTGGCTGATCCGGCACCGGGCCCTCATGGCGTCTCCGGGGACCTTCCCCGCCGTCGGCACGGACCGCCGGGGCCGGCGTCACCGCGTCGTCGGACAGTACGACGACGACACCCTGCGGCTGTTCCGCAGCTACTCCTGCAAGGTGCGGCCCGCCTGGTCGGCCCAGCGCTGCGGCATGGACCTGGAACGGGTGCATGCCGACGACCTTCCGGAGACCGCCGTGCGCGTGCGGGTCACCGACTCCACGGCGAGCTTCACGCTGGACCTGGACCCCGCCGACGCCTCCGGCCTGCGCGCCTGGATCGAGGCCGGCCCGTCCCAGGCGGTCCAGCCCTGGTGGAACTCCGGCCGCCTCTGAGCGGCGCCTCGCCCTCCCGGCGCCGCAGATCTGCGGCACGGAGCGATCAGGTCTGCGTGGTGGACGGGCTCTCTCACGTGCACGGCTCCGGGCCGCAGCGGCGTCAGAACAGGCGGGCCTCGGCGTCGTCCACGCCGCGCATGGCGTCGTAGTCCAGGGTCACGCAGCGGATGCCGCGGTCCTCCGCGAGTGTCCGTGCCTGCGGCTTGATCTGCTGAGCGGCGAACACGCCCGTCACCGGGGCGAGCAGAGGATCGCGGTTCATCAGCTCGAGGTAGCGGGTGAGCTGCTCCACCCCGTCGATGTCTCCTCGGCGTTTCAGCTCCACGGCCACGGTCGCGCCCTCGCCGTCACGGGCCAGGATGTCCACGGGGCCGATCGCCGTCATGTACTCGCGGCGGACCAGGGTCCAGCCCTCGCCGAGCGTGGTGATCTGTTCGGCGAGCAGGCGCTGCAGGTCCGCCTCGACGCCGTCCTTCACGAGTCCGGGGTCCACGCCCAGGTCGTGATGGGTGTCCGAGTGGATCTGTTCGAGCAGGACCACCAGGCGGTCGTCGCTCTTCTTCGCCTGTACCCGCCAGACCTCCTCGATGCCCTGAGCGGCCTGGTCCGCGGTCGGTTCCTCCACGTGGAGGGTCGCCGGAGGGCTCATCCAGTTCAGGGGCTTGTAGGAGCCGCCGTCGGAGTGCACCAGCACCGAGCCGTCCGCCTTCACCATGAGCAGGCGGGTCGCGGTGGGCAGGTGGGCGTTGAGACGGCCCTCGTAGGTCACGGAGCAGCGGGCAATGACGAGACGCACCCGGCCAGTGTAGTGGGAGAGCGCGGCTGCGCCGGGCCTCACGTCGGGCTGCATGCCGAGCTTCGCGCCGGCCTCGCTCCGGGCCTCACTCCGGGCCTCACTCCGGGCCTCACGTCTGGCTGCATGCCGGGCTTCGCGCCGGCCTCGCTCCGGGCCTCGCTCCGGGCCTCACGCCGGGTGTGTGCGAGCATGGAGCCATGCCCCGTTCCCCGCAGCGCCGCCGTCGCGGCGGCTCCTCCCGTGCGCGCCCGCCCGGCGGCCGGAATCCCGTCGGCCCCGGCCGCGCGGATCGGCTTGAGGAGCTGCTGGGCCTGGACACCGGCTACAGCCACCAGACGGGATCGGACGGGGGCTGGCATGTGCGGCAGGTCCCGGCTTGGCGTGCGGTGAAGGACTACACCTGTCCGGGCTGTGGGCGTCGGATCCCGCAGGGGGCCGCACACCTGGTGGCCTGGCGCAGTGACTGGATCATGGGGGACGAGGACGCCGGGGCGGAACGCCGCCACTGGCATCCGGTCTGCTGGCGGACGCGTCACTCGCGTTGAGACGGGGCCGTTACAGCGTCTCCTCGCCCGGCGCCGAGCGGCTGCGCCCGGCGCCTCAGCGACGGTCCTGGCGCGGGATGTACACCTCCCGCACCAGGATCATGACGGCGGCGGCGGTCGGGATCGCCATGAGGGCTCCCAGCACGCCGAGCAGCGTGCCTCCGGCGATCACGGCGATCACGGCCATGGAGGCCGGCACGGCGACGGCACGGGCCATGACCCTGGGGGAGACCACGTAGGCCTCGATCTGCAGGTAGACGAAGTAGATGGCGGCGAAGAGGGCCGCGGTCTGCCAGTCCACGGTCAGGCAGATGCCCGTGATGATGAGACCGCCGATCATGGCGCCCACCAGCGGGATGAACGCCGTCATGCCGGCGAAGAACGCCAGCAGCGCGGCATAGGGTGTGCCGGCGATCGACATCGCCACGAAGGCCACCGTGCCGTTGAGCAGGGCCACGAAGGACTGGCCCATGACGTAGTGGCCCACGGAGGAGGTGATCTTCTCCGCCAGGTATTCCACGCGGACGCGGCGCGAACGCGGCGCCAGGCGGTAGAGCCAGTACTTCATGGCCGGCAGCGAGGCCAGGAAGTACAGGGTCAGCACGAGCACCACGAGCGTGGAGAACGCCGTGTTGATCAGGAACTGCCCCAGTCCCACGAGCCCTCCGAAGACCTGGCTCCAGGCGTTCTGGTCCTGGACGAGCTTCTCCACCTGGCTGTCCACGGCGTCGCGGATCTGGAACTCTCGATCCAGGTCGTGGAAGATCGCCGAGCCCATGACGTCCTCCACGATCTGCGGCACGGCGTTGACGAACTCTGCGGACTGCTCCACCACCGTCGGCACCAGCAGCGACAGGAACGCGGCGGCCAGTCCGGCCAGTCCGAGGACGGCCGCGAGCACGCCGACCGGGCGCGGGGCGCCCCAGGACTCGATCTTCCGCACGATCGGGTCCAGGCCCAGCGCGATGAACAGCGCGGCCAGGATCCAGACGATGAGCTCCCAGTTGGCCGAGAGCATCCAGAAGATCAGCAGCGCCAGGCCGACCCCGGCCGTGAGCAGGAAGCCGGAGGTGACCGGGGCACGGAGGACGACGGCCGGTGCCCCGTCTCCCACGCGCTCGCCCGGGGCATCCGCACGGCCGGTCACGACGTCGGCGCCCGCCTGCGCGGTGACGCCGCCGGGCTCCGTGGCCGGCTCCGGCACGTCGTCGACCGTGAACTCCATGCGGCGGGGGCGGGGGAGCCGGCGGCCGAGGCGGCGCAGGGTGCCTCCGCGCCGGGCCGCACGCACGGCTCGGGAGGCCCGTCGGCCGTCCTGTCGTTCCGTCGCGGCTCGGGTCTGTGCCTCGGCGGCCGTCGGGACCTCGGATCCGCTGCGCTGGTGCTGTTCGTCCACGCGGTCAGGGTACGCCAGCCGGTGGCCCGGACCACACCGGGTCTCACCCGGCCCCAGGATGCCGGACGGTGCCCCGACCCGCCGTGCACGCTGTCGGCGAATCCGCCCTCGCGTCTCTCGGCAGCGCCGGGGCACGGCGCTACCGTGGGACTCCATAGCCGTCTGAGCCTGCCGGAGGTCCGCGACCGTCGGCACAGGCGGCGGAGACTCCGCACTCTGATGACCCCGCCCCCCTGATGACCCCGCTCCCTGATGAAAGGACCCGCTCCGCCATGAGCATCCCGCACGCCGAGCAGCCGTCCGGCGCAGACCGCCTGCGCGGCGCCGTCGACCTGTCCTCCCTGGCCGCTCCGGGCACGGCGCCCGGCGGTGGGCCGGGCGCCTCCGCCCCGGGGACGTCGTCGCCCGCCGCCGCAGATGCCGCATCGGAGGGCTCGTGGGTGATCGAGCAGGCCGACCAGCAGGTGCTGCAGCAGCTCGTGCAGCTGTCCGCCCAGGTGCCGGTGGTCGTGCTGCTGCACGTGCCGGGGGACGAGACCTCGGAGCAGCTGCACACGCAGTTCGCGGACGCGGTGGACGGCCAGGCCGGTCGCCTCGTCATGGGACGTGTGGACGTCACGGCCGAGCCCCAGCTGCTGCAGGCGTTCGGCATGCAGGCCGGCCCGGCCGTCCTGGCCCTGGTGGCCGGCCAGCCGGTGCCGTTGGCCAACCAGGTCCTGCCGGCCGACGCGCTGGAGAAGCTCGTCGGGGAGATCCAGCAGGTGGCGCGGCAGAACGGCGTCTCCGGCCAGGTTCCGCCCGTGGCCCCGGCCCGCGCCGGCGCCGGGCAGCAGGCCTCCGCGACGCCGGTGCCGCCGCTGCATCGTCAGGCCCAGGAGGCTTTGGCCGCCGGCGACTGGGAGGCCGCCGTGGGCGCCTGGGAGAAGGCCCTCAATGACAACCCTGCGGACACCGCCGCCCAGCAGGGCCTGGCCTCCGCGAAGCTCATGCGCCGCACCGCGGACATGGACGCCGCGGCCGTGCGCCAGGCCGGCGCGGAGAATCCGGACGACGTGGCCGCCCAGGCCGCCGTCGCGGACCTGGACCTGCTCGGCGGCCATGTGGAGGACGCCTTCCAACGCCTGGTCCGCTTCATCGCCCTGCACCCCGGCGAGGACCGCGAGCCGGCCCGCGCGCACCTGGTGGACCTCTACACCGTGGTCGGATCGGACGACCCGCGCGTCCAGGCCTCCCGCCGCAAGCTCGCCTCCGCGCTCTTCTGAGCCCGTCGGCTCCTCACGGAGCCGGCTTCCCGACGACGGCCGTCGGCCTGCCGAGGCGGGCGGCCGTCATCGTGCCCGGCGGGGCCGAGACGACGGGGAGGCGAGGCTCCGGTGAACACCCTGATCTCCGTCCTGAGACGGAGTCGGCGGAGGCTGTGCGCCCGCTAGCGTGGACGCCATGCGAGCAGAGAACGCCCCGGACCCGGACTTCGCCCTCGTCGCCCGAGCGCTGACCAAGCGCTTCGGCGACCGCCTCGCCCTGCAGGGTCTCGACCTGGACGTGCCCGCCGGCTCGTTCTTCGGCGTCGTCGGCCCGAACGGCGCCGGCAAGACGACCGCCCTGTCCATGGCCACCGGCCTGCTGCGGCCGGACCACGGCCGGGCCTGGATCCACGGGGTGGACGTCTGGCAGCGGCCGCGCGAGGCCAAGTCCCGCGTCGGTGTGCTCGCGGACGGTGTGCGCACCTTCGATCGCCTCTCCGGCGCCCAGCTGGTCACCTACGCCGGGCTGCTCCACGGTCTGGACGCGGACGTGGTGGCCGCACGCACGGCAGACCTGCTGCGGGTCATGGATCTGGCCGACGCCGGCCGCAAGCCCGTGGTGGACTACTCGGCCGGCATGACAAAGAAGGTGCTGCTGGCCGCGGCCATGGTCCATGCCCCGGACGTGCTGGTGCTGGACGAGCCGTTCGAGGCCGTGGACCCGGTCTCCGCCGCGAACATCCGGGACATCCTGCACAGCTACGTGGAGCGCGGCGGCACCGTGATCGTCTCCAGCCACGTCATGGACCTGGTGCAGCGCATGTGCTCGCATGTGGCCGTCATCGCCGAGGGCAGGCTCGTCGCCTCCGGCACCGTGGACGAGGTCCGAGGCGGCCAGGACCTGGAGGAGCGGTTCGTCGAGCTCGTCGGTGGCCGCCACGCCGGCGAGGGGCTGGCATGGCTGTGACCGGCACCGACCGTACCGACGGCGTGCCTGCAGCACCGGACGCAGCGGCCGGCCGGGCCGGCTCGGGCACGGCAGCACGCTCCCTCGGCCCGGACGGCCGTCGCGCCCCCGAGATCGGCCTCGGCCGGGCGGTCGGCATCCTCGTGCGCCTGCGCTGGGCCCTGATGGTGTCCGGCTGGCGCCGCTCCACCGCCACGTTCGTGTTCAGCATCATCGGAGTGCTCTACTTCGGAGGCCTCACCCTGCTGGCCTCCGCGGCCGTGGTCTTCGCCCCCGCGCCGGAGTCGATGGCCCTCCGCGCCGCCGTGACCACCCTGTTCTGCGCGGGCCTGGTGCTCGGCTGGTCGCTGGTCGCCCCGTTCATCACGGGCGTGGACGCCACCCTGGACCCGCGCAGCTTCCAGCCCTACCCGATCCGCCGCCTGCCGCTGGTCACCGGTCTGCTCGTGGGCACGCTCACCACGCCGCAGGGTGTGCTGACCCTCGTCTTCGCGCTCGCCGTGGGCGTCTCCTGGCGGGACCACCCGGCCGCCCTGCCCTGGGGCCTGGCCGGCGGCGTCCTCACCGCGGCCACCGCGCTCGCCCTGGCCTACGGCGTCACCGCCGTCCTGTCCTCCTACACCGGGCAACGGCGCATCCGGGACATCGTCTCCGTCCTGGTCTTCATCCCGCTGATGCTCGGCGGCGTGGTCCTGAACCGGATCGTCGACTCCTTCGACCAGCTCGTGGCGCTGGCCGAGCCGGTCGCCGCGGTGCTCGCCTGGACCCCGTTCGGGGCCGCCGGCGCCGCCGCCGGCGCCGCGGCGTCGGGCGCCCACCTGACGGCCGCCGTCCACCTGGCGGTCGGCCTGGCCTGGCTGGCCGCCGCCGTCGCCCTGTGGGCGTGGGGCCTGCAGCGCACGGTGGAGCCCGTGGCGGAGGTGGGCGGCCGTCGTCGTGCCTCCTCCGGTGACGCGACGGCCCGGGAGCGGCCGCTGCGCTGGATCGGCCGTCCGGCCACCGGCCCCGTCACGGCGATCGCCGCCCGGTGCCAGCGCTACTGGTTCACGGACCCGCGCTACTCCGCCACGCTGGTGGTGGTGCCCCTGTTCGCCGTGCTCCTGTGGTTCCTCGGCAGCCGGGGCGACGTCGGGAGCGGACCGCTGATCCCCACGATGCTGCTGCTCGGCCCGATGATCGCCTGGACCATGGGCGTGGCGGTCTCGGCGGACATCGCCTACGACCACACCGCCTTCCACCACCACGTCACCGCCGGTGTGCGCGGCGCGGACGACCGCTGGGGCCGCGTGCTGGGCATGGGCGTCCTCGGCGTCCCGGCCACGCTGTTGGGCGCGGTGGGCTCCGTGGCGCTCTACGGGATGTGGGACCACCTGGCCGTGGTGCTCGGCGCCTCGGTCGGTACGCTGGCCTGCGTCACCGGCATGGCCAGCCTGCTCTCGGCGCGCCTGGTCTACGCCGTGCCCAAGCCCGGCGACTCACCGTTCGCCACGCCGCAGGGTGCCGGCATGCGGACCGTGGTGGTGCAGATGGCCTCGCTGCTGCTGTCCCTGCTGATCACCCTGCCGATCACCGCGTGCGTGGTCGCCTACCTGCTCCTGGGCATGACGGCGCTGTGGGGCGCGGTCACCCTCGCTGTGGGCCTGCTCTGGGGTGGGGGAGTGCTCCTGCTCGGCGTGCGCCTGGGCGGGCGTTGGCTGGACCGCACCGCTGCGGAGACCTATCAGACGGTGGCGCGGTTCTGAGCGCGCACTGCACGCAGCCCGGGCGGCGCGGGGGACCCACGTTCCACACGGGCGGTGTCCACCTCCGGCGGGGTCGTAGAATGTCCGGCATGACTCTCCCCGGCGAACCGAACCAGAACGATCCGCTGTCCACCTCCGGCGGCGGCACCTCCGTGCTCGAACGTCAGGAGCAGGAGCAGCTGATCGAGCCGGGCGACCACGAGCGCTTCGCGCACTACGTCCGCAAGGAGAAGATCATGGAGTCCGCCATGACCGGCGAGCCCGTGATCGCGCTCTGCGGCAAGGTGTGGGTGCCGGGTCGCGACCCGAACAAGTTCCCGGTCTGCCCGCAGTGCAAGGAGGTCTACGACGGCCTGCGTGACCCGCAGGACGGCGGCGACGGCGGCTCGGGCGGCGGCAAGCGCGGCTGGTTCGGCAGGAACAAGGGCTGATCAGCGGCACGCATGTCTGATCGTCAGGATCCCGCGGCACTGTTCCACGTCGGCGAGGACCTGCCCCCGGCCATGCCCGAGAGGGCGGCCTGGGGCACGGCGCCGAAGCTGCGCCAGTGGCAGCAGGAGGCCCTGGAGAAGTACCTCGCCGCCTCACCCCGTGACTTCCTCGCCGTCGCCACCCCCGGCGCCGGCAAGACCACCTTCGCCCTGCGCGTGGCGAAGATCCTCATGGACTCCGGCGCCGTGCAGCGCCTGACCGTCGTCGCGCCCACGGACCACCTGAAGCGGCAGTGGGCGGACAACGCCGCCCGTGTGGGCCTGGCGATCGACCCGAACTTCAAGAACGCGGACGGTCGCCACGGTGCGGAGTACCGCGGCGTCGCGCTCACCTACGCCCAGGTGGCGAACAAGCCGATCCTGCACCGCAACCGCACCGAGGCCGCCAAGACCCTGGTGATCCTGGACGAGATCCACCACGGCGGCGATGCCCTGAGCTGGGGCGACGGCATCCGGGAGGCCTTCGAGCCCGCCACCCGGCGCCTCGCCCTGACCGGCACCCCGTTCCGTTCGGACACCGCGACCATCCCGTTCGTGGAGTACGCCGAGGGTGCGGACGGCATCGCCCGCTCCAAGGCGGACTACACCTACGGCTACGGCCCCGCGCTGCGGGACCACGTGGTGCGCCCGGTGATCTTCATGGCCTACTCGGGCCAGATGCGCTGGAAGACCTCCACCGGGGACGTGATGGAGGCCCAGCTCGGCGAGGCCGCCTCGAAGGACATCACCAACTCGGCCTGGCGCACCGCGCTGAACCCGGAGGGCGAGTGGATCCCGGCCGTGCTGCGCGCCGCGGACCGCCGTCTCACCGAGGTGCGGCGCAACGTCCCGGACGCCGGCGGCCTGGTGATCGCCTCGGACCACGAGGACGCGCGTGCCTACGCCGCCCAGCTGGAGGCGCTGACCGGTCAGAGGCCCGCGGTGATCCTCTCGGACGACAAGGGCGCCTCGGACCGCATCGAGTCCTTCTCCGCGTCGGATGAGCGCTGGATGGTGGCCGTGCGCATGGTGTCCGAGGGCGTAGACGTGCCCCGCCTGTGCGTGGGCGTCTACGCCACCAACACCTCCACCCCGCTGTTCTTCGCCCAGGCCGTGGGCCGCTTCGTGCGCTCCCGCAGGCGCGGCGAGGTGGCCTCCGTGTTCCTGCCGTCCGTGCCGCATCTGATGCTGCTGGCCAACGAGATGGAGGTGGAGCGCGACCACGCCCTTGACCGCAAGACCGGCCAGGAGGTGGAGATCGAGGATCTCGCCGAGGCTCCGGAGGAGGACCTGCTCGCCGAGGCCAACCGCGCCGAGTCCGCCTCGGACACCCTGAACCGCCAACAGTTCCAGGCGATGGAGTCCCAGGCCAGCTTCGACAAGGTCCTCTTCGACGGCGGCGAGTTCGGCCTCGGCGGCGCCGTGGGCTCGGAGGAGGAGCTCGACTTCCTCGGCATCCCGGGCCTGCTGGACGCGGACCAGGTGTCCGAGCTGCTGCGCGCCCGCCAGGCCGAGCAGCTCAAGCGCAAGCCGAAGGCCACGGCGGCCCCTCCGCAGGAGGTGGTGGACCACCGGCGGCTGAAGGAGCTGCGCTCCGAGCTGTCCAAGACGGTCTCGGCCTGGGCGGCCCGCACCGCCACCCCGCACGGGGTGATCCACAACCGCCTGCGTGAGATCAGCGGCGGCCCGGCGGTCGCCCAGGCGACCCAGGCGCAGCTGGAGAAGCGTCTGGAGACCCTGCGCGGCTGGTTCGTCGGCCGCACCTGAGCCGCCCCCGGACGAACCAGGTTCTCGGTGGGCCCCATCGATCGGAAAGTGTGGACGAAGGTACTATCCCTCCCCCAGCGAAAGACCTGTACGATTTCCATCATCTCCGGTCTCGCGGAGAATGGGAATCGTTGAAGGAGCGCTATGAAGGCTGCAGCAGTTGGGGGGGGCGCTAGCACTTGTGGCTAGCGGCCTGACTGGTGGAACTGTTAATGCGGACGAGAACGCACAGATCAGGATGGATGCCACTGCGGCCGTAATGCGGGCAAGCCCGACTCTGGAAGACGCCGGTGTAGTGGCCCGTGAGGGCCATCCGCTCGTCAACCCGACGGCAGCCAGGAACGGCATCGAGGCAACATTGGCCACCGAGGACGGGGGTGCTGCCAGACTCGAATCGATGGACGGTAGAACCCCAGCACTTGAGCTGGATCTGGTCGGTTCTGATGAGTTCATCGGCGCGGCTATCGATGGCGACTACGGAGTGGTTTCGTACGAGCATCCAGATGGATTCTCCTATGTTCCAGTACTGAGGGAAGATGCCACAGTGCAGGCTCATACGGTGATAGAAGAAGCTGACGCGCCCACGGAGTTTACATACGATATCTCGGTGCCTACCGGTGGGGAGCTGGTAATTTCTGGCGACTCTGTCTTGATTCTCGACGCCGATGAGCAGATGGTCGGCGGTGTGGCACCTGCATGGGCCAAGGACGCTGACGGGCGGGATGTGGCAACACATTATGAAGTGGACGGAAACCAGTTGACTCAGGTAGTGGAGCACCGGGGTGCCGCCTACCCCGTTGTTGCGGACCCTTGGCTGGGTAAGAACTTGTTTGGACATGTTTACACGGACTGGACCCATGGCGCCATGAGGGTCAATGCCAACCCTTCGGCATGGGGGAAGTTGGTCTGGGCCGGGGTAGGTGTTCCCGGCGGGCCGGCTGGAGGGCAGGCGGTTCTCAACACTTACGGGTGGCTCGAAGTATGGAGCCGAGGCGCTGACGTACGCCGAGCCCTGAATAAGGACAGCATGCGACAGCAGTTCGAGTGTCACGCACTCGGGTCTCCGTTCGCGGGTGAGTGGAACCTTGAGAAGTGGCGGCCGAACAGAACTGTTCACTGGTCATACGGTGTTGCGATCCACCGTTGCAACTGGAAGACGGCAAACCGGTACTGACGCGACGGAAGAGGTTGACAGTGCAGGAAATCCACAACCCCTCGGCCGCACCTCGTGACCGTGGTAATGGGCGCAGGAGGATGGTGGTCATTGGTGTCATCGTCGCCCTCGCCATGTTGCTGGGAGCGGGCGCGTGGTGGGGGGCAGGATCCTTCGCTGCGAGGGGATCCCACCTGGCCGATCTGATGGCCAATTTCCACGATGACACCGAACTGCGTCCGCGAAGTGTCACGAGCGATGTCTGCCCCGATGAGGGATGCCGTGACGCCTGGCGGACTTCCGTGGGGACTTACCTCGAGTTCGAGGATGCGGACGAGGCCCGTCGGCTCAAAGAGATCCTCGGTGACGATGCCCGTGTCAACGATCGCGTCGTGCTCGACCTCACGGGAGTGGAACTCGACCGTCGACAGATGGAGCGTGCCGTCGATCTCCTCTTCGCCGACGAAGACTGGAGCTGACGGATGTGAGTGTGGTCGCTGTTCCACCTGCGGACCAGCAGAGGGGGTCGTTGATCGTCGAGGCCGTCCGGTCCTCGTTCGTCGGCCGCACCTGAGCCGCCCCCTGCTGGCTTGACGACGACGGCCGCCCACCGCGGGCGGCCGTCGTCGCCTCCGGTCGGGGCCGGCCCGTGTCGGCGCTGAACGGAGGCGGGGCAGGCATGCCTCACCTGCGTGGCACCGGGGCGCCTGCTGGGCGACGATGGAGGCCACAGGAGCAAGGAGGCCCCGCAGCCATGTAGCGCATCACCGGCATCGTCCGCCACTACCCCTGGGTGGTGGCCACCGTCATCGTCTTCGTCCTCACCCTCGGCCTGCACCTGGCCGGGGCGGAGGACCCCGCCCGCTGGATCGCCTCGGCGTATGCGCTCGTGGTGGCGGCCTGGACCTCGGTGGGCATGGTCAAGGACCTCATGCGCGGGCACTGGGGCGTGGATATCCTTGCCGTCACCGCGATCGTCGCCACCGTGCTGGTGGGGGAGTACCTCGCCGCCGTGCTGGTCTGCCTGATGCTCACCGGCGGAGAGGCCCTCGAGGACTACGCGGCCGGCCGGGCCCGGCGCGACCTGTCCGCCCTGCTGGACCGTGCCCCGCAGCACGCCCACCGCCTGAGCCCGGACGGCTCCGTGGAGGACGTCTCCGTGGAGCAGGTGCGCCCCGGGGACCGCCTGCTGGTCCGCCCCGCGGAGGTCCTGCCCGTGGACGGCACCGTGGCCTCCGCCGAGGACGGCGGCGAGATCGCCGTGGACCTGGACGAGTCCTCGCTGACCGGCGAGTCCCTGCCGGTCACACACCGCCCCGGCTCGACCGTGATGTCCGGCGCGCTCAACGGCACCCGTGCCTTCGTGCTCGAGGCGACCGCCTCCGCCGCGGACTCGCAGTACGCGGTCATCGTCTCCCTCGTGAAGCAGGCGGCCGAGTCACGCGCCCCGATGGTGCGCCTGGCCGATCGCTACGCCGTGCCGTTCACCGCCGTCGCCTACCTCATCGCAGGCCTGGCCTGGTGGCTGTCCCAGGATCCGGTGCGCTTCGCCGAGGTGCTCGTGGTGGCCACCCCGTGCCCGCTGCTGATCGCGGCCCCGGTGGCCTTCCTCGGTGGCATGTCCCGTGCCGCCAAGTCCGGTGTGATCGTGAAGTCGGGCGGGACCATCGAGGCCCTCGGCTCCGTGCAGACCGTGGGGTTCGACAAGACCGGCACGCTCACTGCCGGCCGCCCCGAGCTGGTCGGTGTGCGCCCGGCCGCCGGCTTCGCCGAGGACGAGCTGCTGCGCCTGGCCGCCTCGGCCGAGCAGTACTCGGTCCACGTGCTCGCCGACGCCATCCGGGCCGCGGCCGAGGAGCGCGGGCTGTCCCTGACGTCGTCCCAGGACGCCACGGAGGAGGCGACGAACGGCGTCGTGGCGGTGCTCGAGGGACGCCGGGTCGTCGTCGGCAAGCGCGCCTACGTCACCGAGGCCGCGCCCGACACCGTCGCCGCGGACCTCGCCGCCGGCCAGTCCGCCGTCTACGTGGCCGTGGACGGGGCCTTCGCGGGCGTGCTGCTGCTGGCCGACCGCATCCGCCCCGAGCCCGCCGCCACCGTACAGGCGCTGCACCGCCTCGGCGCCGGCAAGGTCCTCATGCTCACCGGCGACGCCGAGGCCACCGGACGGCACATCGCCGGCGAGGCCGGCATCGACGAGGTCCACGCGGACCTGCTGCCGGCGGACAAGGTCCGCGTGCTCTCCGAGCGCCCGGAGCGCCCGGTGATGATGGTCGGCGACGGCGTCAACGACGTTCCCGTGCTCGCCGCCGCGGACGTGGGCGTCGCCATGGGCGCCCGCGGGTCGACCGCCGCCTCCGAGTCCGCCGACGTGGTGCTGCTCGCCGACGACGTCTCCAAGGTCGCCGTCGCCGTGTCCACCGGCCAGCGCACCCTGCAGGTGGCGAAGCAGTCGATCTGGGTGGGCATCGTGCTCTCCCTGGGTCTGATGCTGATCGCCGCCACGGGCGCCATCCCGGCCCTCGTGGGTGCACTGTTCCAGGAGCTGGTGGACGTCGTGGCCATCGTCAACGCCCTGCGTGCCATGAAGCCCGGCCCGCGCGAGGCCGAACGGCTCGGTGACCTCCCCGCGACCGGCGCGCAGGGTCGGCGGCATCCGGCTGCGGCCTGAGCCGACCGCCGGACCCCTGCCCTACGCAGACCGACGGCCACGCACCCGAAGGTGCGTGGCCGTCCGAGACCACCCGGGCCAGACCCACCCGGCGACCGCCGTCGATGGCGGTGACCACGGCGGCGAAGCCCGTCAGAGGTGGCGCAGGTACCGCTCGGGGCCGGCGAGGAAGCGCCGCCAGTGGTCCACGGTCTCCCACTCCTCCCAGCGGGTCTCGCGCAGGCCGTGGTCTCCGGCCTCGAGGATCCGGGCGCCGGGCAGGGCGGCGAGCACGGGGGAGTGCGTGGACAGCAGCACCTGGCAATCCTGCTCCACCCGCTCCAGGAGGAAGGCGGTGAGCGCGAGGCAGTTCTCGAAGGACAGCGCGGACTCGGGCTCGTCCAGGACCCAGAGCCCGCGCACCCCCGCCCGCTCGCGGCAGAAGGCGAGGAAGGACTCGCCGTGGCTCATCTCGTGCAGGCGGGAGCCGAGCGAGACGCCCTCCAGGTGCGTGAACAGCCCGTGCATGGCCTCGGCACGCAGGAACACGCCGCCGCGCGGGGCCCCGGCGCCGCGGGTGAGCTGCAGGTGCTCGGCCAGCGGGGACTCGGTGACACGGGTGGAGTGGCGGACGTGGTGGGTGCCGCCCTCCGGGTTCAGCCCCGCGGCCGCGGCGATCGCCTCGACCAGTGTGGACTTGCCGGCACCGTTCGGGCCGACCAGCACGGTCGCCGGGGACAGGTCCAGTCCCTCGTCCAGCACCTGGGCGACGGTGGGGACGGTCGCCGGCCACGCCGAACGGTCAAGACGCCCTCCGAGGGCGTGCTCGGACACCCTCCGCACGGGCAGGGAGGGGCCGAACGGGGTCACGAGGTCGCCAGGATCGCCCCGGCGTCCTTCATCTCCTCCAGCGCGGCCTCGGCGGTGTCCTCGGCCACGCCGGCCACCAGGTCGGTCAGCACGGTGACCTCGTAGCCGTTCTCGATGCCGTCCAGCACCGTCGCCTTCACACAGTGGTCCGTGGCGATGCCCACCACGGTGAGGGCCTCCACGTCCTGGGAGCGGAGCCACTCGTCGAGCGTCTCGGCGCCCGGCTCCACGGCGTCGGCCGCGGCGCGGGTGGCACCGTAGGGACCCACGCCGGCTTCGGCGCCCTCACCGGAGCGGACCTCGTCCGGCTCGCCGAGCTGGCCGTCGAAGCCGGAGTACGAGGCCGAGTGCAGACCCTTGAGGAACTGGGCGTCCGGGCGGACCTCCTCCATGTCCAGGTCCGCGTGCAGCTCGGCGCCGGCCGTGCCGGCCACGCAGTGCACGGGCCAGGACACGGAGAAGTCCGGCTCTTCGCCGGCGGCGGCGAAGTGCTCTGCCGGGTCCACGTGCCAGTCGCGGGTGGCCACCACCACGTCGTACTCGTCGCGGCGGTCGGCCAGGTGCTCGGTGATCGCGGCGGCCACGTCGGCGCCGTCGGCGGTCGCAAGGGATCCGCCCGCACAGAAGTCGTTCTGGACGTCCACGATCACCAGGGCGCGGGTCAGCTCGGTCATGGCGGTCCTCCTCAGAATTCCTGGAACAGGGTGGGGATGGCGGGCTCGCCCGCCTGCAGGCGTCCCACCGAGGCGGGCAGCTCGGCGAGGGAGGCCCGGTGGCGTTCGGCGGCACGGGTGACGGCCTCGGGGCCGGTCCAGCCGGCCTGCAACTCGCCGTCCACCACGAACTCGTGCAGCAGCGGGCGGTCGTCCGCGTCGGCCTCCGGCGAGCGGTTGACGCCCACCAGCTCGGCGACGGCGCGGCCGCGGGTGTCCCGGCGGCGGGCGGCGTCCTTGCGGCCGCCCAGGGAGGCCTTGCCCTTGGAGGCCTTGGCCACGTCCACCCATGCGCCGTCGTCGTTCTGGCGGGCCACGAGTTTGTAGACCATCGCGGCGGTCGGCGCCCCGGAGCCGGTGACCAGGCGGGTGCCCACGCCGTACGAGTCCACCGGGGCGGAGCGCAGGTGGGCGATCGCATACTCGTCCAGGTCCGAGGTGACCATGATGCCGGTCTCCGTGTTGCCCAGCCCGTCCAGCAGCTCGCGGACGGAGTGGGTCTGGGAGACGAGGTCGCCGGAGTCGAGCCGGACGTTCTTCAGGGCCCTGCCCGCCACGTCCACGGCGGTGCGGACGCCCTGCTCCACGTCATAGGTGTCCACGAGCAGGGTGGTGTCCGCGCCGAGGGCGGCCACCTGCGCCTCGAAGGCCGCGCGCTCGGAGTCGTGCAGCAGGGTGAAGGAGTGGGCGGCGGTGCCGCCGGTGCTGAGCCCGTAGCGGCGGGCCGCCTCCAGGTTGGAGGTCGAGGCGAAGCCCGCGATCACCGCGGCGCGGGCGGCGGCCACGGCGGACTCCTCGTGGGTGCGGCGCGAGCCCATCTCGATGCACGGGCGGCCACCGGCCACCGCGGTCATGCGGGAGGCGGCGGAGGCCACGGCGGAGTCGTAGTTCATCACCGAGAGCAGGAACGTCTCGAGGATGCAGGCCTCAGCGAACGTGGACTCGACCTGCAGGATCGGCGAGTGCGGGAAGTAGGCCTCGCCCTCGGCGTAGCCGATGATCGTGCCGGAGAACCGGAAGTCGGCCAGCCATTGGAGGGTCGCATCGTCCACCACCTTCGTGTCCGCCAGATGGTCCAGTTCGGCGGTGCCGAAGCGGAAGCGGGACAGGCCCTCGAGGATGCGGCCGGTGCCGGCCACCACGCCGTAGCGGCGGCCGTCGGCGAGGCGGCGGGTGAACAGCTCGAACCGGCTCCTGCGCTGGGCGGTGCCGGCCGTCAGGGCGGCCTGCAGCATGGTCAGCTCGTAGTGGTCCGTCATCAAGGCCGTGGTGGTGTGCCACGGCTCGCGCTGCGCGGTGTCCTGGTGGAGGTCGGTGTGGTTCACGTGAGCCACCCTATGCCACGGTGTGGCAGGCTCCACGGTCCGTTCCGCCCCCGTCCCCGGGAACACGGTGAGTAGGATGGAGCCCATGTCGATGACGGAATCCGGTGTCCCCGGCCCCCGTGGCGCCGCCGACACCGCTCTGCTGGAGCGCCCGGATCCGGCCGCGCTCGCGGACCGTCCGTGGAACGTGGTCGTCTGGGACGACCCCGTGAACCTGATGAGCTATGTGGCCTTCGTCTTCCGCAGCCACTTCGGCTACTCGGCAGCGAAGGCGCACTCCCTGATGATGCAGGTCCATGAGAACGGCCGCGCCGTGGTGGCGCGCGCCGGCCGCGAGACGGCCGAGCGTCACGTCAGCGCCATGCATGGCTTCGGGCTGTGGGCCACCCTCGAAGAGGCGGAGGGCTGAGACCGTGGCCGAGGGATTCCGCTGGACACGGCGCGGCTATCGGGCGCGTCTGGAGCCTGCCGAGGCGCGCCTGCTGCGCGGCCTGTTCAAGGATGTGGCGACGCTGCTGAGCGGCCGTCGCGACGACGCGGCCGAGGACTCCGCCGCCCCCGCCCGGGACGCCGCGTCCACGGCGCCTGTGCCGGGCCGCCCGGACGAGGGCACGACGACGGCCGCCGACTCCGCCTCGGAGGACGCCTCCTCGTCGGAGCAGACCGGGGACGAGCCGACGGACGGCTCCGGTGCGGACGGCGCCTTCTGGTCGCTGGTCTCCGGCCTCAGTCTCGGCGCCGCCACCCGCCAGGCCCCTGCCGATCCGGCGCTGCTGCGCCTGCTGCCGCCGAGCTTCGGCTCGCCGTCCGGGACCGGCGCGGACGACCCCGGGAAGGCCGCCGCAGACGCCCAGCGGGACGCCGAGCACCGCGCGGACGCCGAGGACCTGCTGATCGACGCGAAGCTCGCCGACGCCGAGCGTGCCCGCGAGCTGCTGCGCTCCACCGAGCTGCGCCTGGACGACGCCGAGGCCCTGGCCTTCAGCCGCGCCCTCAACGATGTCAGGCTCGTGCTCTCCGCCCGGCTCGGGATCACGGACGCGCAGTCCGCCGCCCGCGTGCACTCCGTGGACGACTGGAAGCACGCCGCGGACGAGCAGTCCGCCATGGCGCTGCTGTACAACTTCACCTCGTGGCTGCTCGAGAGCCTCATGGACCAGATGCTGCGCGGCCTGCCCGAGGACGGCCGCGAGGACGTGCCCGGCGCCGAGGATCCGGACGCCGGAGAGGACATCCGATGAACGCCGCCTCCGCCGGGCCCACCGCCGCCGCGCCGATCGGCATCTTCGACTCCGGCGTGGGCGGGCTGACCGTGGCCCGCGCGATCATGGACCAGCTGCCCCACGAGCCGCTGATCTACGTCGGCGACACCGAGCACGCCCCGTACGGTCCCCGTCCGATCGCCCAGGTCCGGGCGCTGGCGCTCGGCATCATGGACGAGCTCGTGGAGGCGGGGGTGAAGGCGCTGGTGATCGCCTGCAACTCGGCCTCGGCGGCCGTGCTCCGGGATGCCCGCGAACGCTACACCGGCCGCTACGGGATCCCCGTGGTGGAGGTCATCCAGCCCGCCGTGCGCCGCGCCGTGGCGGCCACCCGCAACGGGCGCATCGGCGTGATCGGGACCCAGGCCACCGTGGGCTCCCGCGCCTACGAGGACTCCTTCTCCGCCGCGCCGCACCTGGAGGTCGTCTCCTCGGCGTGCCCGCGCTTCGTGGAGTTCGTGGAGGCCGGCATCACCGCCGGCCCCGAGCTCATCGAGACCGCTGAGGAGTACGTCGCCCCGCTCAAGGCCGCCGGCGTGGACACGATGGTGCTCGGCTGCACCCACTACCCGCTGCTGACCGGCGTGCTGTCCCTCGTGATGGGGGAGGACGTCACCCTGGTCTCCTCGGCCGAGGAGACGGCCAAGGACCTGTACCGTGCCCTCGTCCAGCACGGGCTCGGGCACCCGCACTCCGCGGCCGGCGCCGCCCAGGCCGTGGACCACCGCTTCATGGCGACCGGCGACCCCGAGCAGTTCCAGACGCTGGCCCGCCGCTTCCTCGGCCCCGAGGTCGGGGCCGTCCAGCACATCGACACCGTCCGTGAGCGGTACCCCACCGGGGTCCTCGCCCAGATCACGCCCGAGATGATCGAGCGCAGCCGACGCCGGCCGCCGGTCACGAGGGAGGAGCCCACCGCATGAAGCTGACCATCATCGGAGCCAGCGGGTCGTTCCCCGGCCCGGGGTCGCCCGCCTCCTGCTACCTCGTCACTGCGGACGGCGTGGCCGAGGACGGCGTCACCCCGAAGACGTGGCGCATCCTGCTGGACATGGGCAACGGCTCCCTGGGCACCCTGCAGCGCTACATCATGCTGGAGGACCTGGACGGTGTCTGCCTGTCCCACCTGCACCCGGACCACTTCATGGACCTGTGCGGCCTGCACGTGGCGGTGCGCTGGAACCCGGACGGCTGGCACCGCGGGCGTGTCCCGGTGCTGGGCCCGACCGGCACCGCCGAGCGCATCGCCGTGGCCTACGGCATGGACCCGGAGCCCGGCATGCACCCGGACTTCGACTTCACCACGTGGGAGCCGCTGACGCCGGCCCGGCTTGGCCCGTTCCGCATCACGCCCCACCCGGTGCGCCACCCCATCGACGAGGCCTACGCCCTGCGCATCGAGGTGGACGAGACGGACGCGGACGGCTCCGCCACCACCCGCGTGCTCACCTACTCGGGGGACACCGACGAGTGCGACGGCCTCGTCGAGGCCGCCCGCGACGCCGACCTGTTCCTCTGCGAGGCCGCGTTCCACGAGGGCCGCGACGACGCGATCGAGGGCGTGCACCTCACCGGCCTGCGCGCCGGGCGTATGGCCGCCCGTGCCCGCGCCAGGCGTCTGCTGCTGACGCACCTTCCGGTGTGGAACGACCCCCAGCGGGCCGTGTCCGAGGCCGCGCAGGCCTATGACGGACCCCTCACCGTGGCCGTCTCCGGCATGAGCTACCGCGTCTGAGGCGAGTCCTAGACTGGTGGGCATGACCGCTGCTGACCAGAACCACACCCGCCCGGACGGACGCGCCGTCGACGAGCTGCGCCCCATCACCATCACCCGGGGCTGGTCCCGGCAGGCCGAGGGGTCGGCCCTGATCGAGTTCGGGAACACCCGTGTCCTCTGCACCGCCTCCTTCACCGAGGGTGTGCCCCGCTGGCTCAAGGGCGAGGGGACCGGCTGGGTCACCGCGGAGTACGCGATGCTCCCGCGCGCCACGGACTCCCGCAGCACCCGCGAGTCCATCAAGGGCAAGATCGGCGGCCGCACGCACGAGATCTCGCGGCTCATCGGCCGCTCCCTGCGCGCCGTGATCGACATGGACGCCCTCGGCGAGAACACGATCGTCCTGGACTGTGACGTGCTGGACGCAGACGGCGGCACCCGCACCGCCAGCATCACCGGCGCCTACGTCGCGCTCGTCGAAGCCGTCGAGTGGGCCCGCCGCGAGGGCCACGTCAAGCGCGAGGCGAAGGTCCTCAAGGACTCGGTCTCCGCGATCTCCGTGGGCATCGTGGACGGCGTGCCCGTGCTGGACCTGCCCTACGTCGAGGACGTCAAAGCGGAGACGGACATGAACGTGGTGGTCACCGGCTCCGGCGACTTCGTGGAGGTCCAGGGCACCGCCGAAGGCGCCCCGTTCCGCCGTGAGGAGCTGGACACCCTCCTGGACCTGGCCCTGTCCGGCACCGCCGAGCTGGCGCAGATCCAGGCCGAGACCCTCCGCGGGGAGCGGGCATGAGCCGAACCGCCCCCGCCGGGACGGAGCACGGCGTCCCCTCGGGAGCCCGCCTGGTCCTGGCCACCCGCAACGCCGGCAAGGTCCGCGAGCTGCGCCAGATGCTCGCCGCCGCCATGCCGGAGCTGGATGTGGAGGCCGCCGTGGTGGACGCCGCGGCCGTCGACGCCCCGGACGTGGTCGAGGACGGCGTGACGTTCTCCGCGAACGCCCTGAAGAAGGCCCGCGCGGTGGCCTCGGCCTCCGGCCTCATCGCCGTGGCGGACGACTCCGGACTGTCCGTCGACGTCCTCGGGGGCGCCCCGGGGATCTTCTCGGCCCGGTGGGCAGGCCGCCACGGGGACGACGCCGCGAACCTCCGCCTGCTGCTGGACCAGCTCGCGGACGTGCCGGCCGAGCACCGCGGCGCGGGGTTCGTCTGCTGCGCCGCGCTCGCCGTGCCGGGCCCGGCCGGCGCCGACGGGGCCCGTGAGATCGTCTTCGAGACCGTCGCCGAGGGGCACCTGCGCGGCACCCTGCTCACCGCGCCGGTGGGCGACGGCGGCTTCGGCTATGACCCGATCCTCCAGCCCGAGGGTCGGCAGGTGTCCACCGCACAGCTGTCCGCGGAGGAGAAGAACGCCATCAGCCACCGCGGCGAGGCGTTCACCGCGCTGCTGCCGGCCCTCGTCGAGGCCCTGCGTGCCCAGGAGGAGCACACCACATGAGCGCCCCGTCGTCCTCCGCGCCCGTGCCCGGGCTGGACTTCACGGCGATCGACTTCGAGACCGCCAACGGCTTCCGCGGCTCGCCCTGCTCCGTGGGAGTCGTCCGCGTGCGGGACGGGGCGATGGTGGACCGCGCCTCCTGGATGATGCGGCCGCCGCTGGGCTTCGACCGCTTCGACCCCCGCAACGTGAGGATCCATGGCATCACCGCGGAGCAGGTCGCCCGTCAGCCGCGCTTCGCCGAGGTGTTCGAGGACCTGCGGGCCTTCTGCGGCCAGGACGTCCTCGTGGCCCACAACGCGGGCTTCGACGTCGGCGTCATCGAGTCCGCCCTCGAGGTGTCGGATGCGGACGTGCCCCCGCTGGAGTACGCGTGCACGCTCATGCTGGCCCGCAAGGCCTACGACCTGCCCAGCTACGCGTTGCCCTCGGCCAGCCGCGCCGCCGGCTTCGTGCCCGGCCGCCACCATGAGGCGCTCGCGGATGCCGAGGCCTGCGCCGCGATCCTGATCGACGTCGGGCGCCGTGCCCATCAGGACGCCGCCGGCCCGGTGCCGGTCGCCCACGTCCTGGGCGCCCACGGCCTCGAGGTCGGCCGTCTCGCCGGCCACCCCCACGGCCGGGGGCACGAGTCCCGCCCCACCCGTCAGGCGCGGGACATGAAGGACGTCTTCGACGCCCGGGTGCCGCTGCGCTCCGACCGCTCCATGCCGGACTTCATGCGCTGGCCGGAGGAGGGCGTGAACACGCCGGCCAACCCGGACGCGTCCCCGCAGAACCCCCTGTTCGGGCACGTCGTGGTGTTCACCGGCGGCATCGGCATGTCCCGGCAGGAGGCCAAGGACCGGGCGGCTGCGCTCGGCGCGCAGCCCTCCTCCCGCGTCAGCGCGCGCACCACCATGCTCGTCATCGGGGACGGCTTCTGCGCCGAGGATCTCGTCCTCACCGCCAGGGAGGCGGACGGCTCCGGCGCCCCGGCCCGCGGCGCGGACCGCGTCACCACCACGGCCCTGGCCCACCGCAAGACCCGCGACGCGCTGCGCCGTCGCGCGGCCGGACAGCAGATCGCCCTGGTCTCCGAGCCCGAATTCCTCCAGATGCTCGGCGGGAACTGGCCCCCGGCCGCCCGGTGATGCCGGCGGGCCCGCCACGGGCTCGACGACCATCGGCACCGGTGGCCGGCGCCAGGCGGGCAGCCTCCTGACGGAAGACAGCCGACGTCGTCAGCTGGTGGCGGCCACCCAGCGTTCGGCGGCCTCGACCACCACGTCACGCTCGGCGATCCACTCCGGCACCGCGTCGGCCAGCGCCGCCACCGGGACCCCGTCGGCCGACTCCACGCCGAACACCGCCATGCCGTGGGCGGCGCCGAGCAGCTGCCCGGCCAGGGAGGCGGTGGAGTCCGAGTCGCCGTCGTGGTTCGCGCCGATCCGCAGGGCCAGGGCCAGCGCGGCGGCCGGGGTGTCCGTCGTCCGCTCGGCCACGAGTGCGGCGTAGACGGCGATCGCCAGCGCCTCCTCGGCCACCCAGCCCTCGCCCAGCCCCACGGGGAGGTGCCCCGGGGCACCCAGGCGCGTGCCGTCGTCGTCCCCCTCCGCCGTGACGGCCAGCTGCCGGGCGAGCTCGAGGGCGGTGAGGGACTCGGCTGCGTCCTCGCCCTGGGCGGCGAGCCAGGCACGGCCGGTCTCCACGGCCTCGGCCAGGGTGCGGCCGGCGAAGAGCGCGTCCACGATCAGGGCGAAGGCGGCCGCGGAGGTCCAGGCGGTCGGATGCCCATGGGTGAGCACGGCACCCTGGCGGGCGAAGGACGCCACATGGGTGTCCGGCAGGCCGGGGACCATGCCGTAGGGCGCCGAGCGCATGATGGTGCCGCACCCCTTGGAGGCCGGGTTCTTCGGGTCCGTGGGCACGCCCATGCCGGGCTCGGCGAGGCCGGACAGGCAGGCGTTGCCGGGGGTGCGGCGCTCGTGGAGCTCGCGGCGGGCATCCAGCCAGGTGTCCTGTGCCGGGGGAGCACCCTGTGGCAGGGCGCCGGTCTGGGTGCGGTGCCAGCGCAGGCAGGCCAGCCAGACGCAGGCGGCGGCGTCGGCCATCTGTCCGCGGTTCTGCCATTCGATCCACTCGCGCAGGCCGTCGGACACGAAGAGGGTCATCTGCGTGTCGTCGGAGATCGGCAGGTGCGCCACGCCCAGGCGCTCGAGCAGCTCGGCCGGGGTCCCGAGGCCCGTCGGGCCCCAGGCGGACACGATCGCGTCGGCGCGGTCGAACTCCACGGTGTAGCCGTAGGCGTCTCCGGCCGCCCCGGCGGCGAGGGTGGCCAGGACGCGGGCGGGATAGTCGGGCAGGCGCGGGTCGGCGAGGGGCTCGGCGGTCATGCCTCCATGCTAGTGAGCGCCGGCTGTGCACAGCCCGCCCTTATCCTGTCCGCAGGCCTCACTAGAGTGACGACCATGATCCTGCTCCACACCTCCGACTGGCACATCGGACGCTCCTTCCACGGCACCGGACTGCTCGAGTCGCAGCGCGCCGTGCTGGACCAGCTGGTGGCCACCGTGCGCGAGCGCGGCGTGGACGCCGTGCTCCTGGCCGGGGACGTCTACGACCGTGCCCTGCCTCCGGCGGACGCCGTGCGCCTGCTGGACGAGACCCTCGCCGCGATCCGCGCCGCCGGCGCCGCCGTGGTCATGACCAGCGGCAACCACGACTCCGCCGTCCGCCTCGGCTTCGGCGGCGCCCTCATGGAGGCCTCCGGCGTGCACCTGCGCACCGACCCGGAGCGCCTGGCCGAGCCGATCCTCCTGGAGGGCCGGGACGGGGAGCGGGCCGCCGTGTACGGCATCCCCTACCTGGAACCCCGCCATCTCGGGCAGGAGTGGGGTGTGGACCCGCACCACACGCCGGTGATGCAGGAGGCCGTGCGCCGCATCCGCGCGGACCTCGCCGCGCGTCGGCAGGACCCCGACGGCGGCCCGCTCGCCTCGATCGTGCTCGCCCACCTCTTCGCCGCCGGCGGCCAGGGGTCCGAGGGGGAGCGGGACATCGGCGAGGGCGAGCACCTGGACTGCGGCGCCGAGGACCCCGAGGCGCTCGTCGGCACGCTCGGCCAGGTGCCCGTCAGCGTGTTCGACGGTCTCGACTATGTGGCCCTCGGCCACCTGCACGGCCGTCAGACCATGGCCGAGCACGTGCGCTACTCGGGCTCCCCGCTGCCGTACTCCTTCGGCGAGTGGCAGCAGGACAAGGGCGGCTGGCTCGTCCACGTCAGCGGCGGCGACGTGACCGCGGTGGAGAAGGTGGACTGGCCCGGAGGGCGGCAGCTCGCCGTGCTCTCCGGACCGACCGCCGAACTGCTCGAGTCCGCCGAGTTCGACTGGGCCGAGGACCGCTGGGTGCAGGTCACGGTCACAGACGACGAACGCCCGGAGAAGGCGCTGGAGCGCCTGCGCGCGCGCTACCCGCACGTGCTCGTCTTCCGCCACGAGCCCGCCGGCGGGCGCAAGGAGCGGGAGAAGACCTACGCCCAGGCGCTGCGGGACGCCCCGTCCGACCTGGCCCTGACCACCGGCTTCGTGCACCACGTGCGCGAGCGCGCTGCCACCGAGGAGGAGACGGCCCTGCTGGACGCCGCCCTCTCCGCCGCCCGTGTGCAGGAGGTCCAGGCATGAGGATCCACAGCATCCGCCTCACCGGGATCGGCCCGTACGCCGAGACCCAGGACGTGGACTTCGAGGCGCTCAACAGCGCCGGGCTGTTCCTGCTGGACGGTCCCACCGGCGCCGGCAAATCCACCATCCTCACCGCGCTCTGCTACGCCCTCTACGGCTCCGTGCCGGGCGGCCGCTCGCCCGATTCCCTGGTCACCACGCTCCGTCCCGCCGGCACTGTGGCCCCGGAAGTGCTCGTCGAGTTCACCGTCCAGACACGGCGCTTCGAGGTGCTCCGCTCGCCCCGCCACGCGCGTCCCAAGAAGCGGGGCAAGGGCACCACCACGACCCCGGCCTCCGTGTCCCTGCGCGAGCTGAAGGACGGCGCCTGGACGGCGCCGCTGACCCGCGCGGACGAGGTCGGCCAGCAGATCGCCTCCGTGATGCACCTGGACGCCGAGCAGTTCATGCAGGTCGTCATGCTCCCGCAGGGCCAGTTCGCGCGCTTCCTCACGGCCACATCGGACGAGCGCAGGGACCTGCTCCGCCGGCTGTTCGGCACCCAGCGGTTCGACGGCGTGGAAGAGCACCTCAAGGCCGAGGCCGACCGCCTGGACAGCCGTGCGGCCGCGGACAGGCAGATCGCGCAGAGCGCGCGCGAGCAGCTGCGTGAGGCCGCCCGCGAGGAGCTCGGCCAGGACTGGCACGACCCCGCCCCCTATCCGGAGGACGACGACGACCTCCTGACGCTGGTCGCCGAGCGGGCCGACGCCGCCCACGCCGCGGCGAAGACCCGCCAGGACGAGGCCGAGGCCGCCGAGAAGGCCGCACGCACCGCGCTCGAGCAGCTGCGCCGCACCGGCCAGGCGCTCGAGGCCGCCGCGGGTTGGGCGGTCCGGGACGAGGACCATCGGTCGAAGGCCGAGGCCACCGCTGCGGACCGGACGGCCGTGGAGGCCCACCGCCGCGCCGAGGCCGTGGTCACCGCCGCCGCTCGCGCCGAGAAGGCGGCGGGCGCCGCGGAGTCCGCCGCCGCCCAGGAGGAGGCTGCCCGCGAGCGGGCCGAAGCCGACGCCACCGCCGCCGGATGGCTGGCCGCGGCCCGCGCGGAGCAGGGGGAGGTGCAGCAGGGCGAGCAGGCAGAGGCCCGGGAGACGGTGCAGGAGGAACGTGCCCGGAAGGCCGTGCGCTCCGCCGTCCAGGCCGGCGCCTCCGCCGCCGATGCGGTCGCCGCGGCCCTGAAGGACCGCATCCGCATCGGACGGCTGCAGGAACAGCAGGCCGCCGCCGCGCAGCGTCGTGAGGCCATCGTGGGGGAGCGCCGGACCGCGGAGACCGAGCGCGACGCCCGGGCTGAGGAGGTCGCCGCGCTGCGGGAGGAGGTCGAGGCCGGCGCCGCGAAGCTCGGGGCCCAGGACGCCGTGGACGCGGAGCTGGCCGCCGCGCGGGCCCGTCGCAAGGCGGCCGAGACGGCCGCTGCCCGCGCCGCCGAGCTCGAGACCGCCGAGGCCGCCCACACCCAGGCTCGCCAGGCCGAGGAGAAGGCCGCCCAGCGGCGCCTCGACCTGCTCCGGTCCCGCTACGAGCAGGCCGCCTCCGAGCTGGCCGCGCAGCTCGAGGACGGTCATCCCTGCCTGGTCTGCGGCTCCGTGGAGCACCCCCGGCCGGCCGACCCCGTGGACGAGGACGTCACCGAGGCCGCCGTCCAGCGGGCCGAGAAGGCCCTGGAGAAGGCGTCCGCCGCCACCGCCGCGGCCGCGGCCGACGTGACCGCCGCCCAGGCCCGCCTCCACGAGGCGCAGACCGCCGCCGGCGGACTGGGCGTGGACGAGGCCTCGGAGGCGGTCTCGGCCGCTGAGACGGCCAAGCAGGAGCTGGCCGCCGCCAAGCGTGCACTGGCGGCGACACGCCGCCGTCTGACCACGGCTCAGACGAAGCAGGAGTCCGTCGCCGCGCTCCTGGCCGAGCTGGCCACCGAGGACGGCAAGCTCGAGGAGCAGTCCGCCCAGCGTGCCGAGCGCATCGCCGATCTCGAGGAGTCCGTCGCCGCGGCCGCCGGCGAGGGCGGGGACCTGGAGGCGCGCCGGGACGCCGTCGTCGCCGCCCGGTCGCTGCTGGAGAGCCTCGACGAGGCCCTCGGCCGCCGTGCCTCCGCCGGCGCTCTGGCCGCCCAGGCCGAGGACGCACTGCGTTCGGCGCTGGCGGAGAAGGACTTCGCGGACGTGGCTGCGGCCCGTGCCGCCCGCCTCTCGCCCGAGGACGCCGCCGCGAAGGAGGCCGCCGTGCAGGCCTACGCGCGCGAGGAGTCCGCGCTGGCCGAGCTCGCCGCCACCGCCCTGGTGGCCGAGGGGCGCCGGCTCCGGGCGGAGGGGACGCAGGCGCCGGACGAGGCGCAGACCGCGGCCGCCGTCGAGCGTCTGCAGGCGGCCGAGGCCGCCTCCCGGGAGCAGGGGGCCGTCGTCGGCTCGCGGGCCGCCCTGGTGTCCGCCGTACGCCGGCAGTCCGCCGTCCTGCGCGAGGTCCTGGGCCGGGCGGCGGACCTGATCGCCGAGCACGAGCGCGTCACCGGCCTGCTCGCCCTGGTGCGCGGCTCCGGCGAGAACCGCCTGAAGATGCCGCTCACCAGCTACGTGCTGGCCGGGCGCCTCGAGGAGGTCGCCGCCGCGGCCTCCGAACGCCTGCGGAAGATGACCGACGACCGCTACTGCCTCGAGTACTCGGACGCGGTCGGCGGGCGCGGCAACAAGGGCCTCGAGATCGTCGTGCGCGACCACTATGTGGACGAGGTCCGGCACCCCTCCACCCTGTCCGGCGGCGAGACCTTCATGGCCTCCCTGTCCCTCGCCCTGGGTCTTGCGGACACCGTGCAGGCGGCCTCCGGCGGCATCGAGCTGGATACGCTCTTCGTGGACGAGGGGTTCGGGTCCCTGGACACGGAGACCCTGGACGAGGTGATGGGGGTCGTGGACTCCCTGCGCACCGGCGGCCGCACCGTCGGGCTCGTCAGCCACGTCGAGCGCATGAAGAACGACATCCCCACCCGCCTGGCCGTCACCAAGCACCGCCGCGGCTCCTCGCTCGCCGTCCACGACGGAGACTGAGACCGGGTGTGGGAAGGGCCTCGAGCGCGCAATCGAAGGCCCTGGTCGCGTGGGTCGGTGGCGCAGCGTCGGCAACGGCGCTCAGGCGGTGCCGCGGCCGGCAACGCTGCTCAGGCGCTGCCGACGTCGGCAGTCACGCTCAGGCGGTGCCGCGTCGCCGCAGGGAGAACGTCTTCAGGCGCTCGCGCAGGCCGCGGCGCCGACGGCCCGGAGCGGGGGCGGGGTCCCCGGCACCGGCCTGTGCGGCCGCCGCGGCCTCGCGCAGCTGTCGTTCCCGCTCGGCCCGTGCCTGCTCGATCCGGGACTGCTCCGCCCGGCGGCGGCGCTCGCCGCGGGCCTCCGCGAGCCGGTAGAGCACGGGCAGCACGACCAGCGTCAGCACCGTGGAGGACAGCAGGCCGCCCACCACCGCCACCGCCAGCGGCTGCGAGATGAAACCGCCGTGGCCGGTCACGCCCAGGGCCATGGGCATGAGCGCCAGGATGGTCGCCAGGGCCGTCATGACCACCGGGCGGACGCGGTTCAGCGCACCCAGCTCGATCGCCTCGTCCAGCCCGAGCCCCACATCCCGGCGGTACTGGTTGATCAGGTCGATCAGCACGATCGCGTTCGTCACCACCACGCCCACCAACATGAGCATGCCGATCAGGCTCGGCAGCCCCAGGGAGGTGCCCGTCACCAGCAGGGCGATGAACGCGCCGGTGGCTGCGAACGGGATGGAGACCAGCAGCACGAACGGCTGCAGCAGCGAGCGGAACGTCGCCACCATGACGACGTACACCGCCGCCACCGCCGCCAGCAGGGCCAGGCCCAGATCCCGGAACGTCTTCTCCTGCTGGGAGGCGGCGCCCCCGATCTCCGCCGCGACGCCCTCGGCGAACTCCATGCCGTCGAGGGCCTCACGGACAGCCGCGGCGGCCGCGCCGAGGTCGTCGGAGCCGGGAGTCACGGACACCACCGCGGTCCGCTCGCCGTCGGAGGAGGTCACGCTCGCCGGGACGTCCTCCTGGCGGACCTCTGCCAGCTCGGACAGGGCCACCGGCCCCGTGGGTGTCATGACCTCGACGGCCTCGAGCTCGGCGCGAGAGGTGACCGGCTCGGGATCGCCCAGGCGCACGGTGTAGTCGGTGAACCCGAAGCGCACCTGGCCAGAGGGGACCGCATCCAACGCGGCGGCCACCTGGCCGGAGACCGCCTCCTCGGTGAGCCCGGCGGCGGCCGCGGCCTGCGGGTCGACCTCGACCTGGAAGGTGGGGCGGGTGTCTGTGGCCGGCGTGGTCACCTCGCGCACCCCCTCCAGGCCGCGCATCCGGTCCGCGACCTGCTCCGCTGCGGCGGACAGCTGCTCCGGGGTCGGCGCGGTGACCGTGACCTCGATGTCCGAGCCGCCGAAGCCCTCGGCGGGGGAGACCTCCACCTCGCCCACGTCCTGCAGACGGGCCAGCCTGCCGCGCACCTCGTCCTGCAGGGCGGGCTGGTCCACGGCCGGGTCGGTGACCACGGTGAAGCTGGCCTCGTCCGTGGCGCCGCCGCCGAACATCGCCATCATCCCGGCCGAGCCGACCGTGAATTGCACATCCTGCACGCCCTCGGTTCCGCGCAGGGCCTCGTCGACCTTCTCTGCCGCGGCGGTCGTGGTCTCCAGCGAGGAGCCTGGACTCTGGCGTGCGGTGACGGTGAAGGAGTTCTGGCCCGTGTCGCCCAGCAGGTTGGTGGGCAGCAGGGGGACGAGGGCCCCGGTGCCGACGAGCACGGCCAGCGCGGCGGCGATCGTGGTCTTCGGATGAGCCTGGGTGCCGCGGAGCACCGGGCGGTACGCCCGGGACAGCCAGGAGGCGTGGGCGACCGGGCGAGCGGAGGGCGAGGGGCCGTCGTCGACACGCCGCTGAGTGGCCGCCTGTCCCGCTGCCTGCCGCGACGCCGTGCCGCCGAGGAACCAGAAGGACAGCACCGGCACGATCGTCAACGCCACCAGCAGGGAGACCAGCAGGGCCAGGGACATGGTCACGGCGAACGGCCGGAACAGCTCGCCGGCCAGGCCGGAGACGAACGCGACCGGGAGGAACACCGCCACCGAGGTGAGGGTGGAGGCGGTGATCGCCAGACCGACCTCGCCGGTGCCGCGCACGATCGCCGTGCGCCGATCCTCGCCGAGGCCGAGGTGGCGGCGGATGTTCTCCACCACCACGATCGAGTCGTCCACCACACGGCCGATCGCGATGGTCAGCGCGCCCAGCGTGAGCATGTTCAGCGAGTAGCCGGACAGCCAGACGCCGATCAGCGTGGCCAGCAGCGACAGCGGGATCGAGACCGCCGTGACCAGGGTGGAACGCAGGGAGAGCAGGAAGACGGCGATCACCAGGACCGCGAAGCCCAGGCCCAGGACGCCCTCCAGGAACAGCGTGTCGATGGACTGCTGGATGAACGGGGCCTGATCGAAGACCACCGTGAAGCGGGCGTTGTCCCCGACGACGCCCTCCAGCTCCGGCAGGATCTCCTCCACGGCCTCGGAGACGCGCACCAGATCAGCGTCCGGGGTGGCGGTGATGCTCAGGGACAGCGTGTCCACGCCGTTGGTGCGGGAGACCGATGTGGGCTCGGCCTCGGCCATCGAGACCTCCGCGACATCGCCCAGGGCCGGGGGAGCGCGGTCCGGGGAGGAGGACTCGCCGTCCGCGGGCACCAGCACGATGCCCTTCAGATCCTCGATGTCCTCGACCGGAGACCCGGCCTGGACGGGGAGCGTCAGCGAGCCCTCCGTCACCTGGCCGATGGGGAACAGGCCGGCGTTCTCCTCGAGTGCGGTGACGATGTCCTGCGTGGACAGCCCCGCGGCGGCGAGCCCCGCCTGGTCCGGGACGATCGAGACGTACTCCTGTGTGCCGCCGGTGACCTCCGCGCCGCGCACGCCCTCCAGACGCTGCAGTCGGGGCACCGCCACGTCCTCCACCCGCTGCCGGGTGCGGTTCAGGTCCGAGTCCGAGGACACCGCGAGGAACATCACCGGGAAGTCGGAGAACGAGCCGGCGAAGGAGGTGGTCTCCGCCTCGTCCGGCAGCTGCGGGGCGAGGTTGGAGACGGCGCGGTCGACCTGACCGCGGGCACGGTTCAGATCGGTCCCGTACTCGAACTGCAGGAGCACGGCGTTGAAGCCGTTCGACGAGGTCGACCGCGTCGACTCGAGCCCCTCGACGGCCTGGAGGGCACGCTCGAGGGGTTCGCCGACGGCGTCGTCGACGACCTCGGGGCCGGCACCCGGATACACCGTGGTGACGGAGATCACCGGCAGCTCCAGCGACGGGACCAGCTCCTGCTTGAGCTGACCCGCCGCGATCACGCCGAACACGGTGCAGAACACCGTGACCAGCGCGATCAGCGCGCGGTGTGCTAGGGAGAACCGCGCGAGAGCCCTCACGAGGTCAGTTCAGCTGCAGGGCGGAATCGGTGGCCGAGCGCACCTTGTCCAGCAGGGCACGGTCCTCGTTGAGCTTGCGGCCGTAGGACGGCACCAGCGCCTCGAACTGCGGCTTCCAGGCGTCCATCTTGGCCGGGAAGCAGCGCTCCAGGAGGGACAGCATGATCGGCGCTGCGGTGGAGGCGCCCGGGGAGGCGCCGAGCAGGGCGCTCAGGGAACCGTCGCCGTGGGTGACGACCTCGGTGCCGAACTGCAGCACGCCGCCCTTCTTCTTGTCCTTCTTCATCACCTGGACGCGCTGGCCCGCGGTGATCAGCTCCCACTTCGAGCCGTCGGCCTCCGGGAAGAAGTCCTTGAGGGTCTCGACCTTCTTGTCCTGGGACTTCAGGACCTCGGTGACCAGGTACTTGGTCAGGTCCATGTTGTCCTTGGCCACGGCGAGCATCGGCACCAGGTTGTGCGGACGGACCGACAACGGCAGGTCCAGGTAGGAGCCCGACTTCAGGAAGTTGGTGGAGAAGCCGGCGTACGGGCCGAACAGGAGGGAGCGCTTGCCGTCGACGAAGCGGGTGTCCAGGTGCGGCACGGACATCGGCGGGGCGCCGACCTGGGCCTGGCCGTAGACCTTGGCCATGTGCTGGGACACGATCGACTCGTCGGTGCAGCGCAGGAACTGGCCGGACACCGGGAAGCCGCCGAAGCCCTTGGCCTCCGGGATGCCCGAGGCCTGCAGCAGGTGCAGGGCGCCGCCGCCGGCGCCGATGAACACGAAGCGGGCGCGGTCGGTGAAGGACTCGCCGGCGGCACGGTTCTTCACGCCGACCTCCCAGCGGCCGTCGGTGCCGCGGGTGAGGCCGGTCGCCTTGTGGCCGAAGCGCACGTCCACGCCGGAGTCGGCCATGCGGGTGACGAGCTGGCGGGTCAGGGCGCCGAAGTCGACGTCGGTGCCGCCGGCCACGCGGGAGGCGGCCAGGCGCTTGCCGTCGTGGCGGCCGTTGATGAGCAGCGGGGTCCACTCGCGGATCTTCTCCGGGTCCTCGGTGTGCTCCATGGTCTCGAACAGCGGCTGCGCGGACATCGCCTCGTAGCGGGCCTGCAGGTAGTCGGCATGGTCGTCGCCCCACACGAAGGACATGTGCGGCAGCGGGTTGATGAAGGACTTCGGGTCCTTCAGGGTGCCGTCCTGCACGAGGGAGGACCAGAACTGGCGGGACACCCAGAACTGCTCGTTGATGCCGAGGGCCTTGGTCGGGTCCACGGTGCCGTCGGCCTGGCGGGGTGCGTAGTTCAGCTCGCACAGGGCGGCGTGGCCGGTGCCGGCGTTGTTCCACGGATCCGAGGACTCCAGGCCGGCCTGGTCCAGGTTCTCGTAGAGGGCGATCGACCAGGTCGGCTCCAGCTTCTGCAGCAGGGTGCCGAGCGTGGCGGACATGATGCCGCCGCCGATGAGGACGACGTCGTGCGTGGTGGTGGTCTGCGTGGTCACGAAAAACAACTCTCCGAGGTCAAGGACGCGGATGCGGGTGCGGGTGGGACCCGGTCCCGACCACCGTGGACGGGAGGTCTGCGGGGTCCGTCCGCTCGGGCCCGAGTCTACTACCGCGGACGCCGCGCCCACGTCCTGTCACCGGCATGACGGGACTCACTCCGACGGGCCGGGTCTGGCGGCCCCGGACGCACTCCGGGCAGGTGCCGCTTCAGTCGGCGGAGAGCCGGACGGAGGAGTAGTGCTCGTCCAGCAGCGGGGAGGTCGGGTAGGCCTGGACCCGGGCGCCCACGGCGGCCGCGGAGATCGGGTAGACCAGCGGCAGCACCGGGAGGTCGAGGGCGAGGGAGGCGAGGATCTGCCCGAACACCTCGCGACGGCGATCGTCGTCCTCGGCCAGGGCCGCGCGCTGCAGCAGCCGCTGCACGTGGGGGTTCGCGTAGTTCGTCTCCGCGGCGTCCGAACGGCAGAGCGGCTCGATGAAGGCGTGGGGGTCGCGGAAGAGGCCGTCACGGCTCATCAGGTGCAGCGCTCGGCCCTCGCGCTCACGGACCGTGCGCTGGTAGTCCTCGTCCGCGGGCACAGGCACGGGCACGATGTTCAGCCCGATCTTCCCGAGGTCCTCGGCGATCCGGGCGTAGACGAGTTCCGGGGTGGGCAGGGACGGCCGGCCGGTGCCGGTCGGGTAGAGGAACTCGAGCGGCTCGCCCTCGTAGCCGGCCAGGTGGAGCAGGTCGCGGGCCTCACGGGGGTTGATGTCGTAGCGCTCGGCGTCCTCGTTGGCCACGCCCAGGGTCGGCGGCACCACGTCATGGGCCATCGAGGTGCCGTCCAGGAAGAGCCCGGAACGGGCGAGGGCCGGCCGGTCCACGCCGTGCGCCACGGCCTGCCGGACGTAGAGCGAGCCCATCACCGGGTGCGCCATGTTCATGCCCAGGTAGAGCACGGACAGCGGGTCACGCTGCAGGACCTGGGCGCCGGACTCCACGAGCGGGCGCAGCTGCGGCGGGGAGACCACGTCGATGACGTCCGCATGGCCGCGGCGGAACTCGCGCAGGCGGGTGCCGACCCGGCCCCAGGAGGCCACGATCACCGGGGACGCCTGCGGGCGCTCACCGCGGTAGGTGGAGCTGGCGACCAGCACGGCGCCTCGGCGCACCGCCGAGGCGGCCGAGAGGGCCGCGTGCGACTCCTGTGCCGTGGCCCAGCGATAGGGCCCCGTGCCGGCGGGGGAGGAGACGCTGCCCTCGGGGGTATGGGCGGTGCGTTCCCAGGACTGGGGCGAGGAGATGGCGAAATGCGGTGCCGTCAAGGCCATCGCCAGATGTCGCAGCGGCGTGCTGAGCGTCAGCCGCAGGGTCAGCTCGTCCTCGACCTCGACGGAGTCCAGACGGCAGTCCTCCTCGCCCAGGTGGGCGCCGAAGACGGAGACGAAGGGGGAGGCGGTGACGTCCTCGCGCTCATCCTTCGCCGCCCAGCGCTCCACGTTGGCCGCCACGGCAGCCGCATCGCACGGGGTGTCATCGGAGAACACCACCCCCTCGCGCAGGCGGAAGCGGTGGATGCGACCGTCGGCGGTCACCTCGTGGCTCTCGGCCAGGGCGGGCACGGCCTTGCCGGTCTCCGGGTCCACGCCCAGCAGGGTCTCGAACACCTGGCGGGAGAGGCGGAAGGTCTCCGAGTCCCACTGCAGGTGAGGGTCGCGGGAGGTGAGACGCCCGGGGGAGCCGACCACCAGGGTTCGGCCGCGGGGTCCGGTCGCCGCGACTGCGCTGGAGGAGGCGCTCGGCGAGGGGGTCGGCGAAGCCGGGCGGCGCAGGTCCTCGGTGCAGCCTGCCGCGGCGAGGGCGAGCCCGGACAGGCCCAGGCCCAGGGCGGCACGGCGCGACAGCTCCATGGCAGGCCTCCCTCGGTGTCGTTCGGTCTTGGCGCCGTCCCTGCGGCGGGGCACCCTGGTGCGGTGTCCTCCGGACGGACGCGGCCGTCGTCGTGACGAGTGCGGGCGGGGGGACTCGAACCCCCACGTCGTAGGACACTGGAACCTAAATCCAGCGCGTCTGCCAGTTCCGCCACGCCCGCGCGGACGGGCCGCGCTGGACGGCCCGGTCAGGGTGCCCAGTGTATCGGCCCGGACCGGGGCGGATCAGTCGACCCCGAGGGCCCTGCGCAGGCGCTCCACGTGGCCGGTGGCCTTCACGTTGTACTGCGCGAGGCTGACCTTGCCGGCCGGGTCCACCACGATCGTGGAGCGGATCAGGCCCTCGTAGGTCCTGCCGTAGTTCTTCTTCTCGCCCCAGGCGCCGTAGGCCTCGGCCACCGCATGGTCCTCGTCGGACAGCAGGGGGAAGGTCAGGCCCTCCTTCTGGGCGAAGCGGATGATCTTGCCGATCGGGTCCGGGGAGATGCCGAGCACCACGTAGCCGGCGGCCTTGAGGGAGGCGAGGGAGTCGCGGAAGTCGCAGGCCTGCTTGGTGCAGCCCGGAGTGGAGGCGGCCGGATAGAAGTAGACGATGACGTTCTTGCCGGCATGGTCGTGCAGGGAGACGGGGCGGCCGTCCTGGTCCTGGAGGGTGAAGTCGGGTGCGGTGTCCCCGACGGCAAGGCGGGTGTTCTCGGTGGTCATGGCTCCACTCTGACACATGCGGTCCGCGCCCGCCCCGGGAGGATGAGGCGTTTCTCACACCACCGATCGCGGTGCGGGCGCCCGGGACGACGAAGGGCCCGTCACCTCGCGGTGACGGGCCCTTCTGGTGTGTGCGCCCCCCGGGACTTGAACCCGGAACCTGCAGATTAAGAGTCTGATGCTCTGCCAATTGAGCTAGAGGCGCAGGCCATGCTCCGGACCGTTCCTTTCGGACTCGCTCCGTTGCAACGAGAGAAGACTCTATCAGGCCTTCTTGCGAATGTCCACATCGGCGTAGAGACCGTCGAGCTCGTCCATGAATCCGGACATGAACTCGTGGAAGTCCGCGGCGTCGTCGGACTGGTCCAGCTCGGCCACGCCGGTCTCGGAGAGGTCACCCACGTGCACGCGGCAGCGGGGGGAGACCTCGAACCAGGTGCGGAAGCCCGTCACCGTCTCCAGCTGATAGCCGCTGCCCGTGTCCGCGACGGTGGCCACGTTCCCCAGGGAGACCGTGGAGACCTCGCTCGGGTCCGCATCGTCCTCCACCACCGGGCGTGACGGATCGACCGGGCACAGCACGAGCTCCTGCGGGGCGCGCCGGTAGCCGATCACGTACGGCGTGGCCGTGCCGGAGGTCTGGCCGTAGACGAGGTTGTAGTCGCCGTGGTTGAAGACCCGAGCGTCGAACACGCCGCGCAGCCGTCGTTGGAGGGTGAGCGAGTCCATGTCTCCAACGTACGTGAGGCCGTCGGCGGGGCAGTGCCGTGACAGGTCACGATCCGATTGCATGTCATCTGGCGGACGCGACCGTCTCACTGCCGCACGCCGTCCCTATGATGTGCGCATGGACACCACCTCGAAGGCTCAGGACAGCACTGCAGGGTCGGCGGAGGTCGACGCCAGGCCTCGCTCCCGCGACGTCACCGACGGCAAGGAGCGCACCGCCGCCCGCGGCATGCTCCGCGCGGTCGGCATGGGGGACGAGGACTTCGATAAGCCGCAGATCGGCATCGCCTCGTCCTGGAACGCGATCACCCCGTGCAACCTCTCCCTGGACCGCCTCGCCCAGGCCTCCAAGGACGGCGTCCATGCCGCCGGCGGCTTCCCGCTGGAGTTCGGCACCGTGTCCGTCTCGGACGGCATCTCCATGGGCCACGAGGGCATGCACTTCTCCCTCGTCTCCCGTGAGGTGATCGCCGACTCGGTGGAGACCGTGATGATGGCCGAGCGCCTGGACGGCTCCGTCCTGCTCGCCGGCTGCGACAAGTCGTTGCCGGGCATGCTCATGGCCGCCGCCCGCCTGGACCTGGCCTCCGTGTTCGTCTACGCCGGATCGACCATGCCGGGCGTGGCCCGCCTGACCGACGGCACCGAGAAGCAGGTCACCATCATCGACGCCTTCGAGGCGGTCGGTGCCTGCGCCCGCGGCCTCATGTCCGAGGAGGACCTGCTCCGCATCGAGAAGTCCATCGTGCCGGGCGAAGGCGCCTGCGGCGGCATGTACACCGCCAACACCATGGCCTCCATCGGCGAGGCGCTCGGCATGTCCCTGCCCGGTTCCGCCGCCGCCCCGTCCGCGGACCGCCGCCGCGACGCCTTCGCACGCCGCTCGGGCGAGGCCGTGGTGACCATGCTCCGCCAGGGCATCACGGCCCGGGACATCATGACCAAGCCCGCGTTCGAGAACGCGATCGCCGTGACCATGGCGTTCGGCGGGTCCACCAACGCCGTGCTGCACCTGCTCGCCATCGCCCGGGAGGCGGGCGTGGACCTGCAGCTGTCCGACTTCAACCGCATCGCCGACCGCACCCCGCACATCGCAGACCTCAAGCCGTTCGGCCAGTACGTCATGACGGACGTGGACCGCATCGGCGGCGTCCCGGTGGTCATGAAGGCCCTGCTGGACGAGGGCCTGCTGCACGGGGACACCCTCACCGTCACCGGCAAGACCCTCGCCGAGAACCTGGCCGCGCTCGACCCCGACCCGGTGGACGGCAAGGTCATCCGCACCATGGACGACGCGATGCACCCCAACGGCGGCATCGCGATCCTCCACGGCTCGCTCGCTCCCGAGGGCGCCGTCGTGAAGTCCGCCGGCTTCGACGCCGACATCTTCGAGGGCACCGCCCGCGTCTTCGACCGCGAGCGCGCCGCCATGGACGCCCTCGAGGACGGCACCATCACCGCCGGCGACGTCGTGGTCATCCGCTACGAGGGGCCGAAGGGCGGCCCGGGCATGCGCGAGATGCTCGCGATCACCGGCGCGATCAAGGGCGCCGGCCTGGGCAAGGACGTCCTGCTCATCACCGACGGCCGCTTCTCCGGCGGCACCACGGGCCTGTGCATCGGCCACATCGCCCCGGAGGCCGCTGAAGGCGGTCCGATCGGCCTGGTGCAGGACGGCGACCGCATCCGCGTGGACATCGCCGGACGCTCCATGGACCTGCTCGTGGATGAGGCCGAGCTGGCCGCCCGCCGCGAGTCCTGGGAGCCGGTGCAGCCGAAGTTCACCACCGGCGTGCTCGGCAAGTACGCCAAGCTCGTCCACTCGGCCGCCGAGGGCGCCTACCTGGGCTGAGGCCCGGGTCCCCAGGTCCTCGAGGCCATGACGCCGACGCCGCCGACCGCCCCCGTGCCTGACGCCGGGGGCGGTCGGCGTGTGCCGGGCGCGGGCCCCTGCATCCTGCGCGCCGCGCACGTCCATGACGGGGACGTGATGCACGACGACGGCCGCCTCGCCCTGGACGGCGGCCGCGTCCTGGCCGTGTGGTCCGGTCCGGGTCTGCCGCCGGCACGCTCCGCGTCGACCGTCGTCGACGGCCCGGGGGAGGGCCCTGCGGCCGCGGGCGAGCCGAGCGCAGGCAGGGCGCTCGCCGCACGCCTGGCGGGGGCGCCGGTCCACGATCTCGGCGACGTGGTCCTCGCACCGGCGCCGGTGGACATCCACTGCCATGGCGCCGGGGGTGCGTCCTTCTCCGAGGGGCCGGAGGCGGCCCGCCACGCCGCGGCGACGCTGCGGGCCCACGGCACGGCGCACGTCGTGGCCTCACTCGTGAGCGAGCCGGTGCCCGTGGTGGAGCGCCAGGTCCGTGCCCTGGCCCCGCTCGTGGCCGAGGGGGTGCTGGCCGGGCTCCATCTCGAGGGGCCGTGGCTCGCCTCGGACCACCGCGGCGCACACGACCCAGCGGCGCTCTGCGCTCCGACACCGGCCGACGTGGACCGGCTGCTCGCCGCCGCCGACGGGGCGCCGCTGATGGTGACACTCGCGCCCGAGCTGCCCGGCGGCCTCGACGCGGTGCGGCGGCTGGCGGAGGCGGGGGCCGTCGTCGGGGTCGGACACACCGCCGCCGACTACGGGACCACGCTGCAGGCCATCGAGGCGGGGGCCACCGTGGCGACGCACCTGTACAACGGCTGCCGCCGACCGACCCACCGGGACCCCGGTCCTGTCCTTGCGCTCCTGGAGGGTGCCCGGGCCGGGTTGGTGACGATCGAGACGATCGCAGACGGCGTGCACCTGCATCCGGCCGTGCTGCGCCGCACCGCCGCCGAGGCGGGCCGGCGGTGGGCGATGGTCTCCGACGCGATGGCGGCCGCCTGCTGCGCGGACGGCGACTACCGGCTCGGGCCCCTCGCGGTGACGGTCGCCGGCGGTGTCGCCCGGATACTCGGCGGGGGCCGGGAGCCCGGGGCGATCGCCGGCTCGACGGTCACCCTGGCAGGCTCCGTCGAGCACGCCGTGGCCGCCGGGATCGGCTTGGAACAGGCGCTGCGTGCCGTCACCGCGGTGCCCGCCGACGCGCTCGGCCTCGATCTTGGCAGGCTGCGCCCGGGTGTCCCCGCACAGGTGCTCGTCACGGACCTCGTCGGCCGCGCTGTTCACGATCCGGTCATGGATCCCGCATGGTGAGACGTCCCCGCGGACACATGGCCGGGGTCGCCGCGCTGCGCGGATAGTGTGACCCAGGAGACCACCCGTCGCGTCCGTCCCCCACCATAGGGCCGGCCGCGGAGGACCCCCGGCCCCACCAGGTCGGCGGGTCCGCGGATGGACCCAGAGTTCCACCACCCTCCGTCCACCGAGGTGAGCATTCATGAGCACGCCGCAGCGCGCGGGCACGGCCACGGCACCGCCGACGCCCCGCCCGCCCCGTCCCCACCGCTCCGACAACATCGAGCCGCGCGTCCCCGGCCCGTGCCGCACGGTCAAGCCGACCCGCATGACCGGCTCCGCCGGCATCGTCCGCAGCCTTGAGGAGATCGGTGTGACCGATGTCTTCGGCCTTCCGGGCGGCGCGATCCTCCCGACCTACGACCCGCTGATGGACTCCTCGTCCATCCGTCACATCCTGGTGCGCCACGAGCAGGGCGCAGGCCACGCCGCCCAGGGCTACTACCTGGCCACCGGCCGTCCCGGAGTCGCCCTGGCCACCTCCGGGCCCGGAGCCACCAATCTCGTCACCGCCATCGCCGACGCCCACATGGACTCCCAGGCCGTCGTGTTCATCACCGGGCAGGTGAACTCCACGGCGATCGGCACGGACGCCTTCCAGGAGGCGGACATCGTCGGCGTCACCATGCCGATCGCCAAGCACTCCCGCCTCGTCACCCGGGCGGAGGACATCCCGCAGGCACTCGCCGAGGCCTTCCACATCGCCGCCACCGGCCGGCCGGGCCCGGTGCTGGTGGACATCACCAAGGACGCCCAGGTCGGCGAGTTCGAGTTCTCCTGGCCGCCGAAGCCCGAGCTGCCCGGCTACCGGCCGGTGCGCCGCGGCCACCCGCGGCAGATCCGGGCCGCCGCGCGGCTGATCCGGCAGAGCGCCCGACCGGTGCTGTACGTCGGCGGCGGCATCGCGCGCGCCGACGCCTCGGCCGAGCTGCGCGAGCTCGCCGAAGTGACCGGCATCCCCGTGGTGACCACGCTGACGGCGCGGGGCGTCTTCCCGGACTCCCATGAGCTGCATGTCGGCATGCCCGGCATGCACGGCTCCGTCTCCGCCGTGGCGGCCCTGCAGCAGTCGGACCTGCTCATCACGCTCGGTGCACGCTTCGACGACCGCGTCACCGGACTGCTCGCGAGCTTCGCCCCGGGGGCCAAGGTCATCCACGCGGACGTGGACCCCGCCGAGATCTCCAAGAACCGTCAGGCGGACATCCCGATCGTCGGCGACCTCAAGGAGATCGTCCCGGACCTCACCGAGGAACTGCGCCGCGACCCCGACGGTGTGGGCATGCCCGACCTCACCGGCTGGTGGGGCGTGCTGAACCGCCTGCGCGAGACCTACCCGCTCGGCTGGACCGAGCCGGAGGACGGCCTGCTGGCACCGCAGAAGGTCATCCAGCGCCTGTCCGAGCTCTCCGGGTCCGAGGCGACCTACGTCGCCGGCGTCGGCCAGCATCAGATGTGGGCCGCGCAGTTCGTGCAGTACGAGCGCCCGCGCCAGTGGCTGAACTCGGCCGGACTGGGAACCATGGGCTACGCCGTGCCCGCCGCCATGGGCGCCAAGGTCGGCGATCCGGACCGCGTGGTCTGGGCCATCGACGGCGACGGCTGCTTCCAGATGACCAACCAGGAGCTGGCCACCTGCGTGATCAACCGGATCCCCATCAAGGTGGCCGTCATCAACAACTCGTCCCTGGGCATGGTCCGGCAGTGGCAGACCCTGTTCTACGACTCGCGCTATTCCAACACGGACCTGAACACCGGACACGGCACCGTGCGCGTCCCGGACTTCGTGAAGCTCGCCGACGCCTACGGTGCGGTCGGCCTGCGCTGCGAGCGCGAGGAGGACCTGGACGAGACCATTCGGAAGGCCCTGGAGGTGGACGACCGCCCCGTGGTCATCGACTTCGTGGTCTCCAGGGACTCGATGGTGTGGCCGATGGTTCCGGCCGGTGTCAGCAACGACGCCATCCAGGTCGCCCGCGGCATGACGCCGGACTTCACGCAGGAGGACTGAGACATGGTCAACGAGACGGAGCCCACCCAGCGCCACACCCTGTCCGTCCTGGTCCAGGACGTGCCGGGCGTGCTGACCCGGGTGGCAGGACTGTTCGCCCGGCGCGCGTTCAACATCCACTCGCTCGCCGTGGGCGTCACCGAGGTCGAGGGCCTGTCCCGCATCACGGTGGTGGTGGACACGGACCCGCGCCTGCTCGAGCAGGTGACGAAGCAGCTCAACAAGCTGATCAACGTCATCAAGGTCATCGAGCTCGCCCCGGAGGCATCGGTGCAGCGCGACCACCTGCTCGTCAAGGTCCGCGCCGACGCCACGACCCGCGGCCAGGTCGTCCAGGCCGCGGAGCTGTTCCGCGCGCAGGTCGTGGACGTCGCCCCGGAGTCGCTGACCCTCGAGGCCACCGGCTCCAGGGACAAGCTCAACGCCCTGCTCGAGCTGCTCGCCCCCTTCGGGGTCCGCGAGCTCGTCCGCTCCGGCACCCTCGGCGTCGCCCGAGGAGGCCGGTCCATGACCGAGCGGGCCCTGGCCCGCTGACGTCCCCGGCGCCGCCCGGCCCCGGACCCCACCGCCCCGTCGGCCCGCCTCCGAGCGGACCGGCACACCGAACCCGTCATCCGTCAGAGCCCCGGCCGCCGCACCGGTCGGGACCTGTGAACCGAAGGAGAACCGCCATGTCCGCGAAGAAGTTCTACGACGCCGACGCCGACCTCTCGATCATCCAGGGCCGCACCGTCGCCGTGATCGGCTACGGCTCCCAGGGCCACGCCCACTCCCTGTCCCTGCGTGACTCCGGCGTGGACGTCCGCGTCGGCCTGGCCGAGGGATCCACGTCCCGGGCCAAGGCCGAGGCCGAGGGCCTCCGCGTGGTCGACGTGGCCACCGCCGCCGCCGAGGCCGACCTGATCATGATCCTCACCCCGGACCAGGTCCAGGCGGACGTCTACAACGAGCACATCGCGCCGAACCTCCAGGACGGCGACGCCCTCTTCTTCGCCCACGGCTTCAACGTGCGCTTCGGCTACATCCAGGCCCCGGCCGGCGTGGACGTCGCCCTCGTGGCCCCGAAGGGCCCGGGCCACGTGGTGCGCCGCGAGTTCGAGGCCGGCCGCGGCGTCCCCGCCCTGATCGCCGTGGAGCAGGACGCCTCCGGCGAGGCCCACGCCCTCGCCCTGTCCTACGCGAAGGGCATCGGCGGCACCCGCGCCGGCGTCATCGAGACCACCTTCACCGAGGAGACCGAGTCCGACCTGTTCGGCGAGCAGGCCGTGCTCTGCGGCGGCGCCTCCCAGCTGATCCAGTACGGCTTCGAGACCCTCACCGAGGCCGGCTACCAGCCGGAGATCGCCTACTTCGAGGTGCTGCACGAGCTCAAGCTGATCGTGGACCTCATGGTCGAAGGCGGCCTGGCCAAGCAGCGCTGGTCCATCTCCGACACCGCGGAGTTCGGCGACTACGTCTCCGGCCCGCGCGTCATCGACGAGCGCGTCAAGGAGAACATGAAGGCCGTCCTCGCGGACATCCAGTCCGGCGCCTTCGCCCAGCGCTTCATGGACGACCAGAAGGCCGGCGCCCCCGAGTTCAGGCAGCTGCGCGCCAAGGCCGAGCAGCACCCGATCGAGGAGACCGGCCGCGAGCTGCGCCAGATGTTCGCCTGGCTCAAGGACACCGACGACGACTACACCGAGGGCACCGCTGCCCGCTGACCCGGACGGTGCGCCCGCCCTCTGATCGCCCCGGCTGATCCCCGACGACGGCGCCGTCACCCCGTGAGGTGCCGGCGCCGTCTTCATATTCCATTCCTTGCATAGAAATGCGGCTAGGCTCGGCCACGACCCGCCGCATCCGATCCGCACCCCGTGAAGGAAGAACCGTGAGCGCTGCCCAGCCCGTCGTCCTGATCGCCGAGGAGCTGTCCCCGGCCACGGTCGAGGCCCTCGGCCCCGACTTCGAGATCCGTCACACCGACGGTGCCGACCGTGCCCGCCTGCTGGCGGACCTGCCCGGTGCCGACGCCGTCCTCATCCGCTCGGCCACCCAGATGGACGCCGAGGCCATGGCCGCCGCCACGAACCTCAAGGTCATCGCCCGCGCCGGCGTCGGCTTGGACAACGTGGACGTGCCCGCCGCCACCGCCGCCGGCGTCATGGTGGTCAACGCCCCGACCTCCAACATCCTCTCCGCCGCCGAGCTGACCTGCGGCCACATCCTGGCCTCGGCCCGCAACATCGCGCCGGCCAACGCCGCCCTCAAGCAGGGGGAGTGGAAGCGCTCCAAGTACTCCGGAGTCGAGCTGTTCGGCAAGTCCCTCGGCATCATCGGCCTGGGCCGCATCGGCGCCCTCGTGGCCGAGCGCATGAAGGCCTTCGGCATGGACATCCTCGCCTACGACCCCTACATCACCGCGGCCCGGGCGCAGCAGCTCGGCGCCGAGCTGGTCGAGCTCGACGAGCTCCTCGAGCGCGCGGACTTCGTCACCATCCACATGCCCAAGACCCCGGAGACCGTCGGCATGCTCTCGGACGACCAGTTCGAGCGCATGAAGGACTCCGCGTTCGTGGTGAACGTCGCCCGCGGCGGACTGGTGGACGAGGAGGCCCTCGACCGCGCCCTGGCCGCCGGGAAGATCGCCGGCGCCGGCATCGATGTGTTCGCCTCCGAGCCTGCCACGGACCTGCCGTTCTTCGCCCACGACCACTCCACCGTCACCCCGCACCTGGGCGCTTCCACCGCAGAGGCGCAGGAGAAGGCCGGCGTCGCCGTCGCCCGCTCCGTGCGCCTGGCGCTGGCCGGAGAGCTGGTGCCGGACGCCGTGAACGTCGCCGGCGGCGTCATCCACGAGGACGTGCGCCCGGGCCTGCCGCTGGCCGAGAACCTCGGGCGCGTGCTCACCGCTCTGCTGGGCGAGCGCTCGCTCACCGCCGTGGAGGTGGAGGTCGCCGGAGAGATCGCCGCGCAGGACGTCTCCTCCCTGCAGCTGGCCGCCCTCAAGGGCGTCTTCACGGACGTCGTCTCGGACCAGGTCTCCTATGTCAACGCGCCGGTGCTCGCCGAGCAGCGTGGTGTGGAGACCCGCCTGACCACCACCGCCGAATCCAGCTCCTACCGCAACGTGGTCACCGTCCGCGGCGCCACCGCGCAGGGAGACCAGGTCTCCGTCTCCGGCACCCTCGTGGGCCCGCGCCAGCGGCAGAAGCTGGTGGGCGTGGACCGCGCGGAGATCGAGGTGCCGCTGTCCGAGCACCTTCTCGCCTTCCGCTACACGGACCGGCCTGGCGTCATCGGCATCCTCGGCCAGGCGCTGGGAGAGCAGGGCGTGAACATCGCCGGCATGGACGTCTCCCGCGAGGCCGAGGGCGGCACCGCCCTGGCCGTGCTCCAGATCGACTCGGCGCTGCAGCCGGGCACCCTGGACAAGCTCGAGCAGGCCATCGAGGCAGAACGCGCCGCCGAGGTGGACCTCGCCGAGCGCTGAGCCGGTCAGCGGGCAGACCCGCCGCGGCACACCGCAGCCGCCGCGGCCACGGCCCCGGCACGGAAGCGGCCCCGTCACCCGATCAGGGTGACGGGGCCGTCGTCGTTAGAATCGTGCGGGTGAGCACCCAGCGCGATCCCTTCTATGTCACTTCGGCCATCCACTACCCGAACGGCGAGCCGCACATCGGCCACGCCTACGAGATGGTGGGCGCCGACGCCCTCGCCCGCTTCATGCGCCTCGACGGCCGCGAGGTCTTCTTCCTCACCGGCACGGACGAGCACGGCCAGAAGATGGCCCAGGCCGCAGAGAAGCTGGGCCTGACCCCCATGGAGCTGGCCACCCGCAACTCCGCCGCCTTCAAGGCGATGGACGACGACGTGCTGAACGTGTCCTACGACCGCTTCATACGGACCACCGACGAGGACCACCACCGTGCGTCCCAGGAGCTGTGGCGCCGCATGGAGGCCAACGGAGACATCTACCTGGACCGCTACGCCGGCTGGTACTCCGTACGCGACGAGCGCTTCTTCACCGAAGACGAGACCGAGGTCCGCGAGGACGGACAGCGGTACGCCGTGGAGACCGGCACCGAGGTCACCTGGACCGAGGAGGAGTCCTACTTCTTCCGCCTCTCCGCCTACACGGACAGGCTGCTCGCCTTCTATGAGGCGAACCCGGACTTCGCCGGTCCCCGCTACCGCTTCAACGAGGTCATCCGCTTCGTGGAGCAGGGCCTGAACGACCTCTCCATCTCCCGGACCAGCTTCGACTGGGGCATCACCGTCCCCGCCCCGGCCGGAGGCGGGGCGCCCTCGGCCCACCACGTCATGTACGTCTGGGTGGACGCGCTGACGAACTATCTGACCGGCGTCGGCTTCCCGGACGAGTCCTCCGAGTCCTTCGCCAGGTTCTGGCCGGCCGACGTGCACGTGATCGGCAAGGACATCTCCCGCTTCCACTGCATCTTCTGGCCGGCGTTCCTCCTGTCCGCCGGGATCGAGCTGCCCAGGCGCGTGATGATCCACGGCTTCCTCAACAACAACGGCGAGAAGATGTCCAAGTCCCTGGGCAACGTCGTCGCCCCGGCCGAGTGGGCGGCCCGCTACGGCCTGGACGCCGTGCGCTTCTTCCTGCTGCGCGAGTTCTCCTTCGGCGCGGACGGCTCCTACAACCACGATGCCGTGGTGGGCCGCAAGAACGCCGACCTGGCCAACAACCTGGGCAACCTCGCCCAGCGCTCGCTGTCCATGGCGTTCAAGAACTGCGAGGCCGCCGTGCCCGTTCCGGGCGAGCCCACCGATGCCGATCGCGCGATCCTCGCCCAGGTGGACGGCCTGCTCGAGCATGCCCGGGCCGCCTACGCCGTGCAGGACTTCCATGGCTCGCTCGAGGAGACCTGGCGCGTGCTCGGCGAGGTCAACGCGTACTTCGCGGACCAGGCCCCGTGGGTGCTGCGCAAGACCGACGAGGAGCGCATGCGCACCGTCCTCTACGTCACCCTGCAGGCCGTGCGCCGCGTCGCCCTGCTGGTCCAGCCGGTCATGCCGGACTCGGCCACCCGCCTGCTGGACCTGCTCGGCGTCGAGCCCTCCGGCGACGCCGGCCGGACCAACGCCTCCAACGAGGGTCCGCGCTCCTTCTCCGCGTTCGTCGAGGACCTCGTGCCCGGCACCGCGTTGCCGAAGCCGGTCGGTGTGTTCCCCCGTCATGAGGAGCCCGCGGAGGCCTGAGTCCGACATGTGAGAGCCCCTGCCCGGATCATGGAATCCCGGCCGGGGCTCTCCTAGTGTGGCGCCCATGAGCCAGTTTCCCGCCGCCCCGCATGTGCCCGCCGAGGGCTCCATCGACCTCGCCGTCATCGGCGGCGACGGCATCGGGCCCGAGGTCACCGCCCAGGCGCTCGCCGTCCTCCAGGCGGCGCTGGCCGCCGAAGGCGAGGCGGAGGCCACAGTCACCGAGTACCCGCTCGGCGCCGACCACTGGAAGGCCACCGGCGAGGCCCTGAACGCAGAGACCCTCGACGCCCTGCGGCGGCACGACGCGATCCTCTTCGGTGCCGTGGGCGTCGCCCCGGGCGACACCGAGGTCCCCTCCGGCCTGCTCGAGCGCCAGGTGCTGCTCAAGCTCCGCTTCGAGCTCGACCACGCCGTGAACCTGCGCCCCACCACGCTCTACCCGGGTGCGGTCAGCCCGCTCTCCGCGCCCGGTGAAGTGGACTTCACCGTGGTCCGCGAGGGCACCGAGGGCCCCTACGCCGGCAACGGCGGTCAGCTGCGCGGCGGCACGGAGCAGCAGATCGCCACCGAGGTCTCCGTGAACACCGCCTACGGCGTCGAGCGCGTGGTCCGGTACGCCTTCGCCCGCGCCCAGGCCTCGGACCGGAAGAAGCTCACCTTCGTGCACAAGCACAACGTGCTCGTCCACGCCGGGCACCTCTGGAAGCGCGTCGTGGAGCAGGTCGCCGCCGACTTCCCGGAGGTCACGCACGACTACCTGCACGTGGACGCCGCGACCATCCTCATGGTCACCGACCCGGCCCGGTTCGACGTGATCGTCACCGACAACCTCTTCGGCGACATCCTCACGGACCTGGCCGCCGCGATCGGCGGGGGCATCGGCCTGGCCGCCTCCGGCAACATCAACGTCTCCGGCACGGCGCCGTCCATGTTCGAGCCGGTCCACGGCTCGGCCCCGGACATCGCTGGCCAGGGCATCGCCGACCCGACCGCCGCGGTCCTGTCCGCCGCCATGGCCCTGGAACACCTGGGCCGCGGTGCCGCCGCCGAGCGGGTGCACCGCGCCGTCTGGGCCCACCTTGCCGAGCGCACCGCGGGGGAGAAGGTCTCGACCGAGGCCGTCGGCCGGGACATCGCCGCCCGCCTCTGACGACTTCGCCGCCCGCCTCCCACACGGAACGGCGCCGCCGTCCCGGCCCGGCGCGTCCGGAATGTGAGCACCGCCACCGACGGGCATATCATCGTGATAAGGGCCTGGCCTGTCGCCTGCCGCCGTCTGCGCGGTGCGGGTGTGTGCCCCGCCCGAGCCGCCGCCGAATCCGCACGTCAGGAGTGAGCACACCGTGTCCGAGACCACCTTCCGCCGCATCGAGCATCCGTCCCCGCGCACCGACGCCGAGCGCGAGCAGATCCTTGCCGCCCCGGGCTTCGGGCAGGACTTCACGGACCACATGGTCTCGATCGACTGGACCAACGACGAGCAGGGCGGCTCCTGGCACGACGCCCGCGTCGAGCCCTACGGCCCGATCCAGCTGTCTCCGGCCGCGGCGGTGCTGCACTACGCCCAGGAGATCTTCGAGGGGCTGAAGGCCTACCGGCACGCCGACGGCTCCATCTGGACGTTCCGCCCGGAGGCCAACGCCGCCCGCCTGAACCGCTCGGCCGCGCGCCTGGCCCTGCCGCAGCTGCCGGAGGAGCTCTTCCTCGAGTCCATCCGCGAGCTCGTCTCCGCCGATGCCGCCTGGGTCCCCGGCGGCGACGGCGAGGCGCTCTACCTGCGTCCCTTCATGTACGCCTCCGAGGCGTTCCTCGGCGTCCGCTCGGCCAACGAGGTGGCCTACAAGGTCATCGCCTCCCCGGCCGGCAACTACTTCGGCGGCGAGCTCAAGCCGGTGACCATCTGGGTCTCCCGCGACTACGCCCGCGCCGCCGCCGGCGGCACCGGTGCCGCCAAGTGCGGCGGCAACTACGCCGGCTCGCTGGTCGCCCAGCAGGAGGCCGCGGCCCACGGCGCGAACCAGGTGCTGTTCCTGGACCCCACCCATGAGAACTCCGTCGAGGAGCTCGGCGGCATGAACGTGTTCTTCGTGTTCGCCGACGGCCGTCTGGTCACCCCGGAGCTCACCGGCACCATCCTCGAGGGCGTGACCCGCTCCTCCATCCTGCAGCTCGGCCGGGACATGGGCCTGCAGGTCGAGGAACGCCGCATCACCGTCGACGAGTGGGCCGCCGGCGTCGCCTCCGGCGAGATCACGGAGGTCTTCGCCTGCGGCACCGCCGCGGTGGTCACCCCGATCGGTCGCCTCCTGGACGGGGACGAGGTCATCGAGTCCCCCGGCGGCACCGATGTGACCCTGAAGATCCGTGAGACCCTGCTCGGCATCCAGACCGGCACGGCCGACGACATCCACGGGTGGATGCACCGCCTGGTCTGAACCGTCCGGGCCCGGACCTTCCGGGCCGGCGTCACGACGACGGTTCCGTCGCCTTCGAGGCGACGGAGCCGTTGTCATCGCCCCGTCCTCGCCGGTCGCGGGGCGAGAGGCTGCCGAGGCGGGGGAGCGGCCGCCGTCGGGAAGGGCCTGCCGGAGCGGATGCGCGGACGCGGGGGCCGGGGCATAGGGTGGGGTCCATGCGCATCGCACGTTTCGTGGACCAGGCCGAACCGCAGTACGGGCTCGTGGAGGGCCCCGCCGACGCCCCGGAGGAGGAGCTGACCGTCACGGCTCTGGCCGGCGACCCGTTCTTCCATGGGGTCCAGACCACCGGCACCACCCACCGGCTGGCCGACGTCCGCCTCGTCGCGCCGATCATCCCGCGCTCCAAGGTCATCGGCGTGGGCCGCAACTGGGCGGACCACGCCGCCGAGCTCGGCAACGAGGTGCCCGCCAGCCCTCAGTTCTTCCTCAAGCCCAACACCTCTGTGGTGGGTCCGGGCGAGCCGGTCACCCTGCCGTCCTTCTCTGACGAGGTCTCCTACGAGGCCGAGCTGGCCGTGGTCATCGGGACCATCTGCAAGGAGGTCCCGATCGAGCGGGTGAAGGACGTGGTGTTCGGCTACACGGCGGCCAACGACCTCACCGCGCGTGACGCCCAGCGCACCGACTTGCAGTGGGCCCGCGCCAAGGGCTTCGACGGTGCCTGCCCGCTGGGTCCGTGGATCGAGACCGAGCTGGACGTGGAGTCCCCCGTGCGGATCACCTCCGCCGTGGACGGAGAGCCCGCCCAGGACGGCACCACGGACGACATGGTCTTCTCTGTGGCCGAGCTCGTGGCCGCCGCCTCGGAGGCGTTCACCCTGCTGCCCGGCGACGTCATCCTCACCGGCACCCCGTCCGGCGTGGGCCTGGTGCGCGAGGGCCAGCGCGTCGAGGTGGTCGTGGAGGGCATCGGCTCGTTCAGCACGCCGTTCCGGCGCTGAGGCACACCGCTCGCCGGGGACGGCCGTCAGGGGCGTCCGCCGGGGGCGACGACGGTCTGCGGGGCGACCCAGAGCCCCGCGACGTCCTCGCCGCTGAGCGTGAGGGACACCTGCGCCGCACCGTCCCACGGCGCGGCACCCGCGGCGGGACCGTGCAGGGTGAGGCTGACGCGGACCTTCTGACCGCCCCCGGGGGTGTGCAGCAGGATCCGTCGCCGCTGCGCAGCCTCCGGCAGGGGAAGGCGGAGGGCGGCCCCGCCGCAGACCAGCTCGACCGTCGGGCCGTCGCCATCGTGTGCCGGGACGGCGGGGAGCTCCAGGACCGCCGCGGCGCCCGCGGCGGCGGTGAGGACGCCGGAGAAACCCAGCCGACGCCCCGCCGCCAGGGTCTTCTCGGACTCGGGGAAGGCGAGCGAGAGACGGTCTGCCCGTGCCCGGGTCCGGCGGTCCACGTCCCGTGCCGTCAGCCGTCCCTTCTCGTCGGACAGGACCATCCCGGAGAACGCCGCCGGCTCCACGGCCGCCGGCCCCCCGACGGCTCCGGTCCCGAGCGCGGCAGCGGCGGCTGCGGCCCCGACGGCGGGACCCCGCGGGCGGGGGCGGATGCCGGCGGCGACGATCCGCCGCGCCACGTCGTCCACGACGGCACGGGACTGCGCCTCCAGGTCCCGGATGCGCTGCACGCACGTGCCGGGCAACGGTCCGTCCAGGGCCGCACGCAGGGCGTGCTCCAGGGCCGCGGCGTCGGCGTCCAGCGGCAGGCAGGCGGAGGCGCGGTCGGCCTCCCGGAAGTGCCGGCCCACCTTCGGGTCGTAGTCCAGGCCGACCGTCGGCGTCCCGCAGCGGTGCGCGAGCAGACAGGCGTGCAGGCGCATCGCCACGACGGCGTCCACCCCGCGCAGCAGCGCCGTCAGTTCGGCCAGGGGCGGCGGCTCCGCCAGGTCGATGCGCTCGACGTCCTCGGGCAGCAGCGCGGTGAGCTCCGCCAGCGCCTGCGCATCCCGGCCCGGCCCCGCCTGGAAGGGGAGCGTCACCACGGTGAGGGGCCTCGTCGTGGCGACGGCCGCCAGGGCCGCGGCCAGCCGGGTCCGCAGGCGCGCCATGTCCCCGTCGGCCCAGGAGCGCAGGTTCACCGCGACGACCGCGCGGCCCGCTTCCCTGGCCCTGGCGACGGACGCGGCAGGCGAGCGGGCCTCGTCGTAGGAGGGGCCGCCGTCGGGAAGGGAGAGGGAGTACACGAGGTCCGGAGCGAGGCGGACCTCCGGCAGGTCGGCGGCGAACGGCTCCAGGATCCGGGCGCTGTCCTCGTCCCGCACGGTCAGGGTCTCGGCCGTGCGGGCGACCGCGCGGACCGCCCGGGCGGCGTCCTCGCTGCGGATCGGCCCGGCGCCGATCCCGAGGACGTGGACCGGGACGCCCAGCATCTCGGCCAGCATCGCCGGGATCCCGTAGCCGGGCATGGACACCTTCGCCGCGGTGACGAAGCCCAGGAGCCCGCCGGCCCGTTCGAAGGAGTAGTCGTGCCACAGCCCGCCTCCGCCCAGGACGAGGGCGTCGGAGCGGCGGACGTGCTCGAAGGTCGCGGCGTGGTCCAGCCGCGAGTGGGCGGACAGACCCGGCAGCGCCGCCACGTGCTGCGGATGCTCGGCGGCCACCTGGACACGGACCTGCGGGTCCGCGCGCCGCAGCCCCTCATGGATCGCAGACAGCAGGAGGTCGTCTCCCAGATTGCGGGCGCCGTAGTAGCCCACCACGGTGACCCGACGGGGCTCGGCGGCGGAGGCGGCGGTCGGTTCGGCGGAGATCACGGGTCCTCCAGGGCGTCGGGAGTAGGCTGAGGACCACTATGTCTGATGCCATCGCGACCGACCACCTTCCCGCCTCCCGTGCCGCGTCCGCCGACGTCCCCCAGGTGGATGCGGACACCCCCGTCCGCGTCCGATTCTGCCCCTCTCCGACCGGCACCCCGCACGTGGGGCTGATCCGCACCGCCCTGTTCAACTGGGGCTGGGCTCGTCACACCGGCGGCACCCTCGTGTTCCGCATCGAGGACACCGACGCCAAGCGCGACTCCGAGGAGTCCTTCCTGCAGCTCGTCGAGGCCATGACGTGGCTCGGCATCGACTGGGACGAGGGCGTCCAGGTCGGCGGCCCGCACGAGCCCTACCGCCAGTCCCAGCGCAAGGACATCTACGCGGACGTCATCGACAAGCTCAAGGACGGCGGCTACATCTACCCGTCCTACTCCACCCCGGAGGAGACCGAGGCACGCCACCGCGCCGCCGGCCGCGACCCCAAGCTCGGCTACGACGGCTTCGACCGCGACCTGACCGCCGAGCAGATCGCGGCCTTCGAGGCCGAGGGACGCGTCCCGGTCTGGCGTGTGCGCATGCCGGACGAGGACATCACCTTCACGGACATGGTGCGCGGCGAGATCACCTTCAAGGCCGGCTCCGTGCCGGACTTCGTGGTGGTGCGCGGTGACGGGTCCGCGCTCTACACGCTGGTGAACCCCGTGGACGACGCCCTCATGGGCATCACCCATGTGCTGCGCGGCGAGGACCTGCTCTCCTCGACCCCGCGGCAGATCGCCCTGTACCGCGCCCTCTACGCCGTGGGCGTGGCGGCGTACATGCCTGAGTTCGGCCACCTGCCCTATGTGATGGGCCAGGGCAACAAGAAGCTCTCCAAGCGCGACCCGCAGGCCAACCTGTTCCACCACCGGGACAACGGCTTCATCCGTGAGGGCCTGCTGAACTACCTCGCCCTGCTCGGATGGTCGCTGTCCGCCGACGAGGACATCTTCACCCCCGAGCAGTTCGTGGAGCACTTCGACGTGCACAAGGTGCTGGCGAACCCGGCCCGCTTCGACGAGAAGAAGGCCGTCGCCATCAACGGCACCCACATCCGCATGCTCGACGAGGACGACTTCCGTGGGCGCCTGCTGCCCTACCTGCAGGCCGCAGGCCTGATGGCCCAGGAGCCGACCGACCGCGAGAAGGAGATCCTCGCTGCGGCTGCCCCCCTCGTCCAGGAGCGCGTGCAGCTGCTGGGCGAGGCCGTGGACATGCTCGCCTTCCTCTTCACCGCAGACGCGGACATCGCCACCGCCGAGGGTGCCATGAAGGGCATGCCGGCGGACCTGGGCGCCGCCGTCTCGGCAGCCCGCGAGGCCCTCGACGCCCTGCCGGAGGACGGCTTCACCACCGAGGCGATCGAGCAGGCCCTGCGCGCCGCGCTGATCGACGGCCTCGAGCTGAAGCCGCGCCAGGCCTTCGGCCCGGTGCGCGTGGCCGTGACCGGCAAGAAGGTCTCCCCGCCGCTGTTCGAGTCCCTGGAGATCCTCGGCAAGGCGTCCGCGCTGGCCCGCCTGGACCGATTCGCCGCCGAGCAGGGCCTCTGAGCCTGGTGCCGACGCCGAGCGGAGGGACGCGATGACCGACCGCCATGACGGCCGGTCCCAGTCCGGAGCCCCGGAGGCCGACGCCTCCGGGGCTCCGGCGTGGGACGGCGTCCTGTTCGACCTCGACGACACCCTGCTGGACCTGAAGACCGCCCAGCGGGCCGCCTTCACCGCCACCGTCTGCCGACAGTGGCCCGGCGTGGACGCCCTGGGAGAGGGGCCGCTGCGGGCCGCGGCCGTCGACTTCGCCGCAGACGTGCGCGGGCACTACCAGCGGTACATCGCCGGAGAGCTGACCTTCGCGGAGCAGCGCCTGGCACGGGCCGCCGACGCCCTGCAGGGGCTCGGGGCGCCTGGCGCCGCGGCGGTGCCGGATGCGCAGCTCTGGGTGACGGAGTACGAGCACCTCGTGCGCTCCCACTGGAGGCTGTTCCCCGAGGTCGCCGCGGTGCTCGAGCAGGTCCGGGCCTCGGGGCGCCCCGTCGGGATCGTCACCAACAACGTCGAGGAGTACCAGCGCGGCAAGTCCGCGGCGATCGGCCTGGGGTGGATCGACGTGGTCGTGGGGTCCGACACGGTCGGTGCGCCCAAGCCGGATGCGGCCCCGTTCCTGGCCGGCTGCGCAGGGCTCCGCACCGAGCCGGCGCGGACGCTCTTCGTCGGGGACAGCCTGAAGCACGATGTCGCCGGCGCGAGCGGTGCCGGGCTCGTGCCGGTCTGGTCTGTCCGCGATGCCGCGGACACGGCGGACGGCTCCGGGGAGGGCGCCGGCACGGAGCCGGTGGACCCAAGCGGGCATGAGATCCGTCGTGCCACGGCTGCGCCGGTGCGGGAGCCGGAGCGGGGCTGCTGGCGGATCGGCTCGCTCGAGGCATTGCGTGCCTGGCTCTGAGGAGGACTCGGCTGGCGGCGCGCAGGCGCGAGGGGCGCGGCCGGCAGAGGCGTCCGGGCGCGCCGCTGCGACGGATGGTGGAGATCACGCGCCGCCGGTTTTGCACTCGCAGGGAAGGACGTGTAGAGTTCTTACTCGTTGCCGGGGGAACCCGGGAACACACGTTCGTGAATAACGTGCTGACGGTCAGTCAAGCATTGACCGGCAGTGGGGTATGGTGTAATTGGCAACACAACGGTTTCTGGTACCGTCATTCTAGGTTCGAGTCCTGGTACCCCAGCTCGCAGAAGCTGTGGTAGGCTTCTCGAGTTGCTCCGACGCGAGTCGGGACAACGCTCTCGGCCCCATCGTATAGCGGCCTAGTACGCCGCCCTCTCACGGCGGTAACGCGGGTTCAAATCCCGCTGGGGTCACCAACCCGCGAAAGCCCCGGTCTTCGGACCGGGGCTTTCGTGCGTCCGCGATGCCGTTGCGCCGGACGTGCCGTCAGTCCGGCGGGGGCCGTCCGTCCGGGCGCTCGCGGGGCCGGCAGCCGGTCCCGTTGCCGGGGACGGCGCGCCGCTGCCTCGACCGCCGATTTTGCCCGGAGGCGGGGCCCTGCTACATTTGTGGAGTTGCCGCGGACGGCACACGTCGCCCGGAGCAACGGCTCGGCCCCATCGTATAGCGGCCTAGTACGCCGCCCTCTCACGGCGGTAACGCGGGTTCAAATCCCGCTGGGGTCACCATCGTGACGAGAGCCCCGGTCTTCGGACCGGGGCTCTCGTGCGTCTGCCGGACGCGGCTCAGCCGTCGTCGGACGAGGACGGGGCGCCGCCGGCGGCCTGCTCGGCCGCAGGCGCCCCGGTCGGGTACAGGGCCACGATCTCGGCGAGCACGGACTCCGCCTCGGCCCGCTCCTCGGGAGCCACCTGCTCGAGCAGCGGTGCGTACCAGGTGTCGAGGGAGCGCTGCAGCTGACCGGAGCAGAAGGTCTCCAGCAGGTCGTTCTCCTGCAGCCAGGCGAGACGGGCGTGCTCCACCACGAGGTGCTTGTGGAACAGTCGTGCGGAGGCGTCGTTGGTGACGGAGCCGGCCCGGTCCGCCACGTAGACCAGGTGTGCACGGTCCGTGAAGACCGCGTTCTCCGCTGCGAGGAGGACCTCCCAGCCGTACAGCGTGTCCTCGCCGGAGGCCGACTCGACGAAGCGGATGCCGGCCGAGCGCAGGAACTGCGTGCGCAGCACGGCCGCCTGGGTCGACACGGTGGGGAAGTGGCGCCCGCGGAAGAACTCCCGGCGCGCGTCCGCCACCTCACGGTCCCCGAAGGCGTGGCGGGCCATCACCCGGGCGTCGTCGCCGATCTTCACCTGGAAGCCCGAGACGAGGTCCGGCGTCCGCTCCTCTGCCCGGCGGGCGACGTACAGGTCGAGAAGCCGGTCGTAGCCGCCGGGGCTGATCTCGTTGTCCGGGTCGAGGAAGGAGACGAGCTCCGTGCGGACCTGCTCCACGCCCCAGTTGCGCGGACGCGACGCGGAGCCGGACCCGCCGTCCTCGAACAGGTGGACCGTGATCCGCGGACAGTGTTCCGCCAGCGAGCGGCACACGTCCGGGGTGCGTCCGTCCGTGGAGCCGTCGTCCACCAGCATGACGTGCATCCGGGGCCAGCACTCCTGACGGGCCAGCGAGGGCAGAGCCGTCTCCAGCAGGTGCCGTCCGTTGTTGTAGACCGGCAGGACGACGGTCAGGTCGGGACCGGAGGCATGGGCGGTGTCCTCGGCCGGATCCGGATCTGCGAACAGCTTTCCCGGCGGGCAGTCCAGCTCGAACGGGTCCACGGCGAAGGCGCGACCGCCGTCGGGCACGCCCCACAGCCAGGCGGAGGCCGGCGCCGCCGACAGGGAGAGTCCGCTCGTCCAGACGTCGCCGCGGTCGTGGACGCCCACATGGCAGCCGGCCAGGATCTCGGCAAGGGGCTCTCCGTCTGCTTGGCGGCGCTCGAGGTCCGCCATCGTGATCGGCTGGACGACCCGGTCGACCTCCAGGGACAGGAAAGGCAGCACCCTGCTGTGCAGGTACCGACGTCCGTGCCGGTCGCCGGCGCGCAGCGGCACGAGCACATCGACGCCCTCGGCGCGGCAGAAGGCGTCCAGGGCCTCCGGCAGAGGGAAGTCCTCCACGGTGCGGACCAGCAGGTCTGCGCAGGCCGGCGCCTCGGGGACATCCGTCGTCGGCGCGCGGTCGTACAGCGCCAGCACCGTCAGGCGCGGTCGGGTGGGGGAGCCGGACTCCAGCCGGTCCGCGGCCTCCCAGGCGGCCGCCGTCCGGGCGGCCGCCTCGTAGCGGCGCAGGGGGCGGTTCAGGTAGGCGAGGTCCTGATCCACCGGGACCGCATGGATCTGCGGGGCGGTCCGGCGCACCCACGCGCTCTGGTCCGTCACCACCGACAGGCCGTGGGCCAGGAACCCCTCCAGCCGGCGGCGAGCGGCATCGTCTCCGGCGGTCGCGATGACGTGGTGCGCGGCCGCCGCCTCGACGACGTCGTCCGAAGCGGCCGCCAGGGCCTCGCGTCGGATCCACTGTTCGCCCGAGGACTCGAGCGAACGGGCGAGCATGGCGGTGCCGCCGTCCTCGTCGGTGTCCACGGGCCACAGGACGGTGCCGCCTGCGGTCGGATCGAACATGCCCCAGGTGGTGGGGCCCCCTCCGGCGCGGCGCCAGGCCTCGGCCTGCGAGCGCTGGGCGAGCGGCGCGGCACGGCGCAAAAGCGCGGCGACGAACGGCGCCACGCCCGCCGGTGTGTTCCAGGCGGCGCGGGAGCGGTCGGTGAGGGGAGCCACCCCGACATGCTTCAGCCGGATCCGTCCGGCGCCGCGGATCCGCAGGGCCAGACGGAACCGCTCGCAGTCTCCGCGGAGCACGTGAACCGTCGGGGCGTTGGCGGGCACGAAGGTGACCCGTGACTTCGTGCCCCGGTCGTCGAACTCCACCACCGCCACGTCGACGACGATCGCCTTCGTGCTCGGTGCCTCCGTCACGAGGTCGACCGCGAGCCCGGTCGTCTCCCCCCGAGGGGGGAGGCCCGGTCCGGGGCGGGAGAGGTCGCCCAGCGTGCCGGCGTGGACCAGGTAGTCGCTGCCTGCGCGCCGATGCTCCAGGACCTCGGGGGCGTCGTCGGCGCAGCGCAGGTACCGCACGGAGGGTCCGGTCCACGACTCGTCGGAGAGCAGGCCGCCCGACAGCGACGGAGGAGACCAGTGCGGAGGCAGAGCGATGAACGTCACACCGTCCACTATAGGGACCAGGCCGCGGAGGCACCGTCGGTGACCGGGCACCGACGCGCGGTGCGCGGAGGGGATCTGACAGGGCGTGGCCGGCGCCCGCCCACGTGCCATCATGGGCGGGTGACGAACACTTCCCACCGCGACGCCGCTGCGCTCGAGGCGGTCCAGGAGACCGTCCGGGCCGCGCGCTCCCACGCCGACGCCGTCGAGCTGTCCCTCGAGACCTCCGGCGTGGCCGATCAGCGCGCCCTGCGTGAACGCACGCTGCACCAGATCGACGACTACGTCCTGCCTCGGCTGGACTCGCTCGACGCGCCTCTGCTGGCCGTCGTCGGCGGCTCCACCGGCGCCGGAAAGTCCACCCTCGTGAACGCCCTCGTGGGCCACGAGGTCTCCCGCTCCTCGGCGCTGCGCCCCACCACCCGCCAGCCCCTGCTGCTGCACCACCCGGACGACGAGCACTGGTTCTCCGGTCCACGGGTGCTGCCCGAGCTCGCCCGCGTCCGTGTGCACCGCTCCGTCTCCGCCGGCCCGGTGGAGCCGGACGGCAGTGCCATGGACACCGTGGCCCTCGTGGCGGAGCCCGCGCTGCCGGCCGGCATCGCGATGGTCGACGCCCCGGACATCGACTCCGTCTCGGACGACAACCGCGCACTGTCCCGCCAGCTGCTCGAAGCCGCAGACCTCTGGATCTTCACCACCACCGCGCACCGTTACGCGGACGCCGTGCCGTGGCAGCTGCTGGGTGAGGCCGCCGCGCGCGACATCACCGTGGCCATCGTCCTGGGACGCGTCCCGGACGGTGCCGAGCAGGACGTCGTCCCGGACCTGCGCCGGATGCTCTCCGAGCGCGGCCTGGCCGACTCCCCGGTCCACGTGATCCCGGAGACCCGGTTCGACGAGCGGGGCCTGCTCCCCGAGGAGCACGTCGCAGGGCTGCGCCGGTGGCTCACGGAGCTCGCCGAGGACGCCGCCGCCCGCTCGGCGGTCGCCCGCCGCACGGTGGACGGCGTCCTGGCCCAGCTGGCCCAGCGCGTCGACGCCCTGGCGGACGCCGAGGCCGAGCAGCAGTCTGCGGCCGACGCCCTGGCCCGCATCGTGGCCGAGGCCACCGACCGCGCCGCCACGAAGGTCGAGGAGGCCACGTCGGACGGCACCCTGCTGCGCGGTGAGGTCCTCGCCCGCTGGCAGGACTTCGTCGGCACCGGCGAGTTCTTCCGCGGCCTGGAGTCCGGCATCGGCCGCATGCGCGACCGACTCGCGGCGTTCGTCCGCGGCCGCCCGGCTCCGCCGGAGCAGGTCGAGACCGCTCTGGAGACCGGACTGCACGCCGTGATCGTGGAGGCCGCCGCCGACGCCGCCGAGGACATCGAGCGCCGCTGGAAGGCCGAGCCGGCCGGCAGCGCCGTCCTGTCCGGCCGCAACCTCGGCGCCCTGCCGAGCGGATTCTCGGAGGAGGCGGCCGGCGTCATCCGCGCCTGGCAGCAGGACGTGCTCGCCCTCATCCAGGAGGAGGGCGCCGGTCGACGCACCAAGGCCCGCCTGGCAGCGTTCGGTGTCAACGGCGCCGCGGTGGCCCTCATGGTCCTCTCCTTCGCCTCCACCGGCGGCCTCGTCGGCCTGGAGGTCGGCATCGCAGGCGGCACCGCCGTCGTCGGCCAGAAGCTGCTCGAGTCGATCTTCGGCGAGGACGCGGTGCGACGCATGGCCAAGAAAGCGAACGACCTGCTGGACATGCGCGTCCGACGACTGCTCGACGGCGCCCTGTCCGACCAGTTCCTGCCGCTGGTCGAGCGGAAGCGCACCGCCGAGGACACCGCCGCCCTGCGCCGCCTGGCCCCGTCCCTGCGCTCCGGCCTCTCCGGAACCCCGACGACCGTCGGGGCGCCCGGCACCGACACCGACGCGGCCCGATCCGGCGGGCACCACGCCCAGGACCTGGATGACGAGGCCGTGTCCATCGTGGACCCGGAGGAGGACCACGCATGAGCCGCAGCACCGCCCCGAGCCTGCACGACCGTCTGGCCGCCCTGGGCGAGGCCGCGGAACTCGGCCGTGACCGCCTGCCGGACCCCGTGGTGGACGACGCCCACGCCGCCATGGACGCCGCCTCCGTGCGGACCTCGCTCTCTGCGGACCACACGGTGGTGGGCTTCTTCGGGGCCACCGGCTCCGGCAAGTCTTCCCTGTTCAACGCCCTGACCGGCCGCGAGCTGGCCCGTGTGGCGGCCACCCGTCCGACCACCTCCGAGGCGCTCGCCGCCGTCTGGGGCGTGGGCCGCGGCCAGGACCAGACGGGCGAGGGCGGCGGCGCCGCCGCGCTGCTGGACTGGCTCGGCGTGAAGCAGCGCCATCTTCTGGACGACGCCCCGCACCTGGACCAGGGCCGTCAGGGCTTGTTCGGGATCGGCCGCCGCGAGGGTGCCGACGCCACCGGCCTGATCCTGCTGGACCTGCCGGACGTGGACTCCGTGGTCCGCGAGAACCGCACGGTCACCGAACGTCTCGCCGGACACGTGGACGTGCTCGTCTTCGTGGTGGATCCGGAGAAGTATGCCGACGCCGTGCTGCACCGCGACTTCCTGGCCACCATGGGCTCCCACGCCGCTGTGACCCTGGTGGTCCTCAACCAGGTGGATCGCATCCAGGTGCGCGACCGGGACGAGGTCATCGCCTCCCTGCGTCGCATGCTCACCGGCCACGGGCTGGGAGATGTGCGGGTCATGGCCGCCTCCGCCCGCACCGGAGAGGGCCTGGACGAGGTCGGCGCGCAGATCGCCCGCATCGTCGCCGAGCGCGGCGCCGCCTCCGCACGCCTGTCCGCGGACGTCGCCGCCCACGCGGACGCCTTGGACGCCGCCTCCGGCGAGGGAGAGCCTGCCGGCGTCGGCTCCGGCAGGGCAGAGCGCCTCGGCCGTGACCTCGCCGTGGCCGGCGGCGTGCCCGCCGTGGTCCGTGCGGTCGAGGGGTCCTACCGCCTGCGCGCCACCCGCGCCACGGGCTGGCCCGTGCTGCGCTGGACCCACCGTTTCCGCACGGACCCGCTGCGTCGGCTGCACCTGCTGCCGTCCCGTCCGCTGCCGCGGCGGGACGGGGACGCCCCGGAGCACGATCCGTCGCTGCACCGCACCTCCCTGCCGGAGCGCAGCGGCACTCAGAAGGCCGCCGTGGCCGCCGCAGTCCGTTCGCTCGTCATCGATGCCTCCGCCGGCGCCCCCGAGCCGTGGGAGGCCTCGATCCGCCGGGCCGGCCGCAGCCGCCAGGAGCGGCTGCCGGACGCCGTGGACCAGGCCATCGCCGGCACCGACCTCCAGGCCGGCAAGGGCTCGTGGTGGTGGCCGGTGTTCAACGTGCTCCAGTGGCTGGCCCTGCTCACCGCAGTGGTGGGCGCCGGCTGGCTCGGTGTCTATGCGCTGGCCGCGTACCTGCAGTTCCACCTGCCCGAGGCACCGCAGGTGGAGGGCTTCCCGCTGCCGACGCTCCTGCTGGTCGCAGGCATCGCCCTCGGCATCCTGTTGGCGCTGATGGCGATCCCGCTCGCCCGGCTCGCGGCGCGCGGACGGGGCCGCAGGGCGCGCCGCCGCCTCGAGGAGGCCACCACCGAGGTCGGCCGCCGCGAGGTCATCCGTCCGGTGGAGGAGGAGATCGCCCGGCTTGCGGACTTCCGGGCCGCCCTCGCCCGGGCCCGGGGCGCAGATGCCGGGCGGGGAGGCCCCCGTGCCCGCCGCTGAGCACCACGACGACGGCGCCCGGACGCTCGCCGGTCTGGGCGAGGCCGGAGTGCTGCGCCTGATCGGCCGGGAGCTGGCCGTGGTCGAAGAACGCCGTCCGTGGCCGGAGGGCAGCGTGGGCATCGGGGACGACGCGGCCCTGCTGCCGGTGTCGCCCGGCGGCACCCTCGTCTCCACGGACTCCATGGCCGAGGGCCACGACTGGCTGCCGACCTGGCCGGCCGGCGTCCGCACCCGTGGCTTCGACGTCGGCTGGAAGGCCGCGGCGCAGAACCTCTCCGACATCAACGCGATGGGCGGAGTGCCCACGGCACTCGTCATGGCTCTGACGGGACCGCGGCGGACCGAGGCGGCCTGGATCGCCGGCGTCGCCCGCGGCCTCGCCACCGCCCTGCTGCGTCTGGGCGCGGACGAGTGCCGGGTGGCCGGCGGCGACCTCGGCGGCGCCGACCGTGCGGGACTGGCCGTCACCGTGCTCGGCCGGCCCGGAGCCCACGGCGTGCTGCGCCGGACCATGGGGGAGCAGGACCTCGCGGCGGTCCGCAGCGAGGGCGGCGCCGTGGTCCACGCCGGGAGCGCGCCGGGCTGGGCGGCGGCGGGGCTCGCCCTGCTGCTCACCGACCGCGCCGAGCTTGAGGAGCGCTGGCATGCACTGGCGCCTCAGGACCGTCCCGGTCCACGTGAGCTCGTCCGTGCCGTTCGCGCCCAGCTGCGCCCCCGGCCGCCGCTGGGGGCCGGGCCCGCCGGCGCCGGCGCACTCGCCTGCGGGATGGACGTCTCGGACGGGCTCGGCCGGGACGCGGACCGGCTTGCGGCGGCCAACGGCGTGCAGCTCTGGGCTGACGAGGCCTGGGTCGCCGAGGCGGCCGCACCGCTGCGCAGGCTCGGCCGGCTGCTGGAGATCGCCCCGGAGGAATGGGTGCTCGGCGGGGGAGAGGACTACGGTCTGCTGGCCGTCGTGCGACCCGGCCACGGCGTTCCGCCCGGCTTCCGGGTGATCGGTGCGGTGCCGTCGTCGTCAAGCGTGCCGGCCGGCCATCGGCTGCTGGGCGAGGCCGGGTGGGACCACTTCGCCTGAACTGCATCGGTGCGCCGCGGCACCGGGGCCGGCCGGCCGCCGGCGGAGCGTGCACACCGAGGCACCAGGGCCCCGACCGAGACGGTCGGGGCCCTGGCCCGCCTATGGCGCGCTCAGGCCTCGCCTGCGCGGATGAGTTCGGTGAGCCGGGTGGCCGCGGCGACCACCGCGTCGGCGTGCACGCGGCCGGGCTGACGGGTGAGGCGTTCGAGCGGCCCGGAGATGGACACGGCGGCGATCACGCGGCCCGAAGGCCCGCGCACCGGGGCGGACACGGAGGCGACGCCCGGCTCGCGTTCGGCCAGGGACTGTGCCCAGCCGCGACGGCGGACCGCGGCCAGGACGGTCGGCGTGAAGACGGCGCCGGCCAGCCCGTCGACGAGGCGTTCGTGGTCCTCCCAGGCCAGCAGCACCTGGGCGGCGGAGCCGGCCTTCATGGACATGCGCGTGCCGACCGGAATGGTGTCGCGCAGGCCGACGGGCCGCTCGGCGGAGGCCACGCAGACGCGGGCGTCGGCCTGGCGGCGGAAGACCTGGGAGCTCTCGCCCGTGGCGTCGCGCAGCCAGAGCAGGACGGGGCCGGCGGCGGTCGTCAGCCGGTCCTCACCTGCCGCCGAGGCCAGTTCCGTCAGGCGCGAGCCCAGGACATAACGGCCGTGGAGGTCCTTGCCCACCAGCCGGTGGTGGGTCAGCGCCGCGGCGAGACGGTGGAGGGTCGGGCGGGCGATCCCCGTGGTGGTCACGAGCTGGGCCAGGGTCGCAGGGCCGGACTCGAGGGCGTCGAGGATCGCGGCGGACTTGTCCACGACGCCCACGCCGCTGGGCTCACGGTGGCCCAGCAGGTCCGTCTGGGCGGTCGTGGCCGGACGGGGAGGCAAGGAGGAGGCATTGCTCATGATGTGAGGGTATCCATCTCACCATGCGGAAGTCGCTGTATGACGCGCCTCGCCCGCATCATGACGCGGAATCGGCGGCCCCGGGGTGAGGCGAGGACCTCGCCGTGGTGTCCGCATGGCGGAACCGAGGCGACCGGATGTCGACACGCCTGGGCTCGAGGATGACAGTGAAGACAGTGACGGGCCGCCACCTCTGGCCCCGCACCGGGCCGCCATCCCTGGCCTGGACGACAACCCGGGGCCAGGCCTGACCGGCCCGGCCCGAAACCGACGAAGGAGCGCCGCATGACCGGCACACACGAGACCTCCCGCGGGCGCACGCTGGCGGAGAAGGTCTGGGACGAGCACGTGGTCGTCCGCGGAGAGGGCGAGGGAGCGGCCCGCGGCCGCGACCTGCTCTACATCGACCTCCACCTGCTCCACGAGGTCACGAGCCCGCAGGCCTTCGAGGGCCTGCGACTGGCCGGCCGCCCCGTGCGCAGGCCGGACCTGACGATCGCCACCGAGGACCACAACACCCCGACGCTGGACATCGACCGGCCGATCGCCGACCCGACCTCCCGCACGCAGATCGAGGCCCTGCGCTCCAACGCCGAGGAGTTCGGCATCCGCCTGCACTCCCTGGGCGACCGGGAACAGGGCATCGTGCACGTCGTCGGACCCCAGCTGGGCCTGACACAGCCCGGCATGACGGTGGTCTGCGGCGACTCCCACACCTCCACGCACGGCGCGTTCGGCGCGCTGGCGTTCGGCATCGGCACCTCCGAGGTCGAGCACGTGCTCGCCACCCAGACACTGCCGCTCAAGCCGTTCAAGACCATGGCGATCACCGTGGAGGGCACCCTCCGTGAGGGCGTGACCGCGAAGGACCTCATCCTCGCCGTCATCGCGAAGATCGGCACCGGTGGAGGGCAGGGGTACGTGCTCGAGTACCGCGGCGAGGCCATCCGCTCCCTCTCCATGGAGGCGCGCATGACCATCTGCAACATGTCCATCGAGGCCGGAGCCCGCGCCGGCATGGTCGCTCCGGACGACACCACGTTCGAGTACATCAAGGGCCGCCCCCACGCTCCCGAGGGCGCCGACTGGGACGCCGCCGTCGAGCACTGGAGGACCCTGCGCACCGACGAGGACGCCGTCTTCGACGCCGAGGTCGTGATCGACGCGGACACGCTCGAGCCGTTCGTCACCTGGGGCACCAACCCCGGCCAGGGCGTCAGCCTGAACGACGCCGTCCCGCATCCGGAGTCCTTCTCCGACCCGGACGAGCAGGCCGCCGCCGCCAAGGCGCTGCAGTACATGGGCCTCGAGGCGGGAACCGCCATGAAGGACATCGCGGTGGACACCGTGTTCATGGGCTCGTGCACCAACTCCCGGATCGAGGATCTGCGCGCCTTCGCCTCCGTGGTGGAGGGGCGGAAGAAGGCCGAGGGGGTGCGCGTCATGGTCGTGCCGGGGTCCGCCCGCGTGCGTCTGCAGGCGATGGAGGAGGGCCTCGACCGCATCTTCGAGGACTTCGGCGCCCAGTGGCGCTTCGCCGGCTGCTCCATGTGCCTCGGCATGAACCCGGACCAGCTGGAGCCGGGGGAGCGCTGCGCCTCCACCTCGAACCGCAACTTCGAGGGCCGCCAGGGCAAGGGAGGCCGCACCCACCTGGTCTCGCCGGTCGTGGCCGCGGCGACCGCCGTGCTGGGCCGTCTGGCGAGCCCGTCCGACCTGCCCGCCCTCGACCGCGTCCCCCAGGAGGCCTGAGCCATGGAGAAGTTCACCACCCACACCGGCATCGGCGTCCCGCTGCGCGCGTCCAACGTGGACACGGACCAGATCATCCCCGCCGTCTACCTGAAGCGGATCACCCGCACCGGCTTCGACGACGCCCTGTTCGCCGGCTGGCGCCAGGACCCGGAGTTCATCCTCAACACCGAGCCGTACTCCGCCGGCACCGTGCTGGTGGCCGGGCCGGACTTCGGCACCGGCTCCTCCCGCGAGCACGCCGTCTGGGCGCTCAAGGACTACGGCTTCCGCGCCGTGCTCTCGCCGCGCTTCGCGGACATCTTCCGCGGCAACGCCGCCAAGCAGGGCCTCGTGGCGGCTCAGGTGGAGGCGGCGGACATCGAGCGGATCTGGAAGGAGCTGGAGAACCAGCCCGGCGCATCCGTCACCGTGGACCTCCTCTCCCGCACCGTGACCTGTGGCTCCTTCACCACGTCCTTCCAGCTGGACGACGAGACCCGGCACCGCCTGCTCGAGGGGCTCGACGACATCGCCGTCACCCTCGGCGAGGAGGAGGCCATCACCGCCTACGAGTCAGGGCGACCGGACTTCACGCCGAGGACCCTGCCGGCCCGCACGGCCGCGAGCTGACGCAGACCGGGCCCGAGCCGGTCCACCCTCGGGCCCGAGCCGGTCCACCCGGAGGAGCCGTCCCGGACGGACCGCCCCGCCCGGCGCGGTCCGGTGTGACCATTCGCGCACAGCGGACTGCGTGCCGGAGCGGGGCGCCACTGTGTCGGGACCGGCGGTACCGCCTATGCTGAAGGGTGATTCCCGGCCCGGGCGCCCCCGCGCGTCCCGGTCGGCAGAGACCTGGCCCGCCGCCCGGCGGTGGGCATGAACCGACGCTGCGCCACCCCGCGGCGAGGGAGGACCACTGCTATGGCCAAGTTGCTCACGATCCAGGGCGGCAAGCCCCTGACCGGAGAGGTCACCGTCCGCGGCGCCAAGAACCTGGTGCCGAAGGCGATGGTCGCCGCCCTGCTGGGCAACACCCCGTCCGTGCTCCGCAGCATCCCGGAGATCAAGGACGTCGACGTCGTGAGCGCCCTGCTCGAGCTCCATGGTGTGACCGTCGACTGGGACAGCCAGGCCGGCTCCATCACCATGGACCCGGCCGGGGTCAAGCAGGCGAAGTCCGCGGAGATCGACGCGCACGCCGGCGACTCCCGCATCCCGATCCTCTTCTGCGGCCCGCTGATGCATGCGATCGGGGAGGCCTTCATCCCGGACCTCGGCGGCTGCAAGATCGGCGACCGGCCGATCGACTACCACCTCGAGGTCCTGCGCAACTTCGGCGCGGTCGTGGACAAGCGCCCCGGCGGCATCTCCATCTCCGCCCCCAAGGGCCTCCACGGCGCCAAGCTCGAGCTGCCCTACCCGTCGGTGGGCGCCACCGAGCAGGTCCTGCTCACCGCCGTGAAGGCCGAGGGCATCACCGAGCTCAAGGGCGCCGCCGTCGAGCCGGAGATCCACGACCTGATCGCCGTCCTCCAGAAGATGGGTGCGATCATCACGGTCCAGACCGACCGCACCATCCGCATCGAGGGCGTCTCCACGCTGCGCGGCTACAACCACACGTCCCTGCCGGACCGCAACGAGGCCGCCTCCTGGGCCTCGGCGGCCCTGGCCACCGGGGGAGACATCTTCGTGCGCCACGCCTCCCAGCGCGACCTCACCGCCTTCCTGAACACGTATCGCAAGATCGGCGGCGAGTTCGACGTCACCGACGAGGGCATCCGCTTCTGGCACGCCGGCGGTGAGCTGAACCCGCTCGTGCTCGAGACCGACGTGCACCCCGGCTTCATGACCGACTGGCAGCAGCCTCTCGTGGTGGCGCTCACCCAGGCGACGGGCGTGTCGATCGTGCACGAGACGGTCTACGAGAACCGCTTCGGCTTCACCGACGCCCTCGTCCGCATGGGCGCCTCCATCCAGCTGCACCGCGAGTGCCTCGGCTCCATCCCGTGCCGGTTCGGCCAGCGCAACTTCCTGCACTCGGCCGTGATCTCGGGTCCGGTCCGGCTCAAGGGCGCCACCTTCGACATCCCGGACCTGCGAGGCGGCTTCTCCCACCTCATCGCCGCCCTGGCGGCCGAGGGGACCTCGAAGGCCACCGGCCTGGAGATCATCAACCGCGGCTACGAGCACTTCATGGACAAGCTGCTCGCCCTCGGCGCGGACGTCGAGCTCTCGGACGAGTCCTGATGGCGCGCCGGGAGAAGTCCCCGCGCTCGCGGGCACCGTTCGGCGTCCGCGCAGGCTACGCCGCGGCAGCGGCCATCGTGCGTCCCGCCATGCGCCTGCTGACCCGCCAGCAGTGGCTGCACACGGAGCGGCTGCCGAAGACCGGTGCGATCGTCGTGGCCAACCACATCTCCGAGTTCGATCCGCTGGACATCGCCCACATGGTCTACAACCAGGGCCTGGTGCCGACGTTCCTGGCGAAGGCCGAGTTGTGGAAGGTCGCGCCGCTGCAGCAGATCCTCACGGGCCTGCGCCAGATCCCCGTGGAGCGCGGCGGGGATGCCGCCAAGTCCCTGGACACCGCGCGGGACGTCCTCACGGAGGGCGGCGTCATCATCGTCTACCCCGAGGGCACCGTCACCCGCGACCCGGAGGGCTGGCCGATGACCGGCCGCTCCGGTGCCGTGCGCCTGGCGCTGCAGACCGGTGTTCCGCTCGTGCCCGTCGCCCAGTGGGGCACGCAGGAGGTGCTGCCGTACAAGGGCAAGCCGTCGCTGTTCCCGCCCAAGCGTCTGCGCATCGTGGTCGGCGAGCCCGTCGATCTGTCCGACCTGCGTGGCCGCAGGCCCACCCGGGAGAACCTCAAGGCAGGGACCGACCGCATGATGGACGCGCTCACCGCGCTCGTGGCCGAGCTCCGCGGCGAGCATCCGCCGGCTGGCAGGTGGGACATGCGCACCGGCCGACGCGAGGGCGCCGCGTGAGCCGCCCCGGACGCGTCGCCGTCCTCGGCGCCGGCAGCTGGGGCACCGCCTTCGCCGCCGTGATGGGCTCCAGCACCTCCCCGGAAGGACGCCGTGCCGACCGGATCGTGCTCTGGTCCCGCCGCCGGGAGATCGCGGACGCCATCACCCTGGGGCATCGCAACCCGGAGTATCTGCCGGACATCGATCTGCCGGAGAACATCTCCGCGGTGACCGACATCCACCAGGCCGTGTCCGACGCCGCCGTCGTGGTGGTCGCCGTGCCCGCACAGCACGTCCGCGAGACGCTCACCACCGTCAAGGACTCCATCGCCGAGGACGCGATCGTGGTCTCCCTGGTGAAGGGCCTCGAACGCGGCACCGGCGAGCGTCCGTCCCAGGTGTGTGCCTCTGCGCTCGGCGTGCCCCCGGAGCGCTTCGCCGTCGTGTCCGGTCCGAACCTGGCCCTCGAGATCGCCCGTGGCGAGCCGACCGCCACCGTCGTCGCCTCCGAGTCCGCGGAGACCGCGGAGGCCATCGCCGCGATGACCGCGGGGCGCACCTTCCGCCCCTACACCAACACGGATGTCGTGGGCGTGGAGATCGGCGGCATCGTCAAGAACGTCATCGCCCTCGCCGTCGGCATCTGCGACGGCCAGGGCCTGGGGGACAACTCGAAGGCCTCCGTGATCACCCGCGGCCTGGCCGAGACCACGCGTCTGGCAATCGCCGTGGGCGGCCGCCCGGAGACGATGGCCGGCCTGGCCGGTCTCGGCGACCTCGTCGCCACCTGCGCCTCGCCGCTGTCCCGCAACCGCAGCGCGGGACGCCTCATCGGCACCGGCATGGGCGTGGACGAGGCCGTCGCCTCGATGAAGCAGACCGCCGAGGGCATCAAGTCGGTGTCCGCCGTGGTCGACCTGGCCCGCCGCCACGACGTCGAGATGCCCATCAGCGAAGCCATCAACGCGGTCGTGTCCGGCCGTCTCGAGGTCGCGACACTGGCCGACCTGCTGCTCTCCCGCAACCTGAAATCGGAAGGACACCGCGCATGACCACCTCCGCCGTCACCGAGCGTCCGCGCGTCCTTCTGCTGTTCGGCGGCCGCTCCAGCGAGCATCCCGTCAGCTGCGTGACCGCGGCGAACGTCCTGCGCGAGATCGACACCGAACGGTGGGAGCCGGTTCCGGTGGGTGTCGCCCGCTCGGGCCTGTGGTCCGTCGAGGACATGGACCCCACGCAGTGGAGCCTGCGCGACGGCTCCCTGCCGGAGGTCCCCGAGCCGACCCGTCCGGTCTCGCTGCGCGCGGCCTCGGACGGCACGACCGAGCTCGTGGACTCCGACGGAGCCTGTCTGGGTCGGGTGGACGTCGTCTTCCCGCTGCTGCACGGTCCCTTCGGCGAGGACGGCACCGTCCAGGGCCTGTTCGAGACGCTCAACCTGCCGGCCGTGGGCTGCGGCGTGCTCGCCTCCGCCGTCGGCATGGACAAGCACTTCATGAAGGTCGCCTTCCAGGCCGCCGGCCTGGAAGTCGGACCCTGGGAGACCATCACGGACCGCGACTGGCAGCGCGACGCCGACTCCGCCCTGGAGCGCGCGGGCTCCCTCGAATACCCGCTGTTCGTCAAGCCTGCGCGTGCCGGCTCGTCCTTCGGCATCACCCGCGTGGCCGAGCCCGCCGAGCTGCGCGCCGCGGTGGAGGAGGCGCGCCGGTTCGACCCGCGCGTCGTCGTGGAGGCAGGCATCCTCGGCCGGGAGATCGAGTGCGCCGTCCTGGACGGCCACGGCACGGACGTCCCGCGCGCGTCGTTGCCCGGTGAGATCGTGGTGGTGGAACAGACCGGCGACCACCAGTTCTACGACTTCGAGGCCAAGTACCAGGACGACGACGCCGCGCAGCTGTCCTGCCCCGCAGAAATGCCGGAGGAGGAGATCTCACGCCTGCAGGAGCTCGCCGTGCGGGCCTTCGAGGCCATCGACGGCGCCGGCTTGGCCCGCTGCGACTTCTTCTACACCCCGGACGGCCGCTGGGTGATCAACGAGATCAACACGATGCCCGGCTTCACTCCGATCAGCATGTACCCGGCGCTCTGGGAGCGCAGCGGCATCCCCTACTCGCAGCTGATCACCGAGCTCGTCGAGCTGGCCCTGGAGCGCGGCGCCGGCCTGCACTGAGGACCGGCCCGGCCGCATCCCTCCGCTGGAGGACGGGACGACGACGGCCGCGCACCCGCACCGGTCCCCAGGACGTCGGACCGGTGATCAGCGCGTCAGTGCCGGGGTGCACCCGCGTCAGTGCTCCAGTGCACCATGGAGCGCCTCGACGTCGGTTCAGCCGACCTCGTCGGCGTCCTGCAGGTTCACGCAGCCGCGCTCGGCCGGGATGCGGCCGACCGCCGAGGCGAGGGTGACCATGACGCTGTCGGAGCTGACCCGATCCTGGGCGAACAGCACCTCCACGGCGGGGGAGCGGCCGTAGGTGGTGATTCGCCAGTTCTCGCCCTCCTCGCTGACGACCCAGTCGACGCCCTCGGCGGAGATGCACTGATCCGTGGTGGGTGCCGGCGGCTCCACGCCGCAGCGCAGGACGACGGCGGCGGGATCACCCCAGGCCGCGGTGGCCTGGCTGTCCGTGGGACGGAGTGAGTGGTCGCCGATCTCGTCGGGCATGGCGATCATCGCCGGGGCGCAGGCCGGGTCTGCCGCGTTCTCGGCCGCGGAGACGGAGGCGATGCGGCCGTCCGCACAGCCGGAGGCGAGCAGGACGACGCCGGCCAGGACGAGGCCGGCCCGGGCGCTGGAGGCGGGGAGAGGACGCACGACGTCCAGTCTAGTCTCGGGAACGGCCGCTAGCATGGAGGCGTATTCCTGACACGTCCGCGCCACGGGAGCGCGGCCATGACCTCCCGAGCCCCAGGAGCGCACCACGTGAGCCATTCCACTGAGCAGACGACCGAACCGAACACCGGGCGGCGTCCGCGCCGGCGCCGCCGTGGCCTCATGGTGGTCGTCGGCGTGCTGCTGCTGGCGCTCATCGCGGCCGGCGCCGTGGTGGCCGTCTACGTGGGCGGGATCGCGAAGACCGTGGACGACGTCAAGAAGTTCGAGGGGAGCGTGTTCCCCGAGGAGTCCCTGCGCCCGCAGTTCGGCGGCGGTGCGGGGCAGGGCCGCGGCGACGGGGCGGAGGACGGCTCCGGCGGCGGCACTTCCGAGGGCTCCGGCGGAGCCGAAGCAGGCGGGAACAACGGCTCCGTGGTGATGCCCGAGGTCACCGGCCCCGGCGATGTCCAGGGCCCGGAGGCCTCCAGCTCAGACGAGGAGATCGACGGCAAGGCCGTGAACTTCCTGCTGCTGGGCGCCGACTCCGGTGATCTCACGGACGGCGAGGACACGGACATCGCCCGCATCACCGGCATCGGCCGCTCCGACACCATGATGTGGGTCCACGTCCCCGGCGACCGGGAGAACATCCAGGTCATGTCCATCATGCGTGACACCTGGCTGCCGATCCGCGGGCACGGCGACCGCAAGCTCAACGCCGCATACCAGCTCGGCGGCGTGCCGCTGGCGGTCTCCACGATCGAGAACATGTTCCAGGCCCGCGTGGACCACGTGGTCGCCGTGGACATGGTCGGCTTCCGCGACCTGGTGAACGCCCTCGGCGGCGTCGATCTGTACAACCCGCGGGCCTTCACCAGCGGGCGCCATTCCTTCGCTGAGGGCAACATCCACCTCAGCGGCGAGGAGGCCATCGTCTATGCCCGCGAGCGCTACGCCTTCGGCGACGGCGACTACTCCCGCGTGGAGAACCAGCAGCGCCTGGTGAAGGCGATCATCACCAAGGCCATGTCCCGCACGACCCTCACGGACCCCAACTCCGTGCGGAACTCGGTCAACGCGCTCGCCCCCTACCTGACGTTCGACGAGAGCCTCGACTCGGGCAGGCTGTTCGATCTGGCCTGGTCCATGCGCAACGTCCGAAGCGACGACATCAACGTGAGCACCGTGCCGACCCTGGGCGCGGGATGGGCCGGCGATCAGGCCGTCGTGTGGCCGGACTGGGCCTCCATCCGCCGCATCGGCGAGGGCATCCGCACCGGCACTCTGGACGAGGTGCTCGATCAGTGACGCACACCCCCAGGCCCCCGCGCATCGTCCGCTGGCTGGCCTGCTCCGAACAGCTGCTCGGGCAGGCCGCCGAACGGCTGAACGCGTTCAACGTCTTTCCGGTGCCGGACGCGGACACCGGCAGCAACATGCACGCGACCATGGCTGCCGCCCACGCCGCCGTGGACTGCCAGGAGGACGGCCCCGTGGACATCGGTGCCACGCTCGCGCGCGCCGGAGCCGCGGCGCTGTCCTCCGCGCAGGGCAACTCCGGCACCCTCCTGGCCGTCATGGTGGCAGGGATGGCGGATCCGCTGCGCGGCCTGGAGGCCCTGACCGCACCGGCGCTGGCGGCGGCCCTGCACCGGGCGGACACCGCGGCGCGGACGGCCCTGTCCGACCCCAGGGAAGGCACGATGCTGTCCGTCCTGGGCGTCGTCCGGCAGAGCGTCGCGCAGACCCTGCGCCGAGCCGTCGCAGAGGACCGGCCGGTCGAGACGAGGGCCGTGCTCGAGGAGACGGTGAGCGCCTGCGTGCGCGATGCCCGGACGGCCGTGGAGGCGACCGAGTGGCAACTGGACGAGCTCAGCAGGGCCGCGGTCGTGGACGCGGGCGCCGTCGGGCTGCTCCTCGTCTTCGAGGCGCTGCGCGCCGTGATGCTGGACGAGGACTCGGACACCGAGCTCACCGAGGGCCTGCACGGCTATGCGGAGGGAATCACCGCCGAGGCCGCGGGCGCCGAGGGCGGCGTCGAGGTCATGTGCACGATCGAGCTCGACCCCATCGGAGCGGCCACGCTCCGCCACCGGCTCACCGAGGTCGGAGACTCGGTCATCGTGGCGCCGACACGCCGCGGGGAGGACCCCCAGAGCCCCGTCCCGTGGCGCGTGCACGTGCATGTGCCTCAAGCGGAGGCCGTCGAGTCGCTGCTGCACGAGGCCGGCGAGCCGCAGGACCTGCGCGTCAGCGACCTGACCGGCGGCCACGACGACCACGCCCATGCCCATGGCGGGCGCTGAGGCCGGCGTCGGCGCGGCCACCCACCCGTTCGACCTGCCGCTGTCCGGCGTCCTCGGCGGCAAGACGGCGGACCGGATCGCCCGCGAGCTGAAGATCACCACCGTCGGCGGGCTGCTCGACCACGTCCCGCGGCGCTGGATCGAACGCGGCGAGCTGACCCGGATCGCCCAGCTGCCGATCGACGCCGAGGTCACCGTCGTGGCCGAGGTGCGCTCCGTCACCACCCGCCGGATGCGCAGCCGCAGCGGATTCATCGTGGACGTGACCGTGGCGGACCCGGACACCCCCGCCGGCCCCGGGGCGTCCCTGTCCATGGCCTTCTTCAACGGCCACGACGCCCGACGCCGCCTCGTGCCGGGACGGCGTGCGATGTTCCAGGGAAAGACCACGGTCTACCGGGACCGGGTGACCCTGAACAACCCGGACTTCACGCTCCTGGCCGACGACGCCGAGGCCACCGAGGCCGACCTGCGCCCCCTCGCCCTCTACCGCGCCACCGGCAAGCTGCCCAGCTGGGTCGTCCGCACCGCGGTGATGACCGTCCTGGACGCGGTGGACTGGTCCGCCGTGCCAGAGGTCCTCACCGATGACCTGCGCGCCCGCGCCGCCGCCGAGCTGAACCTGCCCGCGCCGCTGCCGCCCATCGATCAGGCCTACCGCGACCTGCACACCCCGGCGGAGCTCGCCGACGTGGGCCCGGCGCGCCGGGCGCTGGCCCTGCGCGAGGCCTGCGTGGTCCAGGCGTCCCTGGCCGTGCGCCGCGCCGATGCCCGCACTGTTCTGGCCACCCCGCGCCCGCTGCGGCCCGGCGGACTGCTCGAGGCGCTGGACGCCCGGCTGCCCTTCGCGCTCACCGCGGGCCAGGAGGAGGTCGGCGCCGCGATCGCCGCGGACCTCGACTCCCGCGAGCCCATGAGCCGGCTGCTCCAGGGGGATGTGGGAGCGGGCAAGACGCTCGTCGCGCTGCGCGCCATGCTGCAGGTGGTCGACGCCGGGGGGCAGGCCGCCCTCGTCGCCCCCACGGAGGTCCTCGCCCAGCAGCACCACCGCAGCCTGCTGGCCCTGATGGGCGAGCTGGCCGAGGGCGGCACCCTCGCCGCCGCGGACGGACCCGCCACCGAGGTCGTGCTGCTCACCGGCTCCCAGCGCACCGCCGAGCGGCGGCAGGCCCTGCTCAAGCTGGCCTCGGGGGAGGCGGGCATCGTCGTGGGCACGCACGCCGTGCTCTCCTCCACGGTGGGCTTCTTCGACCTCGGTCTGGCCGTGGTGGACGAGCAGCACCGCTTCGGCGTGGACCAGCGCCAATCCCTGCGCGAGGCCAACCCCGGCACCCACCTGCTCGTCATGTCCGCCACGCCCATCCCGCGGTCGGTGGCCATGACCGTCTTCGGCGACCTGGACCTCACCGTCCTGCGCGGTCTGCCGCGCGGTCGGCAGCCCGTGTCCACCCACGTGGCCCGCATGGCCCATGGTCCGCGGATCATCGCCCGCGTGTGGGAGCTGATCGCCGAGCACGTGGCCGCGGGGAACCAGGCGTTCGTGGTCTGCCCGCGCATCGACCCGGACCCCGGGGACCCCGCCCATGCCAATGTGGAGGAGATGGTCCGCCGCCTGGAGCACCTGCCGGCCCTGTCCGGCGTGCGCCTGGACATGGTCCACGGCCGCATGGACCAGGCGGAGCAGGAGGACGCCATGCGCGCGTTCGCGGAGCGACAGACCGACGTCCTCGTGGCCACCACCGTGGTGGAGGTCGGTGTGGACGTCCCCAACGCCACCGTCATGGCCGTCCTGGACGCCGAGGACTTCGGCCTCTCCACGCTCCACCAGCTCCGGGGCCGCATCGGCCGCGGTCCCGACCCCGCCGTGTGTCTGCTCGTCACCCGCCTGCCGGACGGACACCCCTCGCTCGACCGGCTCCAGGTCCTCGAGCGGACCGACGACGGCATGCTCATCGCGCAGGAGGACCTGCGCAGCCGCGGCGTCGGCGACGTGCTCGGCGCGGCCCAGTCCGGCATGCAGTCCGGTCTGGCCCACCTGGACGTCGTGGCGGACGCCGGCCTCGTCTCCCTGGCCGCCCACGCGGTCTCCGCCGCGCTCACCGCGGACGCCGGCCTCGAGGGCTGGCCCGGTGCCGTCGCGGAGGTCCGGCGCTGGGAGGCGGCCCACGCCCACGCAGCCGACTACGCCGAGAAGGGATGACCGACCTGCCATGAGCCGCATCATCGCCGGCGCCGCCTCCGGCATGCCCCTGGCCTCCGTCCGTGGTTCGGACACCCGTCCGACCACGGACCGGACCAAGGAGGCCCTCTTCTCCTGGCTCCAGTCCCGCGACTGGTGCGAGGACACGGTGGTGCTCGACCTCTACGCCGGCTCCGGCGCACTGGGCCTGGAGGCCCTCAGCCGCGGCGCCCGCTCCGCCACCCTCGTGGAGCGGGACCGGACGGCGCTCGAGGTCTGCCGCCGCAACACCGATGCCGTCAACCGGGCCCTCGGCCGGCGTGCCGGCACAGCCCTCGGCCAGTCGGTCGAGCGCTTCCTCGCGCGGCGGACGGAGGCCGACCTCATCCTGGCCGATCCTCCCTACCCGCTCGACGGCCCGGAACTCGACGGCGTCCTCGTGTCGGCGGCCGCGTCACTGACCCCCGGAGGGCTGCTCGTGCTCGAGCGCTCCGCACGCAGCGCGCCGCCGACCCGTCCCGAGGGGCTCGAGGAGGTCGACGTGCGCACCTACGGCGAGACCGCGCTCTACTTCTGGCAGGACGTGCGCTGAGCCGTGGCCGTCGGGCACCCCGGCCCTCCGGGCCTGCCACCACGACGACGGCGCCTCGGCCCAGGCGGTCGCCGCCTGGCCACGAGACCGGGGGAGGCAGAGGCCGGGGCCGAGGGGCCGTCGTCGGAAAGGAGGCGGGCTCAGCCGCGCAGCGAGGCCGCGTGCCGGACCAGGCGGTCCATGCCCTCGCCGATGACCGAGGCGTCCTTGCAGAAGGCGAGGCGGAGCCAGGAGCGCATGGTGTCGCCGTCCGCGCGACACAGGGCCGAGACCGGGATGGAGCAGACCCCGGCCGTGCGGATCCAGTCCTCGGCGGCGGCCCGGGCATCCTCCACTCCCCACGGGGAGAGGTCCACCGTGACGAAGTAGCCGGCCTGTGGCACCACCGGGTCCAGCCCGGCGGCACGGAGACCGGAGACGAGCAGGTCTCGTCCGGCGCGGTAGCGCTCACGCTGCTCGGCCAGATAGGCGTCCGCGCGGGGCAGGTACTCGGCGACCGCCAGCTGGTACGCCGGCCCGGAGGAGAACGTCAGGTACTGCTTCACGGCCCTCACCGCGGCGACGAGGTCCGCCGGACCCGTCAGCCAGCCGACCTTCCAGCCGGTGACCGCCAGCGACTTGCCGGCCGACGACGCCGTGAGCACCACGTCTTCGGCACCCGGGACGGCGCGGCCGGTCACGTGTTCGCCGTCGAAGACCAGGTGGTCGTAGACCTCATCCGTGAGCACGAGGACGTCCCGCTCCGCGCAGAGGGCCACCAGGCGGGCGAGCAGCGGCCGAGGGTAGACGGCTCCGGTGGGGTTGTGCGGCGTGTTGAGGATGAGCATGCGGGTGCGGTCCGTGAAGGCCGCAGCGACCTCGTCCGGGTCCGGGAGGAAGGACGGCGGGCCCACAGGGACGGTGACGTGGCGGCCGCCGGCCAGGGCGATCGTGGCGGCGTGGGCGTCGTAGAAGGGCTCGACCGTGACGACCTCGTCGCCCGGGGAGACGAACGCGAGGACCGCGGCGGCGATGGCCTCGGTGGCGCCGGTGGTCACGAGCACCTGCGTGTCCGGGTCCTCGTCCACACCCCAGTGGCGGCGGCGGTGCTCGGCGACGGCCTGCCGGAGGGCGGGGGAGCCGGTGCCCGGCGCGTACTGGTTGGAGCCGGTGCGGACGGCATCGGCGGCCAGGGCGAGCAGCTCGTCCGGCCCGTCCTGGTCCGGGAACCCCTGGCCCAGGTTCACGGCGTCGTGCGCGAGGGCGAGGGACGTCATGGTCTCGAAGACCGTCGGCGCGGGGACGCCGTGCCTCAGCAGGCCGGCGGCCTCCGCCGTCGCCCGCCAGCGTGGGGCAGGGGCGTCGGCGGACGGGGTGTGGACATCGTGGGACGACGGGGGTGCCATGGGCTCGACTGTACTGAACGCTCCGGGCACGTGGGATAGGTTGGATCCATGCTCAGAGCCGTCTGCCCCGGATCCTTCGACCCGCTCCACCACGGCCACGTGGAGGTCATCGCGCGTGCGGCCAACCTCTTCGACGAGGTCGTCGTGGCCGTGTCCGTGAATCCGGCGAAGACCTACCGCTTCTCCATGGAGGAGCGCATCGAGATGGTCGAGTCCACCTTCTCGTCCCTGGCGGGCGTCGTGGTCAGACCCATGGGCGTCGGGCTGCTGGCCGAGTTCTGCCGCGAGGCCGGCGCGAACGCCATCGTCAAGGGGCTGCGCAACGGCACGGACCTGGAGTACGAGCAGCCGATGGCCACGATGAACCACCATCTGACGGGCATCGAGACGGTGTTCCTCTCCGCTGATCCCCGCTACACGCATCTGTCCTCCTCGCTCATCAAGGAGGTGCACGGCCTCGGCGGCGATGTGTCCGAGTTCGTCCCGACGGCCGTGATGCAGCGGTTCGCGGGCTGAGCGCCTCTCCCCGGCGAGTTGTCCGCCCTCGCCTAGACTCGACACAGACCACCGCACCCGAACTCGACGGCGGCACCCGGCCGCCTGGAAGGGGAACCATGTCTGCTCCGGACTCCGCCCGCCGCGCCTGCAAGGCCGTCATCCCGGCCGCCGGCCTCGGCACGCGCTTCCTGCCGGCCACCAAGGCGATGCCCAAAGAGATGCTGCCGGTCGTGGACCGCCCAGCCATCGAGTATGTCGTGCGCGAGGCCCGGGCCGCGGGCCTGGACGACATCCTCGTCATCACAGGCCGCAACAAGCGCGCCCTGGAGGACCATTTCGACCGTCACCCGGCCCTCGAAGCGACTCTGGAGAGGAAGGGCGACACCCGTCGCATCGAGATGATCCGCGAGTCGGACCTCGTCGGTGACATGCACTACGTCCGCCAGGGTCAGGCCCTCGGCCTCGGCCACGCGGTCGCCTGTGCGCGCCGTCATGTCGGCCAGGAGCCCTTCGCCGTGCTGCTCGGGGACGACATCATCCACGCCGAGGATCCGCTGCTCGAGCGCATGCTCGAGGTGCAGGCCCGCTACGGCGGCTCCGTGGTGGCCCTCATGGAGGTGCCGGAGGAGGCCGTCTCCTCCTACGGCGTCGCAGCCGTCGAGGCGGTGGAGGGCGAGGACGACGTCGTCCGCGTCTCCGGGCTGGTGGAGAAGCCCGCACGCGAGGATGCGCCGTCCACCCTCGCCGTCATCGGCCGCTACGTGCTGCATCCGGCGGTGTTCGACGTCCTGGACCGGACCCCTCCGGGCCGCGGCGGCGAGATCCAGCTGACCGACGCCCTGCAGACTCTCGCCGACGGCGACGCCGAGGGGCACGGCGTGCACGCCGTGGTCTTCACGGGCCGCCGCTACGACACCGGCGACAAGCTCGGCTACCTGCAGGCCGTCGTGGAGTTCGCCACGGCCCACCCCGAACTCGGCGCGGACATGACCGCCTGGCTCAAGGAGTACAGCGCCGACCTCTGAGCGCGCCGCGTTGCCGCGAGCTCGCGCGACCGGTTATGATGGACAGTCGGTTCTCCCTGGGCACCGGTGTGCCCGGGGTACGGTCTGCCCCACGAGACGAGAGGAGCGTCAGCAGATGAGTGCACCGCACCGCGACGCCGCGTCCCCGTGGGTCATCTCGGTGAAGGACCTGCTGCACAGCACGGGCCTCCAGCGTGAGGTCGCTGAGCAGTGGCCCGCCCCCGAGGGGCTGTCCATCCCCGTCCTCGGCGTCCCCGCCGGGGATCCCGTGGACGTGGACATCCGCCTGGAGTCCGTGCACGAGGGCGTCCTCGTCACGGGGACGGCGGACGTCGAGCTGCGCGGCGAGTGCGCCCGCTGTCTCGACCCGCTCGAGGTCGGCTTCACCGTCGACCTGCAGGAGCTCTACCTGACCGACCCGTCCGAGACGGACGACGAGGACCAGCAGGCGGTCGTCGACGAGACGATCGACCTGGAGCCCGTGCTCCGCGATGCCGTGGTCACGGCCCTGCCGTTCCAGCCGGTCTGCCGACCGGACTGCGAAGGGCTGTGCGCCGACTGCGGCATCCGGCTCGAGGACGCGCCCGAAGGGCACGGCCACGAGCGAGTGGATCCCCGCTGGGCGGCCCTGGCCGCCCTCGCGGAGACCGAACAGACCTCCACCCCCGAGACAGAAGAGAGATAGTCGTGGCAGTCCCGAAGCGGAAGATGTCCCGTGCCAACACCCGTGCCCGCCGTTCCCAGTGGAAGGCCCAGGCCCCGACCCTGATCAAGTCCGTCGAGAACGGTCGTGTCTCCTACCGTCTGCCGCACCAGGCCGAGCTGAAGACCGACTCCGCAGGCACCCCGCTGTTCTTCGAGTACAAGGGCCGCAAGGTCGCCGACGCCTGAGATGGCGCCCGCCTCCCCGCGGCAGGGGCGCCACGCGGCGCCTGACTCCGACCCGCTGTTCGAGCGTCTCGGCGTGACGATCACGTCCGAGACGCTCGAACTGGCGTTGACACACCGTTCCTTCGCCTACGAGCAGGGCGGCCTGCCGACCAACGAGCGCCTCGAGTTCCTCGGGGACGCCGTCCTCGGGTACGTGGTCACCGACCACCTCTTCAAGTCCTTCCCGGCCCTCTCCGAAGGCGACCTGGCCCGCCGCCGGGCGTCGATCGTCTCCACCCATGCGCTCGCCCACGTGTGCCGCGGGCTCGGAGTGGGGGCCCACATCCGCCTCGGCGAGGGCGAACGCCGCACCGGCGGCGCGGACAAGGACTCCATCCTCGCGGACACCTTCGAGGCGTTGATCGGAGCCGCCTACATCGACCACGGCCCCGTCGCCGCAGCGGCCCTCGTGCACCGTCATGTGCTGCCCCTGCTGGACGACCCGCAGATCGCCCGTGCCGGCACCGACTGGAAGACGAAGGTGGCCGAGGCCGCCTCCCGACATTCCCTCGGCGACGTGCGCTACGAGATCGTCGGGCAGGGCCCGGCGCATGACCCGCGATTCCGGGCCACCCTGTGGGTCGGCGGCACCGAGTACGCCTCCGCCGTCGCCTCCTCGAAGAAGCAGGCCGAACGCGACGCCGCGGCCGAGTCCTGGGCGCGGCTCGAGGCCGACCTGCCGACCGCGCGGGACTGATCAGGCGATGCCTGAGCTGCCCGAGGTGGAGGTCGTCCGCCGCGGACTCCTCCCGTTCACGGCCGGCGCGCACGCCGGCCGCCTCGATGTGCTCGAGCCCCGCAGCCTCCGCCGCTCGCCCGGCGGCGAGGAGTCGCTCCGCGCGGCCCTGGACGGCCGTCTGCTGGGGGCGCCGATGCGCCGCGGCAAGTTCCTCTGGATCCCCTTGGCCGAGGCGGGGGAGGCGGCCGTCGTCGTGCATCTGGGCATGTCCGGTCAGGTGAGGGTCGACGACGCGACACGCCCGGATCCGCCCCACCTCCGACTGCGTCTGCCCGTCATCGCCGCCGACGGCCGGGAGGCGGAGCTGCGCTTCGTGGACCAGAGGATCTTCGGCGGCTGGTGGTTGGACCGCCTCGTCACCGACCCGGCGACCGGCGAGCGGATCCCGACGACGGCCGCCCACATCGCGCTCGACCCCCTCCACCGGCAGTTCGATCCGGACGCGGTCCACGACCGCTGGCGCCGCTCGCGCACCCGGCTCAAGCGGGCGCTGCTGGACCAGTCCCTCGTCTCCGGGATCGGCAACATCTACGCCGACGAGGCCCTCTGGGCCTCGCGTCTGCACCCCGAACGACGCACCGCGACCCTGTCCCGGGCCCAGGGACACGCTGTGCTCACCGCAGCCGCCACCGTCATGGAACGGGCCCTCGCCGCCGGCGGGACCAGCTTCGACGCGCTCTACGTCAACGTGGACGGCCGCTCGGGATACTTCGCCCGGTCGCTCAACGCCTACGGTCGGACAGGGGAGCCCTGCCCCCGCTGCCGGGACGAAGGGCGGGACGGGGTGATCGTACGGGAGGCCTTCATGGGCCGCTCCTCCCATCGCTGCCGCCGCTGCCAGCCGCGTCCGCGCACCTGAGGGGCACCACGCCCGCCTACACTGATTCCCAGCCCCCGCCCGTACGACAGGAGAGATGCCGGTGACCTCCCGTGAGCCCGCAGAGCTCGACGAGCTCAGCGACCGGCACGCCGAGCCGGACCGCCGCCGGCGGCGCCGCTGGCCCTGGGTGCTCGGGGCCCTGGCGACCGTCGTGGTGGTCGCTCTCGTGCTGGTCGCGCTGTACGCCGGAGCCCTGGCACGCAGCTACGACGACAACCGCCGCACCGTCTCCGCGCCCAACGTCACCGACGGCGAGGGTGGAGCGGTCACCGTCCTGCTGCTCGGCTCCGACTCTCGCGGCGAGGACGGCTCGCCCGACGTGGAGGGGGAGCGCTCGGACACCATGATGGTGGTCCACATCCCGGAGGACCGCAGCGGCGTCTACGTCATGTCGATCCTCCGCGACCTCTACGTCGACATCCCCGGCCATGGGAAGGGCAAGATCAACTCGGCCCTGGCCAAGGGCGGCTATGAACTGACCGTGGACACGGTCGAGGAGCTGCTGGACATCGAGGTCAACCACCTGGTCGAGATCGACTTCCAGGGCTTCCGCGGCGTCACCGAGGCCCTCGGCGGCGTGTCCGTCTGCAACCCCACGGCCTTCTCGTCCGGTGTCAGGAACCCCAGCTACTTCCCCCGCGGCGAGATCCTGCTCCAGGACACCGCGGCGCTGCGGTACGTGCGCGAGCGGCACGCCTTCGCCCGCGGCGACCTCACCCGCGTCGAGAACCAGCAGCGCGTCGTGTTCGGCGCGCTCGACCGGTTCCTCAGCGTCGACGTGCTCGCCGACCCCCGTCGCACCATGGACGTGGTCTCCACCCTCTCCCGCCACCTGACGGTGGACGAGGGACTCGACTCGCGCCGGGTGGCCGGATACGGCTGGGACCTGCGGTCCATCGGCAGCGACGACGTCGAGATGTTCACCATCCCCAACGCCGGCGGTGCCGTCGAGGAGTCTGGCCAGCAGGTCGTCCTCCCGGACGAGCAGCAGCTCGACCGGCTCAAGGCCGCCTACGCGCGCGACGACCTCGGAGGCTACCTCCGCGAGGTGGAGCGCGATGAGAAGGAAGCGGCCGAGCGCCGCAGGGCCGAGCGCCCCGCCTCCGAGTCCGCCGCGCCCTCCTCCTCGGACGGCGCGTCGGGCCCCGCGTCGTCCGCCCCCGCTCCCGTGCCCGCCGTGGAGGACCCCTGTGGCTGACCGCGAGACGGCCCCGAGGGTCCTTCTGCTGACCCAATCCTACGCCCCGGAGGCCACGCCGCCGGCCCGGCGGTGGGAGGCGATCGTGCGCGGACTCGTCGCCGAGGGCTGGTCCGTGACGGTCCTCGCCCCCGGAGCCCCGGACCACGCCGCGCGGAGCGAACGGGGCGAGCACGGCGAAACCGTCCTGCGCACGCGCTCACGGCGCGCCGAGGCCGGCGGGCGCAACGCGCGGTTCGCCGACGCCGTCCTCCACGCCGTCCAGAGCATCCCGCTCGGGCTGGCCGCCACGCGGCCCGACGTCGTCGTGGCCACCGTGCCTGCGCTGCCGACCGTCGTCGCCGGCCGGGCGCTCGCCGTGCTGCGCCGCCTGCCGCTGGTCCTGGAGATGCGCGACGCCTGGCCGGACCTCGCCCGGGACGCCGGCCTGCGCAGCGGACCGCTGGGACGGCTCATGGAGCGCATCGTCGGAGGCGCCCAGCGCCGTGCGGACCTCGTGGTGACCGTCACCGCAGGGTTCGCCGAGACCCTCCGTGCACGCGGCATCGCCTGCGTCGAGACCCTCGGCAACGGCGTGGCGCTGGACGCCATCCCCGCCCTGCCTCCCCGGGACCGCCGTCCGGGCGACGAGCTCCACGTCCTCTACCTGGGCAACCACGGTGAGTCGCAGGGACTGGAGCGGCTGGTCGAGGCCGCCGCACGCCTGCGCTCCCGCGCGCCAGGGGTGCGTGTCCGCATGGTCGGCTCGGGCACCCGACGCGAGGAACTCCTCGCGCTCAACCGCAGGCGGGGCGAACCCGTCGAGATGCTCGACGCGGTCCACGGGCAGGCCGCCCGAGAGCACTACGCCTGGGCGGACACGGTGATGGTGTGCCTGCGCCCGGACTGGGCGAGCTTCCTCCACACCGTGCCGTCGAAGACCTACGAGCTGCTCTCCATCGGCCGGCACGTCACGGCCCAGATCCAGGGGGAGGCGGCCGCAGTCGTCGAGGCCGCCGGTGGAGGAGACGTCGTCGGTCCCACGGTGGACGACCTCGTCGCGCACCTCGAAGCGCTGTGGGCCGACCCCGCGTCGACCCGGACCACGGGCGCAGCCCGCGGCTGGGTGGCGAGCCACGCCGACCTGAGCACCATCGGCCACCGCTACGCCGAGCTGCTCTCGCGCACCGTCCTCCGGCGCCGCGGCCGGTTCTCCCGGCCGCGGATCTGAGCCTTCAGGAACCGTCCCGTCACCCCGAGGAGCCCCATGTCCCCGTCCGTGCGACGCCTCGCCTCCAACGCACTGCTGGCCGCGACGACCGCCGTGGACCACGTCCGCGACGATCCGGTCGTCCTCGCCCTGCAGATCTCGCGCCGCCTCCCGCCCGCCGTGCGGATGCGCCTGGGGGCCTGGGGAGCCGGCTGCTCCGCGAGCCTGCCGGTGCCCGCCGCCGTCGCCCTCGCCGCCGGGGGGCGGACAGAAGAGCTCGAAGAGCTGGTCGACCAGGTCCTGCGCAGCCCCCGCACGCACGGCGCGGACCCGGTGACCCGGGTGCGCCTGGCCGACGTCCTCCTCGCCGCCGACCGCCCCGACAGGGCCGAGCAGATCCTCGCGACGACATCCTCCGCCACGCCCGGATGGGCGGCGGCCCGTGCCCGTTCGCACTGGTATCACGGCCGGATGCGGCAGGCCGTGGCCGTCCTGGGCGGTTCTGCGCGCGAGAGGGCAGTCCGCGAGCGGCTCGGCTCGGAGCTGCGGGCGATGGAGGGGTGGATCCCGACCCTGCAGCCCCCGGGCGCGCCGTACCGACCGGTCGCGGACCGGGTGCTGTTCGTGCTCACCAACTCCCTGCCGCACACCGGTTCCGGCTATGCACAGCGGTCCCACAGCCTGATGCTGGCCGTGCGTGACTGCGGGTGGGACCCCGAGGCCGTCACGAGACTCGGGTGGCCGGTCCAGACCGGCGTGCTCCAGGCGGCCGACCGGGACGAGGTCGACGGGATCCGCTACCACCGTCTGCTGGCGCCGAGGCTCCTGCCGGGCTTCGACCGACGCCTGCAGCAGAACGCTGAGGAGCTCCTGGCCCTCGTGCTGGAACGGCGTCCCGCCGTCCTGCACACGACCACCCACTGGGTCAATGCCGTCGTCGTCCGTGCCGTCGCGGAGGCCGTGGGGATCCCCTGGGTCTACGAGGTGCGCGGCCAGCTCGCCGACACCTGGGCCTCCACCCGGGGGACCGCCGCGCTGTCCTCGGAGCGGTACCGGCTCTTCACCGCCCGCGAGGCCGACGCCGTCCGCTCCGCGGACGCGGTCGTGACCCTGGCCGAGACCATGCGGGCCCGGGTCGCCGCCGACGGTGTCGACCCCGACCGCATCGTGCTGAGCCCGAACGCCGTGGGCGGGGCCTTCCTCGACCCGTCCGGAGACGCCGCGCAGGCGCGACGCAGCCTGGGCCTGGACCCGGACGCGGAGTACGTGGGGACGGTCAGCTCGGTGGTCCCCTACGAGGGGCTCGACGACCTCGTGCGTGCCGTCGCCCTGCTGACCGTCTCCCGTCCCCGCCTCCGCCTGCTCGTCGCCGGAGACGGCACGGCGCTGCCGGGGCTGCGGCGCCTGGCCGATGAGCTGGGGATCGGCGACCGCGTCGACCTGCTCGGCCGCGTGGACCGCAGCCTCGCCCCGACCTGTCACCGTGCCCTGGACGTGTTCTGCGTCCCCCGCAAGGACACCACCGTGACCCGCTCGGTCACCCCGATGAAGCCTCTGGAGGCCATGGCGTCCGCGCGCGCGGTCCTCGTCTCCGACCTGCCTGCGCTCCGGGAGATCGTGCGGGACGGGGAGACCGGCGTCCTCGTCCCCGCCGAGGACCCCGAGGCCTGGGCGGAGGCCCTCGACGCGGTCCTCACGGACGGTGCCCGGCGGCGCGCACTGGGCGCAGACGCGCGCGAGTGGGTGCTGGCGGAGCGGACCTGGGCCGCGAACGCCCGCCGCTACGTCCAGATGTACGCGGAGATCACATCCGGGAGTGCCGCCGAGGAGGGGACCGAACCGTATACTGGCCGGTGACCCCTGACACGTCGCGCGCCCAGGCGCAGCGATCGGGGTCGCGTGACTCCCATAGACAGGAAGAGGAACACCACGGATGTCTGAGATCCAGAGCGTTGCCGTCATCGGGCTCGGCTACATCGGCCTGCCGACCGCCGCCATCCTCGCCGAGAACGGCGTGAAGGTGCACGGCGTCGACGTCAGCGACCGCACCGTCGAGGCCGTCAACGAGGGTCGGGTGCCCTTCGTCGAGCCGGACCTGGCCGACTTCGTCAAGCGCGCCGTGGACAAGGACATGCTCTCCGCCTCCAAGGAGACTCCCAAGGCCGATGCCTACATCGTCGCCGTGCCGACCCCCTTCAAGGGCGACCACGTCCCGGACCTGAGCTACATCGAGGCCGCCGCCCGCGGTCTGGCCCCGCAGCTGACCGGGGACGAGCTGGTCATCCTCGAGTCCACCTCGCCCCCCGGCGCCACCGAGCACATGGCCGAGGTCATCTACACCGAGCGTCCGGACCTCCGTGAAGCCGGACTCGACTTCGCCCACTGCCCGGAGCGTGTGCTCCCGGGCCGCGTGATGGTCGAGCTCGTCACCAACGACCGCATCGTCGGCGGCTCCACCCCGGAGGCCGCACAGCGCACCGAGGCGCTCTACCGGACCTTCTGCAAGGGTGAGATCCTGCTCACCGACTGCCGGACCGCGGAGATGGCCAAGCTCGTGGAGAACTCCTTCCGCGACGTGAACATCGCCTTCGCCAACGAGCTGTCCGTGATCTGCTCCGAGCAGGGCATCGACGTCTGGGAGCTCATCGAGCTCGCCAACCACCACCCGCGCGTGAACATCCTGCAGCCCGGCCCGGGCGTGGGCGGCCACTGCATCGCCGTGGACCCGTGGTTCATCGTGGACGCCGCTCCCCAGAGCGCTCGCATCATCCGCGCGGCCCGCGAGATCAACGACGCCAAGCCGCAGTGGGTGATCGACCAGGTCAAGGCCGCGGCCTTCGACGTGCAGCAGGAGACCGGCCGCGCTCCGGTCGTGGCCGCCCTGGGCTTGGCCTTCAAGCCGAACATCGACGACCTCCGCGAGTCCCCCGCGCTGAACATCGCCCACGACCTGGCGGACCAGTTCTCCGGGTCCGAGGTCCTCGTGGTCGAGCCGCACGTCGAGGAGCTGCCGGCCAAGCTCGAGGGCAAGCCCAACATCCGCTTCGTCTCCGCCGAGGAGGCCGTGGAGAAGGCCGACATCGTCCTGCTCCTGGTGGACCACGATGCCTTCGCCGGCCTCGGCTCCGAGGTCGAGGGCAAGCACGTCATCGACACCCGAGGCCAGTGGCGCTGACCGCTGCATGACATCGGGCGACGGGGTCCCCCGGAAGGGGCGGCCCCGTCGCCGCGCCCGTCCCGCGGATCGGGACGGGAGGACGCGAACGAGGAGGACGGCATGCGGCTGTTGGTGACCGGCGGAGCCGGCTACATCGGATCCCACTTCGTCTCTGCGGCCCGTCGGCGGGGCCTGGAGGACATCACCGTCGTCGACGACCTGTCGACAGGTCTGCGGCGCCGGGTCCCGGCGGAGGTCCCGCTGCACGAGATCGACCTGTCCCGAGACAGCTCCGTCCCCGAGCTCACGGCGCTGCTGCGGGACCGGGGGATCGACGTCGTCGTCCACTTCGCCGCGAAGAAGGTCGTCGGTGACTCGGTGGTGCAGCCGGAGGAGTACTTCCGTGCGAACATCGGCTCCACGGTGAACCTGCTCACAGCCATGCGCGCCGCGGACGTGGACTCCATGGTGTTCTCCTCCTCCGCGGCCGTGTACGGCGAGCCGGAGGCCACCGTCGTGTACGAGGACACGCCGACGGCGCCCATCAACCCGTACGGCCAGTCCAAGCTCGTCAGCGAGCTGGCCCTCGAGAACGCGGCGCGGGCCTGGGGGCTCCGGGCCGTCGCGCTGCGGTACTTCAACGTGGCGGGCGCGGAGAGCGCGCAGCTGGCCGACACCACCACCACGAACCTCATGCCGGCGATCCGAGACGTGATCACCCGGGGCGACCGGCTCTCGGTCTTCGGCTCGGACTACGACACGGTCGACGGCACCTGCGTGCGCGACTACGTGCATGTGGTCGACCTGGCCGAGGCGCACCTCGCCGCCCTGCCGGCCGTCACCCGGGACGCCCCGGCCCGGACCCTCGTCTACAACGTCGGCACCGGACAGGGCAGCAGCGTGCTCGAGATCGTCGAGGCGTTCCGCTCCTATCCCGGCATCACGCTGGACTACGACCTGTGTCCGCGCCGCCCCGGGGACCCCGGGGCTCTCACGGCCGACGTCTCGCGCATCGCGGAAGACCTCGGCTGGAGCTCGCGCCACTCACGGGAGGACATCGTCGCCTCCGTGGTGGACTTCGCTCCGCCGGCCGACTGACCGCCACCCACCGCCGGGCAGCACACCGACCCCCTGAACCCTGACTACCGAGGACTCGCATCAATGATCCAGCTGTTCCTTCGATTCTCACGACGACAGCAGCTCGTGATGGGGCTGTTCGTGCTCCTCGCGCTGGTCGGGACCGTCCTGGCCTTCATCGTGGACCACACCGTCCTGATCATCGGCCTGTTCTGGATGCTGTGCGCCGCGGTCTTCGTCATGATCATGTACCACCGCCGGCTGAACGCGAAGATCACGCGCTTCGCCCGCGCCCGCGGCGCCGCCGTGCCGGGGTCGGCCGCGCGCAAGCCCGCGTCCAAGGGCGCGGCGGCGCGGCTGTCCTCCCAGGAGTCGCTCGAGACCCTCCGGGCCGCGTTCGAGCGGCGGGGCACCGTGGCCGCGGGCCTGCCGTTCGCCCGCAAGCTGATCCAGGAGAAGGGCGACATCAGCGGTGCCCGCCAGGTGCTGGACCAGATCCGGGACAAGAGCGGTCTGAAGGAGGCGGAGGTCGGCTACATCCGGCGCGTCGACTCGCTGCACCGCTTCCTCTCCGAGGACGTGGAGCTGCCGCAGCGACACCGCAGCTACAACTACGTCCCCGTGCGGAACAAGGTCATGTACGCCGTGGGCATGTCCCCGGTGTCCGTCACCAACGGCTACACCTCGCGCACCAAGGGTGTCGTGGAGGGGCTGACCGGTCAGGGCCTCGACGTGTTCGTGGCCCCGATGCCGGGCAAGCCGTGGGACAAGAAGACCGTCCAGGGGGGCCGGCGCGTCCCGGCAGAGCAGCGCCGCTACGTCGAGGAGATCGACGACGTCCGCTACGTCCACAACCCGGGCATCCCCGCCTGGGAGGGCGACATCGACATCTTCTTCCAGGTGGCCGCCGACGCCTACGTGCGCGAGGCCATGATCGAGAAGCCGGAGTACATCCTGGCGGCCTCCAACTACCTGTCCGCGCTGCCGGCGCTGATCGCCGCCCGTCGCCTGGGCATTCCGTTCGTCTATGAGATGCGCGGCTTCTGGGAGGTCTCTGCCGCCTCCGTCCGCGAGGGCTGGGCCGACTCCGACCAGTACCGCCTCGACCGTCGCATGGAGGACCTCGTCGCAGGCTCCGCCGACCGCGTCGTCGTCATCACCGAGGAGATGCGCCAGGACTTGATCGCCCGCGGTGTCGACGGCGACCTCGTCTCCGTGGCGCCCAACTGCGTGGACGCGGACACGTTCGCGCCGCTGGGCAAGGACACAGCCCTGCTGCGCAGCCTCGGCTTCTCCGAGCCGGACCTGCCGGTCGTCGGCTTCGCCGGCAGCGTGACCGACTACGAGGGCCTCGACCTCGTCGCCGAGGCGCTGGCCACCCTGAAGGGTCGAGGAATCCGGTTCAATTTCCTCGTGATGGGCGGCGGAGCCTACCTGGACCGCCTCAAGGCCCTCGTCTCCGAGCTGGGCCTCGACGCGGACACCCGCTTCGTCAGCGGTGTCCCGAACGCCAAGATGCCCGCCTACCTCTCCAGCATCGACGTCTTCCCGCTGGCCCGGAAGTCCCTGCCGGTGACGGAGCTCGTCTCCCCGCTCAAGCCGCTCGAGGCGATGGCGGTCGGCGGTGCGGTCGTCCTCTCGGACGTCTCGCCGCACACGGTGTTCTGCGGGCCGGACCAGGCGACCGCACTGAGCTTCGCCAAGGACGACGTGGCGAGCCTGGTCGACCGTCTCGCCGAGGTCCTCGAGGATCGCGAGGCCGCCCGGGCCATGGGCGTGCGCGCCCGCCGTTGGGTGAAGGAGAACCGCAGCTGGTCCGTCACGGGCGCCCGCATCGCCGAGGCACTGGGGTCGCTGTCGCGCGACGGCCGCACCGCGGGGGCCGATGCGGAAGCCGAGCGACCGCTGAAGGACTTCACGGTCGCGTTCATCGGCGACGTGTTCACCTCGGATACCTTCGTCCCGGAGCTGACCGCCCTGCGCGTGCGTCCGGACGACTGGAACGAGCAGTTCCAGACGCACAGCGTCGACGCCCTGTTCATCGAGTCCGCCTGGCAGGGCAACGACGGCGCCTGGACGGGCATCATCGGCTACTACGACGACGAGACCCATGCTCCGATCGCAGAGCTCATCGCGCACTGTCGTCAGCACGGCATCCCGGTGATGTTCTGGAACAAGGAGGACCCGGTCCACTACAACCGCTTCAAGCGGACCGCCTCCCTCTGCGACTACGTGTTCACCACGGACGCGCGGACGATCGTGGACTACAAGTCCCTGCCGGACAACCAGATCAAGACCGTGGCCTCCGCCCCGTTCGCCGCGCAGCCGCTGCTGCACAACCCCCTGCCGAGCACGCGTGAGCAGGACGAGAGCATCGCCTACGGCGGCACCTACTACGGCGACAAGTACGCGACCCGCAAGCAGGGGCTCGACTTCCTGTTCTACGAGTCCGCGCCGTTCGGCCTCGCCATCTACGAGCGGGTGCACAACGACCCGAACTCGCCGTACCGCCTCCCGGACCGGTTCCGCCGGTACGCACGGCAGAGCCTCAGCTACCCGGACATGTGCCAGGCCTACAAGGCCCACCCGATCCACCTCAACGGCAACTCCGTGGTGGACTCCCCGAGCATGTTCTCCCGCCGCGTCGTGGAGATCACCGCGTCCGGCTCGACCGTGCTCAGCTCGGCCGGCCGCGGCGTGGACGAGACCCTCGCCGGGACCGTGCCGACCGTGACCACCCCGGATCAGGCGAACGGCCACCTTGAGGCATGGAAGGGCTCCGAGGCGCTGCGCCACGAGGGCCTGTGGAAGGCGTTCCGCCACGTGTACGAGGCGCACACCTGCGCCCATCGTCTGGTGTACATGATGCGCGTGGCCGGCTTCCGGGTGCAGAGCCCGGCGACGGCCCCCGTGGCGGTCGAGTGCTCGCGCGCGGACGTGCCTCTCTTCGAGGCTCAGACCATCCGTCCGGCCCTGTACCTGCTCACCGACTCGACCGACGGCGTCCAGGCCTCCTGCCCGGTGGTCCACGCCGAGGGTGAGGCACGCGTGGCTGCGCTGCGCGAGGCCGGCATCGGCCACGTCGTGGTGCACCGCGCCGGTGCCCCCGCTCCGGAGGCCCACCTGCTCGAGGACATGTCCCTGGCCCTGCGCTTCGGCGACTGGAAGGCGGTCGGCACCCGCACGGTCTCCTGGGGCAAGGGCGAACCGCACGTGCGCATCGCTGCGCTGACCTCGGACATCGAGCCGGGCACGGTCCTGCTCGCCGAGGACGTCTACGAGGCGTGGCTGCAGGGCTCCCCGCCGGCGCTCGACGACGACCAGGTCTTCGCCTGGCAGCGGGTGGTGGACCGTGACGGCTCCGCCCAGGCCTCCGGAGGAACGGCGGCGGTCGTCTCCGGCACCGCGTCGAGCCCCGTCGGTGCCGGTGCCGCAGCGGCCGGTGCATCGGGTGTGCAGGCCTCTGCCGGCCTGCCCGACGGGTCCCAGGACGTCGCCGGCGCCGTCATGGTGGGCGAGGAGACCACGCAGCCCCTGACGGTGCTGGTGGCCGGTCACGACCTGAAGTTCTTCCCGCAGATCACCGCCGTGCTGGAAGGAGCGGGCCACCGCGTCATCGTCGACCAGTGGGGCGGCCACGACATCCACGATGAGCAGCAGAGCCGCCGTCTCCTCGCCGAGGCCGACGTGGTGTTCTGCGAGTGGGCGCTGGGCAACGTGAAGTGGTACAGCCGGAACAAGCGTGAGGGACAGCGCCTGATCGTGCGCCTTCACGCCCAGGAGCTGCGCACCCGCTTCCTCCGGGAGGCGGATCTGAAAGCCGTGGACACCTTCGTCTTCGTCTCGCCGGTCGGCATGCGCCGCGCGCAGATCACCTTCGGTGTCCCGGCCGAGCGCTCGGTGGTCATCGGCAACACCTTCGACTTCGACGCCTTCGCGGCGCCTCGTACGGATCCGGACCCGCACGTGCTGGGCATGGTGGGCTCGGTGCCGCAGTCCAAGCGACTGGACCTGGCGCTCGACGTGATGGAGCGTCTCACGGCCGAGGACCTGGGCTACCGCCTCGTGGTCAAGGGCAAGGAGTACATGGAGTACCCGTGGCTGATGAACCGTGAGCCCGAGCGCGAGTACTTCGAGGCGCAGTATGCCCGCCTGACGGACTCTCCGGCGCTCCAGGGCGCCGTGGAGTTCGGCGGGCACAGCGCCGACATCGCCGAGTGGTACCGCACCGAGCCCGGATTCATCCTCTCCACGAGCGACCACGAGGGCACCCACCAGGCCATCGCCGAGGGCGGCGCCGCCGGCTGTGTGCCGATCATCTGGCCCTGGGCGGGCGCCGAGTTCGTGTACGGAGAGCGGTGGCTCGTGGAGGACGCCGCCGAAGCCGTGGACCGGGTCCGTCGCCTGACGGCGGACCGGGACCGGTTCCTGCAGGAGTCCGCCGAGGTGCGCGAGTTCATGCGCAGCCACTTCGCCCCGGCGACGATCGGCGCCCAGATCCTCGAGGTGGTCGAGGGACGCCGCCGCTGAAGAGTGATCGCGCACCGCGCGGATCCGAACGACGAGGGGCCCGCCCCGCAGCCGTGCTGCGGGGCGGGCCCCGTCTCCGTCGTGACGGCCCCGTTGTGACGGCGCGGGCCGCGCGGTCAGGTTCAGGCGTCCACGGTGCCGGCCGTGCGGTCAGGTGTCCACGGTGCCGCGGCGGATGTCCTCGATCCGCTCCTCGAAGGTCGAGGCGTAGCGCGCCTTGACCTCGAGGGCCTTCTTCTCGCCGTGCTTACGGAGGGCGTTCATGAACATGCTGTAGTCCTTCATGACGCGCATGGTCTCCCCGTCCTCGACGATCTCGCCCTTGTCCATCCAGACCACGCGTGTGCAGAGCTCCCGGATCACGGGGGCGGAGTGGTTCACCAGGAATCCCGTGCCGGACCGTGCGATGAGGTCCTTCATGGCCTGGTTCGACCGCTCCCGGAAGGCATCGTCGCCGGTGGAGAGCGCCTCGTCGATCATGATGATGTCCGGCTTGGCGGCCACCGAGATGGAGAAGCGCAGCCGGGCCCGCATGCCGGAGGAGTAGGTGCGCATGGGCATGCGGATGGAGTCACCGATGTCCGCGAGCTCGGCGACCTGCGCGATCCGGGCCTGGACCTCGTCCGGGGTGAGCCCCATGGCGAGCAGGCCGATGCGGATGTTGTCGAGGCCCGTCAGATGCGGCATGAGGGCCGCTCCCACGCCCATGAGCTGGGGCTTCGAGGCGGCGAAGACCTCGCCTGTGGTCGGGGCCTCGACGCCGGCGAGGACGCGCAGCAGCGCGCTCTTGCCGGAGCCGTTGCGGCCCACGAGGCCGATGAACTCGCCCTGGCGCGCAGCCAGGCAGACGCCGCGGACGGCGTGCACCACTCCGCGCTCACCGGCGGACGAGAAGAGCCCGCGCGTCTTCTCCTCGCGGGCGATGCGCACCGGGTAGTCGAGCGTGATGTCGGTGGCCAGGAGGGTGAGGTCTCCGAACTGCCGTGCGTCGTCCGACGCGTCGGTGTCTGCGCGGCCGGACTCGCCGGCGTTCCTGTCATCGGTACTGGTCACGGCCGTAGGACTCCTCTCCGAGCCAGAAGACGAAGAAGCCCACCACGGACAGACCGACGGCGTACGCGCCGAGGGTGGCCCAGTGGGCGGCGGACGGCATGACGCCGTCGATGATGAGGTCGCGGTACATCGTGAGGACGACGAACACGGGATTCATCTCGATGATGTCGTGGAGCACCGGGTACCGGTCGGTGAAGCGGGTGATCGGGAAGATCACGCCGGAGCCGTACATCAGGATGCGGGTCACGAACTGCATGAAGCGGCTGACGTCCGGGAACAGGGTGCTCGCCCGCGCCAGCAGGAGCATGATGCCGAAGTTCATGAGGATGTGCAGGACGAGCACGACCGGGACCAAGAGCCAGGTCCACTCCGGCGTCTCGTGCGGGGGGATGACCAGGACGAGCACGAACATCACGCCCACGGCGAGCATGCGCTGCAGAACGTCGAAGAGCAGATCCGCGATCGGCAGGGCCATGCGGGGGAACTGGAAGGCCCGTGTCAGGGACATGTTCGAGGAGATCGTCCGGGTGCCGCCGGTGAGTGCGGCACCGGTGAACTGGAACATGAACACGCCGATGATGACGAAGGCGACGTAGTTCGACATGCCGCGGTCGAGCTGGAGGAGCACGCCGAAGACCAGCCAGTAGAACGTGGCGTCGAGCAGCGGGCGGAGGATGAGCCAGAAGGCGCCGAGCCGGCTGTCGTCGTTGCTGGTCACCACACGGCTGCGGGACTGCCACCAGATGAAGTGGCGACGCTGCCAGAGCTGACGGATGTAGCTGCCGAGCCCGGGACGTCCGGTGACCGAGGTCAGGTGGGACGCGTCGCCGTAGGCGTCGTGGACGGCGCTGCGGAACTCGTCGGTCCGGGACGCGGGTCGCCCGTCGTGGCGCTGTGTCGACATGGGTGTGTGCGCCTGCCTTTCTCACCGTGTGTCCCATGGACGTCGGGTGGCGGCCAGGGGGTCGTGTCACGGTCGCGCGCCGTCGTCAGCGCCGTGCGGGGCACGGCACGACGACGCCGTCGCCGCCGGAAGGCGGCGTCGACCGCTGTACCAGTGTAGGAGACCGCGCGGTGCCGGCGGCGATCCTGCGTGCCGAGCCGGTGCCTGCCGGGGCCGTGGACTATGGTGGGGGCAACTCGAGGGCGGGCGACATGTGCCCGGAGAACCAGTGGCCTCGAGACCGCCGACTCCCACACAGCGAGGAACACTGTGAAGAAGATCATGCCGATCTACGGCACCCGTCCGGAGGCCATCAAGGTCGCCCCGATCGTGAAGGCGCTGGAGGCGTCGGACCAGTTCGACTGCGTCGTGGCCGTCACCGGCCAGCACCGCGAGATGCTGGACCAGGTCAACGAGCTGTTCGGCATCGTCCCGGCCCACGACCTGAACATCATCCAGCCGCGCCAGACCCTGAACTCGATCTTCGCGAAGATCCTCGAGGGCGTGGACCGCATCCTGGTGGAGGAGAAGCCGGACGCGGTCGTCGTCCAGGGCGACACCACCACCTCCACCGCCGCCGCGATCGCCGCGTTCAACCTGCAGATCCCGGTGGTGCATGCCGAGGCAGGCCTGCGCAGCTTCGACATCATGTCCCCGTTCCCGGAGGAGGCGAACCGCAAGCTCACCTCCCAGCTCGCGTCCCTGCACCTGGCGCCGACCCGTGTGTCCAAGGCGAACCTGCTGCGCGAGGCCGTGGACGAGGCCGATGTGTACATCACCGGCAACACCGTGATCGACGCCCTCCTGGAGGTCGTGGACAAGAAGATCCCGTTCACCGACCCGCAGCTGGCGGAGGTCGAGCAGAAGGTGGCGCAGGGCACCAAGGTCGTGTTGGTCACCACCCACCGCCGTGAGAACCAGGGCGAGGCCATGCGCGGTGTCGGTCGTGCCCTGGCCCGCCTGGCGAAGCAGAACCCGGAGGTCCTCTTCGTCCTTCCGGCCCACAAGAACCCGGTGGTCCGCGAGGCCGTCCTGCCGTTCCTCGAGGGCCTGGAGAACATCGTGGTCACCGAGCCGCTGGCCTACGGCGAGTTCACCCACATGCTGTCCCTGGCGAACGTCGTGCTCACCGACTCCGGCGGCGTCCAGGAGGAGGCCCCAGGCCTCGGCAAGCCGGTGCTGGTGATGCGGGAGAACACCGAGCGCCCGGAGGCGGTGGAGGCCGGCACCGTCCGCCTCATCGGCACCGCCGAGGACGTCGTGTTCGAGCAGGTGCAGACCCTTCTGCACGACGAGGCCGCCTACAAGGCCATGGCCAACGCGGTGAACCCCTACGGCGACGGCAGGGCCGCCGGCCGCACCGTCTCCGCCATCGCTCAGATGCTGGGTGTCGGCGAACGGGACTCCGAGTTCGACGACGGCCTCGGGGAGCGCTGAGCCACCAGCCTCCGCCGGCAGGCCCACGACGACGGAGCCCGCCTTCCGCTCAGGAAGGCGGGCTCCGTCGTGTCCGGGATCCCGGCACTGACGTGCCGGCGGTGCAGGCGAGGCGGGCGACGGGGTGGGGGACCGTCGTCGGGAAGCAGCAGGCCCGGCAGCGGTGCCTGCGTGCCGCTCAGCTCTCCTCGGGCGAGGTGCGCGGCTTCTCCGGCGGGACGATGACCGGCAGGGTGCCCGTGCGGGGCCCGCCGGGGCGGACCGGCAGGTTGGTCTCCGGGGCGCGGGCCCAGGCGATCGCACCGATGGCCAGGACGGCGCCGGTGGCGAAGAAGGCCCAGTCCCAGCCCCACATGTCCGCCATGGCACCGGCGAGCAGCGGACCGATGATCGCGCCCATGTCTGCGGACATCTGGGCCGTGGACATGACGTGGCCGGCCTTGCGCTCCTGGCCGACCATGTCTGCGATCGCCGCCTGCTGCGGGGAGTTGAGGGTGCCGGTGCCCGCGCCGGCCAGCAGACAGGCGACGAGGAACAGCGCGGGGGAGGAGGCGAGGCCGATCAGGCCCGTCATGACCGCGGTGGTGGTCAGGCCGATCAGGATCAGGGGCTTGCGTCCGTGGACGTCGGACAGGCGTGAGCTGAACGTCACGGCGGTGACGTTCCCCGCGGCGAACAGGGACAGGGCGAGGCCGGACATCAGGGCGCCGTCCACCGCGTACCCGAACAGGGCTGCGCCGGCGAACGCGGTGGAGGCGTAGAGCGGCATCACGGAGTTGCGGACGCCGAAGGTGGCCCAGCCGTTGGAGAAGAAGGAGACGAGCGCGGCCCGGTAGGAGGGCAGTGCGAGGGCCTCCTTCAGCGGCATCGGCGGTCGGGAGTCCTGCACGCGGCGGTCGGCGCGGCGGGTGTCCTTGAGCTGGAAGAACACCAGCGCCGCGGCGCAGACCAGAGCGGTGCCGTAGATGAGGAACGGGATGCGGAAGCCGAACACGGACAGCGCCGAGCCGACGATCGGGCCGACGATGTTCCCGACGAGGAAGGCGGAGGCGTAGGCGCCGGAGACGCGGCCGCGGATGGTGGGCGGGGACTTGCGGGCCAGGAACGCCATCGCGGAGACGGTGAAGAGGGTGGAGCCGATCCCGCCGAGGGCACGGAAGACGATGAGCTGGGTGAAGTCCTGGGCGAAGGCCGTGAGGAACATGGACAGGGCCACGATCAGCACGCCGGTCATGTACACGGGCGTCTCGCCGAGCCGGTTCGTCAGCCGTCCGGACACCGGGGCGAAGAGCAGACGCGTGACGCCGAACGCGGACACGACGGATGCCACGGCCATCGCAGAGGCGTTGAAGGAGTGGGCGTAGGCCGGCAGCAGGGGAGCGATGAGGCCGAAGCCGATGGCGATCGTGAACGCGGCGGCCACCATGACCTTGATCTCACGGGGGAGGGGGATGCGGGTCGCGTCAGATCGTCGGGTGGCCATAGGGCGGATTGTCTCACGGAGCGGCAACGGGGTCTGTGACAGACTGGAAGCGTGGAGTTCACTCTGATCATCGCTGTTGTCATCGCCCTCGCCGTGGGCGTGGTCCTGGTCGGCTTCCTCGACCGCCGCCCCGCGCCGCCGAAGGGCACTTACAAGGAGGTCCGGGACCCCGACGACCCGGGCCGTGGCGGCACCGCCGTCCTCGAGCGCGAGCCGGAGGTCGTCGAGCCCGAGGCCGAGCCGGAGCCGGAGGTCGTCGAACCCGAGCCGGAGGTCGTCGAGCCCGAGGCCGAGCCGGAGCCGGAGGTCGAGCGGCCGGAGGCCGCGGGCTCGCGCCTGCAGCGCCTGCGCGCCCGGCTGCTGAAGTCCAACAACGTCTTCGGCAAGAGCTTGCTGGCCCTGCTCTCCCGCGACCGGATCGACGAGGACGTCTGGGACGAGGTGGAGGAGACCCTCCTCATGGCGGACCTCGGCACGGAGCCGACCATGGAGCTCGTGGACCGCCTCCGCGACCGCGTGAAGGTCGAGGGCACCCAGGACCCGGAGCAGGTCCGCTCGCTGCTGCGCGAGGAGCTGCTGGCCATGGTGGACCCGTCCATGGACCGCCGCCTCGAGGCCTCCCGCAAGGGCGACCGCCCGGCCATCACGATGGTCGTGGGCGTCAACGGCGTCGGCAAGACGACCACCGTGGGCAAGCTGGCCCGTGTGCTCGTGGCCGAGGACCGCAAGGTCGTCCTCGGCGCCGCGGACACCTTCCGCGCCGCCGCCGCCGAGCAGCTCGCCACCTGGGGTGCCCGCGTGGGCGTGGACACCGTCCGCTCGGACAAGGACGGTGCGGACCCGGCATCGGTGGCCTATGAGGCCGTCGCCGAGGGGATCCGCCAGGAGGCGGACGTCGTGCTGGTGGACACCGCCGGACGGCTGCAGAACAAGGCCAACCTCATGGACGAGCTGGGCAAGATCAAGCGCGTCATCGAGAAGCAGGGCGAGGTGGACGAGGTCCTGCTGGTCCTGGACGCCACCACCGGTCAGAACGGGCTGACCCAGGCCAAGGTGTTCGCCGAGGTCGTGGACGTCACCGGCATCGTGCTCACCAAGCTCGACGGCACCGCCAAGGGCGGGATCGTCGTCGCCATCCAGCGCCAGCTGGGCGTTCCCGTGAAGCTCGTCGGTCTGGGCGAAGGCGCCGACGACCTGGCGCCGTTCAGTGCCGAGGGCTTCGTCGACGCGCTGCTCGCCGACTGACCCCGCCGGTCCCGCGGACAAGGGGACCCACGATGACGGCTCCGTCGCCCTCCGAGGCGACGGAGCCGTCGTCGTTCCCGCACCGGGACGACGGGGTCGGATCCGGCCGGCTGTCGGCTGTGTCACACGATGGAAACGATCCCTTACCTCCCCGCAACACGGGGGCGCGCAACGGGCAACACGGGACGGGGAGCCTGGTCACAGGTCGCGACCCGGTCCATCCCCGCCGGCGCCGCGGCGGCCCCCCACACGACGCACGGAGAGGACGACGAGAGATGGACGTCGAGCTGACCCCCCTGAGTGCCGAGGCGGTGTGGACCATGGTCTGCGCCGGGCTCGTGCTGCTGATGACCCCCGGACTGGCCTTCTTCTACGGCGGCATGACGCGCGCCAAGGCCTCCCTGAACATGATGATGATGTCCTTCATCTCCATGGGCCTGATCGGCGTCGTGTGGGTGCTGTGGGGCTACAGCATGACCGGCGGCGACGGCTTCGCCGGGATCGTCGGCAACCCGTTCGCCGACTTCGGCCTCTACGGCGCGGTGAACACCGAGGGCCTCGTGGGCATCGGCTTCGGCGCCACCTTCGCGATCATCACCGTCGCCCTGATCTCCGGCGCGGTCGCCGACCGTGCCAAGTTCAGCACCTGGTGCGTGTTCGTCCCCGTCTGGGTGACCCTCGTCTACTGCCCGATGGCCTTCATGGTCTGGGGCGGCGGCCTGCTCTCCGCGGACGGCGCCATCGGCTCCGTGGTCGGCGAGGCCGTCGACTTCGCCGGCGGCCTCGTGGTGCACACCGCGGCCGGCGTGGCCGCCCTCGTGCTGGCCCTGATGATGGGCAAGCGCGCCGGCTTCGGCGTGGACCCGGGCCACCGCCCGCACAACATCCCCTTCGTGATGCTCGGCGCCACCCTGCTGTGGTTCGGCTGGTTCGGCTTCAACGGCGGCGCCGCCACGGACGTCCAGACCGCCGGCTTGATCTGGGTGAACACCCTGGCCGCCCCGGCCGCCGCCATGGTCGGCTGGATGATCGTCGAGGTCGTCCGCCACGGCCGCCCGACCTCCCTGGGCACCGCCTCCGGCATCGTGGCCGGCCTGGTCGCCATCACCCCGGCCTGCGCCTACGTGGACCCGGTGGGCGCCGTGGTCATCGGTGCGGTCGCCGGCGCCGCCGCCGCCCTCGCCGTGAACCTGAAGTACAAGCTCGGCTTCGACGACTCGCTCGACGTGGTGGGCGTGCACCTGGTCGCCGGCATCATCGGCACCGTGATGATCGGACTGTTCGGCCGCCCGGAGCTGGTGTCCGAGGAGGGCATGGCCGGCCTGTTCTACAGCGGCGGGCTCCGCCTCCTGCTCGCCCAGGTGGTGGCCGTGCTGTTCACCATCGTGTTCACCGGCGTGATGACCGCGATCATCGCCTTCGTCCTCAAGGCCGCCATGGGCCTGCGCGTCTCCGCCGAGGAGGAGGAGCGCGGCGTCGACCTCGCCCTGCACGCCGAGTCCGCCTACGACTACGGCCTGGGCACCGCCTACAGGGAGGACGGCGCCGAGGCGCAGGCCGCCGAGCCCACGCCCGCGCGCTGAGCCCGACGGCGACGGCCGCCTCCCGCCGCCGCCCGAGGACACCGACGGCCCCGACCGCCCCATGGCGGTCGGGGCCCTCGCCGCATCGTCCGCCCTTGCTTCGGTTGCTACCCTGGTGGGGCGCCGACGGCGCCATCCGACGCCGGGCCCTTCGCGCCCGCGCCGATCCCGCCCCCTTCCGAAGGACCACCACCGCCGTGTTCAACTCCCTGTCTGATCGTCTGGCCAACACCTTCCGCAACCTGAAGGGCAAGGGCCGGCTCACCGAGGCGGACATCGACGCCACCGCGCGCGAGATCCGCCGTGCGCTGCTGGACGCCGACGTGGCCGTGCCGGTGGTGCGTCAGTTCATCGCGCAGATCAAGGAGCGCGCGCTCGGAGCGGAGGTCTCCCAGGCGCTGAACCCGGGCCAGCAGGTCGTGAAGATCGTCAACGAGGAGCTCGTGGAGATCCTCGGCGGCGAGACCCGCCGCATCCAGCACGCCAAGACCGGCACCACCGTGCTGATGCTCGTGGGCCTGCAGGGCGCCGGAAAGACGACCCTGGCCGGCAAGCTGGCCCACCAGCTGAAGTCCGACGGGCACACCCCGCTGCTCGTGGCCTGTGACCTCCAGCGACCGAACGCCGTGAAGCAGCTGCAGGTGGGCGGCGAGCGTGCCGGTGTGCCGGTGTTCGCTCCGCACCCGGGCGTCTCCTCCGAGTTCGAGGTGCCCACCGGGGATCCGGTCCAGGTGGCCCTGGACGGCATCGCGGAGGCGAACTCCAAGTACCACGACGTGGTCATCATCGACACCGCCGGCCGCCTCGGCGTGGACCAGGAGCTGATGCAGCAGGCCAAGGACATCCGCGCCGCCGTGAACCCGAACGAGGTCCTCTTCGTCATCGACTCGATGATCGGCCAGGACGCCGTGGCCACCGCCCAGGCGTTCAACGAGGGCGTCGGCTTCACCGGCGTGGTGCTCACCAAGCTCGACGGCGACGCCCGCGGCGGCGCCGCCCTGTCCGTGCGGCACGTGACCGGCAAGCCGATCATGTTCGCCTCCACCGGCGAGGGCCTGAAGGACTTCGAGGTCTTCCACCCGGACCGCATGGCGTCCCGCATCCTGGACATGGGCGACGTGATGTCCCTCATCGAGCAGGCGGAGAAGAACTGGGACCGCTCCGAGGCCGAGAAGATGGCCAAGAAGTTCGCGGACCAGGAGGACTTCACCCTCGACGACTTCATGAGCCAGATGCAGCAGCTCAAGAAGATGGGCTCGATGAAGAAGATGCTCATGATGATGCCGGGTGCCCAGAGCATGCGGCAGCAGCTCGAGCAGTTCGACGAGAGCTCCATCGATCGCGTCGAGGCCATCATCAACTCGATGACCCCGCACGAGCGCGTGGCGCCCAAGATCATCAACGGCTCCCGTCGCGCCCGCATCGCCAAGGGCTCCGGCGTCACCGTCTCCGAGGTCAACGCCCTGCTCGAGCGCTTCGGCCAGGCCCAGAAGATGATGAAGAAGATGGCCTCCGGCGGCGGTATGCCCGGCATGCCCGGCATGGGCCCCGGCCCCGGCAGGGGCGGCACCCGGAAGAAGGGCAAGGGCAAGGGCAGGCAGAAGGTCCGCTCCGGCAATCCGGCGAGGGCCGCGGCCGAGCGTCAGGCCCTTGAGGAGCGTCGCGCCCGCAGCGCCCAGAAGCCGGGCTCCATGTTCGGCCAGGACTTCGATCCGTCCAGCTTCAACGCCCAGGACCTGAACCTCCCGGCGGGCTTCGACAAGTACCTCAAGGACCGCTGAGTCCGGCCCCCACGCCCCTCGGGCGCGGCGCGACGGACAGGGTGGCGCGCCCGACGTGTGTTCCGGGCTGATCTCTGGCAGAATGGCAGGGCACTGAGCGCGCGGACGACCCTCTCTCCTCCGCCTGCGCTCCGTCCCGCGGTCCGGCCGACGAGGATGCGCCCCACGTCCCCGGCCGAGCACCGCACCTCAGACCAGAAACAGGAGAAACCACAAACGTGGCTGTCAAGATTCGACTGAAGCGCATGGGCAAGATCCGTGCTCCGTACTACCGCGTGGTCGTCATGGATTCCCGTACCCGCCGCGACGGCCGTGCGATCGAGGAGATCGGCAAGTACCACCCGACCGAGGAGCCGTCGTTCATCCAGATCGACTCCGAGCGCGCGCAGTACTGGCTGTCCGTCGGCGCCCAGCCGACCGAGCAGGTCGCCGCACTGCTGAAGGTCACCGGCGACTGGCAGAAGTTCAAGGGTGAGGCCGGCGCCGAGGGCACGCTGAAGACCAAGGCCGAGAAGGAGGCCTTCGTCGCCGGAGACAAGGAGTCCGTGATCCTGCCGGAGGCCCCGAAGGAGGAGGCCCCCGCAGAGGAGGCCGAGTCCGCCGAGGGCGAGGCTGAGGCCGCCGCTGAGGAGTCCGACTCCGTCGAGGGCGAGACCGCCGAGGCTGAGGCCGAGAAGGCCGAGTGACCATGCTCACCGAGGCTCTCGAGCACCTGGTGCGCGGCATCGTGGACAACCCGGACGCCGTCCGCGTGGACGCGCGGCGGCAGCGCCGGGGCGAGATGCTGGAGGTCCGTGTCGACCCGGCTGACCTCGGGCGGGTGATCGGCCGTCAGGGCCGCACCGCCTCGGCACTGCGCACCGTGCTGGACGGGCTGGCCGGCCACCCCGTCCGCGTGGACGTGGTGGACACCGACCGCCGCCGCTGAGCACGTCGGGCACACGCCTGTGACCACGGCCCGCCGCCACCGGTAGAACGGTGGCG
>NZ_KV809452.1:0-44410 GCF_001812555.1 Micrococcus sp. HMSC067E09 | reverse complement strand
GCCGCCACCGGTAGAACGGTGGCGGCGGGCCGTCGTCGTCCCCGCATCCAGAACGTCCGTCCCACCCGAGGAGACACCCGCATGAGCACCCGCACCGAGGGCCTGGTTCGCCTGGCCCGCATCGGCAAGCCACACGGCATCCGTGGCGAAGTGACGGTCCAGCTGTTCACCGATGACCCCGAGACCCGCTTCGCCCCGGGCTCCGTGCTCACGGCCGAGGGGCCTGCCGGCACCCCGGCCGAGCTGACGGTCACCCGAGCGCGGTGGAACAAGCAGATCCTCGTCCTCGGCTTCGAGCAGTCCCCGGACCGCAACGCGGCCGAGGCGCTGCGCGGCACCCAGCTGTTCGCCGCCCCGGAGGACCGGGCCGAGGACGACGAGTGGTACGAGGACGACCTTCTCGACCTCGCCGTCGAGGCCGACGGGCGCCGCATCGGCACCGTGGTCGGTCTGATCACCGGCACCGCCCAGGACCTGCTGGAGATCGCCGTCGAGGGGCGCGACGAGCCGGTCCTCGTGCCCTTCGTGGAGGAGATCGTGCCGGAGGTGGACGAGGAGCGCGGCGTCGTGCTGCTGACCCCGCCGCCCGGACTGCTCGACCTGAACGAGCCGGGCGCCGACCAGGCCCCCGGCGTGGAGCCGGAGGCCTGAGCTGTGCGCATCGACGTCGTCTCGATCTTCCCGGACTACCTGTCCGCGCTGGACATCTCCCTGATCGGCCGTGCACGTCAGGACGGTCTGCTGGACGTGCGCGTCCACGACCTGCGCGAGCACACCCACGACCGCCACCGCACGGTGGACGACACCCCGTACGGCGGCGGCGCCGGCATGGTCATGAAGCCGGAGCCGTGGGCCGAGGCGCTCGAGGCCGTGGCCGCGGACTCGCCGGTGGAGCGGCCCACCCTGCTCGTCCCGACCCCGTCCGGCACCGTCTTCTCCCAGCCGCTGGCCCGTGAGCTCGCCGAGCACGAGCACCTCGTGTTCGCCTGCGGCCGCTACGAGGGCATCGACGAGCGCGTGTTCCAGTGGGCGGCCGAGCGGTTCGACGTCCGCCTGGTCAGCCTCGGCGACTACGTGCTCAACGGGGGAGAGGTGGCCGTGCTCGCGATGGTCGAGGCGGTGGGGCGCCTGATCCCGGGCGTGATCGGCAACCCGGAGTCGCTCGTGGAGGAGTCCCATGAGGACGGGCTGCTGGAGTACCCGGTGTACACGAAGCCCGCCAGCTGGCGGGGTCACGACGTGCCGCCGGTGCTGCTCTCCGGCGACCACGGGAAGATCGCCGCATGGCGTCGCGCCCAGCAGCTGGAGCGCACCCGGCAGCGCCGTCCCGACCTGCTTGCCCAGGAGCCGTCGGCCTGAGCCCGATGTATGGCATAATGGTGCCTTGCGTCTGCTGGGCGTCGCACCTGCCACAGGGGGTCGGCGTCGACAGCGAGACCACCGGGTCGCGGCCATCGCCGGACCCGGTCACACCGCTTCCGGTCCCCGTCCTGTCCCGCCGCGGACACGGGGCCGGCCTGTCCAGCGCGGGGGACCTGTGGCGTCCGCGTGAGGAGTATGCGACATGCACATCCTTGACTCTTTCGACAACGCCTCGCTGCGCACCGACATCCCGGAGTTCGCCCCCGGCGACACCGTGAAGGTGCACGTGAACATCGTCGAGGGCAAGACCGCCCGCGTCCAGGTGTTCCAGGGCTACGTCATGGGCCGTTCCGGCCATGGCGTGCGCGAGACCTTCCGCGTCCGCAAGGTGTCCTTCGGTGTGGGTGTGGAGCGTGTCTTCCCGGTGCACTCCCCGGTCATCGAGAAGATCGAGCTCGTCACCAAGGGCGACGTGCGCCGCGCGAAGCTGTACTACATGCGCGATCGTCACGGCAAGGCCGCCCGCATCCGCGAGAAGCGCGCCGACGCCAAGTGATCGTCCCTGGACACGGCCTGCCGTGCCCGGTCATGCGATGACGCAGCTGGAGCCCCGAGACCCCCGTCGGTCCCGGGGCTCCGCTGTGTCTGCCGAGGGCGGCGAGTCCGACCGGGGCATCCGCTGGCTGCGGAACATCGGGCTGACGGTGGCCGTGGCCGTGGTGCTGGCGGCGGTCCTGCGGGCGCTGGTGGGGCCGGTCTACCTCATCCCCTCCGGGTCGATGGAACCCACCCTGATGCCCGGCGACCGCGTGCGCGTGGACACCTCCCACGAGCAGGGACAGGGGCTGGAGCGCGGGGACGTGGTGGTCTTCGACGGTTCCGGCAGCCTCGCGCCCTACCGCTCCCGGACGAGCCTGGACCGGGCGCTGGAGGACCTCGTCGTCTGGTGGGGCCTGGGCGCCAGATCGGACGTCTACGTCAAGCGCGTCGTCGCCCTTCCCGGGGACACGGTGCGCTGCTGCGGGGACGACGGCCGCCTCGAGATCGACGGGGTGCCTGTCGACGAGCCCTACCTCGGCCGTGCCGTGGACGCCGGCCACCCGGCCAGCGGCACCGAGTTCGAGTTCTCGGTCCCGGAGGGCCGCATGGTCGTCCTCGGGGACAACCGCTCGGACTCGCTGGACTCGCGTGCCCTGCTCGGCGCCCCGGGCGGCGGGCTGATCGGCCTGGACTCGGTGGTCGGGACCGCGGAGGACGTCGTCTGGCCCCTGGGCCGGCGGGGCGCCCTGGACGGACCCGCCGCCTCGACCGGGGAGGGGGCGCCGTGAGCGGCTCCACCACGTGGAAGCGCGTGGGGCCCACCCTCCGCCAGGTCCTCGTGATCGTTGCGGTCGTCCTGCTGCTCACCGGCCTGATCCGCCTGTTCCTGGTCCGCGTCTACCACATACCCTCCGAGTCGATGGAGGACACCCTGCAGGTCGGGGACCGCGTGGCGGTGTCCCTGCTCGTCCCGCAGGTGATGGACCTGCGCCGTGGCGACGTCGTGGTGTTCCGGGACACCAAGGGCTGGCTGCCGGCGGTGCACGACGACGGCCTCGTCACCTCCGTCCTGCGGGTCGCCGGGCTCGTGCCCGAGCGGACCGACGAGAACGTCGTCAAGCGAGTGGTGGGGCTTCCCGGCGACCACGTCCGCTGGGAGCCCGGCGACGCCGGCCTGACGGTGAACGGCGTCGAGGTCACCGAACCGTACCTGTTCGCGGGCGACGCCCCCTCCGAGGAACCGTTCGACGTCGTCGTCCCCGCAGGACGCCTGTGGGTCCTCGGCGACCATCGCAGCCGCTCCGCGGACTCGCGCGCCCACCGGGACGGCCCGGGCGCCGGCTTCGTCTCCGTGGACGACGTCGTCGGACGTGCCGAGGCCCGCGTGTGGCCGGTGTCCCGCTGGGGGAGCGCCGGGTCGGATCCGGACACCTTCGCCGGCGTGCCGGAGGCGTCACGATGAGCCCGCGCCGCCCCGTGATCACCGCCGGACTGCACCTGGAGTCCGCCCTGGCCCAGACCCGGGGCGCCACGGCGCAGACGCCCCTGCTCGTCGCCGGCATGGACGAGGTGGGCCGCGGCGCGATGGCCGGTCCGGCCGTCGTCGGAGCCGTGGCCGTCCGGGTGCCGACCGACGAGGCGCCGCCGCCCGTCCGGGACTCCAAGGCCCTCACGGACCGCCGCCGGCGGAGCCTCGTGCCGGAGGTCCTCGACTGGGCGGCCGCCGTCGGCATCGGGGAGGCCAGTCCCGCGGAGATCGACGAGCACGGGCTCTCGACGGCCCTGGCCCTGGCCGGGCGTCGGGCCTGGTCCGTGCTGTGCCGCAACGCCGGCGCCGAACCGGTCGCCCTGATCCTGGACGGCCGTGACGACTGGCTGACCCGCGGCACAGGCCGCGAGGTCGTGGACGAGGTGCCGGGGCCGGTGCCGCCGGTCCCGCAGATGGTGGTGAAGGCCGAGGACCAGGCCGCCACGGTCGCCGGCGCCTCCATCACCGCGAAGGTGTACCGTGACGATCTGATGATCGCGCTGCACGAGGAGTTCCCCGCCTACGGGTGGGCGGGCAACAAGGGCTACGGCTCGGCCGAGCACCGCGCCGCGATCGAGCAGGACGGCGCCGTCGTCCACCACCGCCGATCCTGGGCGCTGCCGGTGCGGCGCGTCGAGGAGCCCGCGCTGTTCGCGTGGGGCGAGGACACCGGGCCCGACGACGGGCGGGAAGGAGCATGGCCGTGAGCGCCGACGACCTGGAGGACTTCGAGTCCGAGGCCGAGCTGCTGCTGTACCGCGAGTACCGGGACGTGGTCGGCCTGTTCCGCTACGTGGTGGAGACCGAGCGCCGGTTCTACCTGGCCAACGAGGTGTCCCTGACGCCGCACCGCTCCGGTGGCGACGTGTTCTTCGAGCTCACCCTCGAGGACGCCTGGGTCTGGGACGTCTACCGTCACGCCCGGTTCATCAAGCGCGTGCGCGTCCTGACCTTCAAGGACGTGAACATCGAGGAGCTCCCGGCGAACCCCGACCTCTCGCTGCCGCCGGACGGCCCCGGCGGACCCTTCGGCGGCTGACGGGTCCGCGGTCCTGTCCTGCACAGGCCGCTGCGTCCTCCACATTCGGGGTGTGGGCCTGCACGGCCGTCCCCGGGACGCCCATCGTGGTGGCAGGAGGTGGTCCCATGCAGACCCCGAAGACGTCCCCGGCACCCGACCCCGCCGTCCACCCGGCCTCGGAGCCGCCCACCGGATCGCGCCTGGACCGGCCCCGCTCGAGCACCGCCCGCACCGCTCTCGGTCGCTTCGGCGAGGACGCTGCCGCAGTCTGGCTGGCCGGCCACGGCTACAGCGTCGTGGAGCGGAACTGGCGCGGCGCCGGCGGTGAGCTGGACCTGATCGCCCTGCAGGACGGCTGGTGGGTCGCCGTCGAGGTGAAGACCCGCTCGGGCCTGGGCTTCGGCGACCCGTTCGAGGCGATCGGCCCGCGCAAGCTCGCCCGCCTGCACCGTCTCATGCGGCAGTGGCACGCCCAGTCCGGGATCGCCCGGCGCGAGGAGCCGTGGCGGGTGGACGCCGTCGCGGTGCTCGTGGTGCCGGGGGAGGCGCCCCGCTTCGACCTGCTGACGGACGTGCGCCCATGAGCCGCATCGGACGCACCCGCTCGATCACGCTCGCCGGTCTGCGCGGCACGGTGGTGGAGGTCGAGGCGGACATCGCCCAGTCCCTGCCCGGCTTCACTCTGCTCGGTCTTCCGGACCAGTCGCTGCAGGAGAGCCGTGACCGCATCCGCTCCGCCGCCCGCAACGCCGGGCTGCCGCTCACCCGGCGTCATCTCACGGTGAACCTGCTGCCGGCCGGTGTGCAGAAGCGGGGGGCGGGACACGATCTGGCGATCGTCCTTGCGGCGTACGCCGCGGAGGGGAAGGTCTCCGGCGTCCATGGCCCGGTGTTCCTCGCCGAGCTCGGCCTGGACGGCTCCCTGCACGGGCCGTCGGACATGGTCGCCATGGCGATGGCCGCGGTGGACGCCGGGCTGCCGGACATGGTCGTCGCGGCCGACGCCGTCGACCAGGCGGCACTGGTCCCCGGCGCCCGGGTGCGCGGCTTCGCACACCTGCACCACGTGGTCCATGCCTTCGGCGGCAAGCCGGACCCGGTGCCGGGGGTGCGCCCCGAGGCCCTCATGGTCCGCCCCGGGGAGGCGGCAGGAAGCTCCTGCCGTCCCGACGGCGGCCGCCGCACCTCCGGCGCGCCCCTCGCCGCGCCCGAGGGCGTCCCCGACCTGTCGGAGGTCGTCGGACAGTGGGAGGCCCGCTATGCGCTCGAGGTCGCCGCCGCCGGCGGCCACCACCTGCTGCTGTCCGGCCGACCTGGTGCGGGGAAGACGATGCTCGCCGAGCGCCTGCCCGGCATCCTGCCGGAGCTGGACGACCGCACCGCGCTCGAGGCCGCGGCCCTGGCATCGCTGCGCTCGGACGGCCCCGCGCCCACCAGGTTGGACACCCGGCCGTCCTTCCAGGCACCCCACCACTCGGCCTCCATGCCCGCGCTCGTGGGAGGAGGCAGCGGGCTCGCGCGCCCCGGAGCAGCATCGCTGGCCCACGGCGGAGTGCTCTTCCTGGACGAAGCACCCGAGTTCGACCGGCGCAGCCTGGAGGCGCTGCGTCAGCCGCTGGAGGCCGGCGAGGTCGTCCTCCACCGCGCCCACGGCACCGTCCGCTACCCGGCGCGCTTCCAGCTGGTCCTGGCCGCGAACCCCTGCCCGTGCGGCTACGGCGCGGGATCCGGGGCGCAGTGTCGGTGCACCGTGCTGCAACGACGACGCTATGCCGACAGACTCTCCGGTCCGCTGCTGGACCGGGTGGACGTGCAGGTCACCGTCGCCCCGGTCACAGGGGCGGAGCTGGGATCCCCGGCCGGGGCGGAGGCCTCCGCCGCGGTCGCGGCCCGGGTGCGAGCAGCGGTCGGCGCCCAGCGCGAACGATGGGGAGAGGCCAACGGGCGAATCTCCGGGGCGCTGCTGCGTCGGGGTCGGTTCGCCGTCCCGCCCGCCGCCAGGGCCGCCGCCGACGCCGCGGTCGACGCCGGCTGGCTCAGTGCCCGCGGCCACGCCCGTGTGCTGAGGCTGGCCTGGACCGTCGCGGACCTTCGCGGGGCCACCGTGCCGGCCGCCGAGGACGTGGACGTCGCCCTGCACCTGCGCCGCCGTCACGACGAGGAGGCCGCCGCATGACTCCGAACCCCACCACCCGGCCCCTTGCGGGGCTCGACGCCCCCACGGCTGCCAGCGATCGGCCACGGCACCGGGACTCCGTGCGCCTGGCGCGCGCCGCACTGACGCGACTCATCGAGCCCGGCGACGAGACCGCGCTGACTGTGATCGACGTCCTCGGCGCCGAGCACGCGCTGGTCGTCCTCACCGGCCGGTGCCGACCGACCGGCGAGGAGGAGGACGCGCTCGCCGAAGCGTGCGGAGCAGGCGGCGACTCCTGGCGGCGACGGTTCGCGGCGGGGCTGCGCCGTTGGGGCACCCGCTCCACCACACTCGCACCGGAGCGGGACCTGGTGGCCATGCACCGGCTCGGCGGCGGACTGCTGGTCCCGGAAGACGCCGCCTGGCCCTCCTGCCTGGACGACCTGGGCCACCGCAGACCCATCGCCCTCTGGACGCGAGGACCAGGTGTCCTTCCGGAGCAGGCGCGCACCCTGGCCGTGGTCGGCAGCCGTGAGGCCACCCCCTACGGACGGGCGGTCACCGGGCAGGTGGTGGCACCGCTCGCCGCCGAGGGCGTCACCGTCCTGTCCGGGGGCGCCTACGGCATCGATGGGCACGCCCACCGCGTCGCCCTCGAGGCCGGACACGGACGCCCTCCCACCGTCGCCGTGCTCGCCGGGGGACTGGACCGCTTCTACCCGGCCGGGCACGAGGACCTGCTGCGCGCCGTCATGGATCAGGGCCTGCTGCTCTCCGAGATGCCGCCCGGGGCCAGCCCGACGCGCCACCGCTTCCTGCACCGCAACAGGCTGATCGCAGGGCTGGCCGCCGGGGTGCTCGTCGTCGAGGCGCGGTGGCGGTCCGGGGCCCAGAACACCGCGTCCCACGCCCTGGGCCTCGGCCGGGAGCTCGGTGTGGTCCCGGGGCCGATCACCTCACCCAGCTCTGCCGGCTGCCACCGCCTCCTCAGGGACACCCCCGCCCGGCTCGTCACCGACGTGGACGGGGTCCGCGAGCTGCTCGGTGCGGGCGGGTCCTGCGGGCCGCTGCCCGCCGCCCACGGCCCTGCGGGGACGCCGTCGAGTCCCTCGGCGCATGCCGCCGCGCCCGTCGGCGGACAGCAGGCCAGGCCCGAGGACGCGCTGTCCGAGCAGGAGCTGCTCGTCTTCGACGCCCTCCCGGTGCGCGCCCACGCCACCCTCGACCGCCTCACCGTGGCAGCGGGGATGCCGGTGCCGATGCTGCTGCCGGTCCTCCAGCGCCTCGCCCGGGCCGGGCTGGCCGAGGAGAGGGATCGTCGCTGGCGGCGCGGATCGCGGGCCGCGGCTCGGCGGGCAGGCTCCGCCGGCGCCGGCACCGAGGAGAGCACAATGAAGGGATGACCCCGTACCAGGACCGTCGCGCCGAGGCATCCCGCCGGGGCTCCGGCGCAGAGATCGGCGACCAATGCTCCGCCGCCGACCTCGCGAGGCTCGAGGCGTTCGCGGATCACCAACGCCACGAGCTGCACCGCAGTGAGAACACCGTCCGCGCCTATGAGACCGACCTGCGGGACCTGCTCGTGCATCTGCGCATCGAGCATCCGGAGACCACCGGGCCGGCGGCCCCGACCGGGGTGAGTGCCCTGGACGCCGTCGACCTCACCGACCTGCGGCGCTGGCTGGCCGGGATGGCCCGCGGCGGCCTGGCCCGCGCCACGCTCGCCCGTCGTGTCAGCAGCGTGCGGACCTACATGGCCTGGGCCGTGCGCGAGGGCCTGCGTGAGGACGACCCCACCGTCCGTCTGGCCTCTCCCACGGCCGACTCCACGCTGCCGCCGGTGCTCCAACGGCAGCAGGTGGGCCGTCTCCTGTCCGGCCTGTCCGAGGCGGTCGCCGCCGCGGATGAAGCCGAGGATCCCATCGCGGCCGGCGTGGCGCGCCGCGACCTCGCCGTACTGGAGCTGCTCTACGCCACCGGCATCCGCGTGGCCGAGCTTGCGGGACTGGACGTGGACGACCTGGACCGGGCTCGGCGCACGCTCACCGTGGTCGGCAAGGGAGACCGCCAGCGCACCGTCCCGTACGGAGGTCCCGCCGCGCAGGCACTCGAGGACTGGCTGGAGCACGGACGCTCCCGGCTGGCTCGCGCCGCCTCCGGACCGGCGCTGTTCCTCGGCACACGTGGAGGGCGGATCGGCGTCCGCCAGGTGCGTGCCGTCGTCGACCGATCCTTGGAGGGACTGGGCGACACCTCGGCCCGCGGGCCGCACGCCCTCCGACACACCGCCGCCACCCACCTGTTGGACGGCGGCGCGGACCTGCGCAGCGTCCAGGAGGTCCTCGGACACTCCTCCCTCCAGACCACCCAGGTCTACACACACGTGTCGATCGACCGCCTGCGCGAGGGATACCGGCAGGCGCACCCGCGCGCCTGAGCCGGTCACGACACGGCGACGGAATCGGCCGCCGTCGTTGCCCGCACCCGTCGGAGGGTGCACAATGGACCCGACGTGTCAGCGTCGTCGTCGCCGTCCCAGGACGGAGGAGGCAGGGGTGACACGTCCTCACAACCGAAGAGCGTGGAACACCGCCGGGCCCTCACCCAGGGCGTCAGAGCAGCGTGGTCGTAGGGGAAGACGTACCGCACTGCATCCGGAGGAAACATGTCCCACGTCGAGACCCGCGGAGTGGTCCACATCCACTCCGCCCCTGCAGCGCTCTGCCCGCATGTCGAGTGGGCACTGGGCTCTGCTCTGGGCACCCATGTCAGCGTCGACTGGTCGGCGCAGCCGGCCGCGCCCGGACACTACCGCGCTGAACTGCACTGGACCGCCGCGCAGGGCACCGGCGCGGCGTTGGCCTCTGCCCTCCGCGGCTGGGCCCATCTGCGCTACGAGGTCACCGAGGAGGCCTCCGCCGGCTGCGACGGCTCGCGCTGGTCCCATACCCCCGAGCTGGGCATCTTCCACGCCACCACCGACGTCACCGGCAACATCATGGTGTCCGAGGACCGCATCCGCTACGCCTACGAGCAGGGCGCCGGAGACCCCACCGCCGTGTTCCACGAGCTCTCCCTCGCTCTCGGCGAGGCCTGGGACGAGGAGCTCGAGCCGTTCCGCCAGGCCGTGGAGGGCGCCCCCGTCCGCTGGCTCCGCGAGGTCGGCTGACCGCCTGAGTCGTCCGCTTGCGCTCCCGCGCGTCCCCGACCTTGCGCTCCCGCGCATCCTCGACACTGTGCGGCGGGCAGCGGGCGGAGGCGGCCACACTCCCACGGTCCCCGGCCGGCACAGACCGACGGCCCCCGCACCGGATGGCGGGGGCCGTCGTCGTGTCTCGGCTTCAGACCCGGCCGCTGCCCGCACAGGCTCGTGCCGCCCAGACGTCCCCGGCCGCCGTCCCGGCTACGCTGTCAGCAGTCCCCACGCCGAAGGAGCCCCTCACCCATGTCCCGGTCCACCGAGAACACGGAGTTCGACTGTGCCGCCTGCGGGAAGCACGTGCTGCCGCTGAACAACGGCTCCTACCGGAACCACTGCCCGTTCTGCCTGGCCTCCGTCCACGTGGACGTCATGCCGGGGGACCGGGCCTCCGAGTGCCGGGGCGTCATGACGGCCGAGCAGATCGACTACCACCCGAAGAAGGGCTTCCAGATCGTCCACGTGTGCTCCCGCTGCGGGCACCGGCAGCGGAACAAGGTGGCCGAGAACTGCCGCCAGCCGGACGACCGCGAGGCGATCATGAGGATCCAGTCCCGCAACACCCCGTGGTGAGCGGTCCGGCAGGACATCCGCAGGCAGGCAGGACATCCCCGAGCAGCGCGCAGACGGCCGCATCGCATCGTCGCCGGGATGTCAGGAAGGGCCGGATCCGGAGAGCAACCTCCGGGCCCGGCCCTTCTGGCGTGCAGCCGCCGTTCGTCGGCGCGGCCGAGATCAGTACGAGGTGAACACGGCGACGGCGTTGTGTCCGCCGAAGCCGAAGGAGTTCTTCACCACGGCGCGGTCGCCCTCGGGCAGCTCGGCCGGGGTGCCGGTGACCACGTTGAGCGGGATCTGGGGGTCCTGGTTGTCCAGGTTGATGGTGACCGGGGCCTTGCCGTGGTGCACGGCCAGCACCGAGAGCACCGATTCGATCGCGCCGGAGGCGCCGAGCAGGTGGCCCGTCTGGGACTTGGTGGCGGAGACCTTCACCTGCTCGACGTGGTCGCCGAAGACGGCACGCATGGCCAGGTACTCCGGCTTGTCGCCGACCGGGGTGGAGGTGGCGTGGGCGTTCACGTGGCACACCTGCTCCGGGGAGAGGCCGGCGTCCTCCAGGGCCGCGCGCATGGCGCGGGTGGCGCCCAGGCCCTCCGGCTCCGGCGCCGTGATGTGGTGGGAGTCGGAGGTGACGCCGGTGCCGGCCAGGCGGGCGTAGACGCGGGCGCCGCGTGCCTTGGCGTGCTCCTCGGACTCGATGATCATCACGCCTGCGCCCTCGCCGAGCACGAAGCCGTCACGGTCCACGTCGTAGGGGCGGGAGGCAGCCTGGGGGTCGTCGTTGCGCTTGGACATGGCCTGCATGGCGCAGAAGGCGCCGATCGGCAGCGGATGGATGGCGGCCTCGGTGGACCCGGTCATGACGATGTCCGCCTTGCCGGAGCGGATGAGCTGCAGGGCGAGGTCGAGGGACTCGGTGCCGGAGGCGCAGGCGGAGACCACGGTGCGGGCGCCGCCGCGGGCGCCGAACTCCAGGGACAGCGCACCGGCGGCGCCGTTCGGCATGAGCATCGGCACGGTCATGGGCATCACGCGGCGCGGGCCGCGCTCGCGCAGGGTGTCCCAGCCCTCCAGGAGGGTCCACACACCGCCGATGCCGGTGCCGAAGGCGATCGCGAAGCGGTCGTGGTCGATGTCCGCGTCCTCACCGAAGCCCGCGTCCGCCCAGGCTTCACGGGCGGCCACGGTGGCCATCTGCATGGACGGGTCCTGGCGCTTCAGCTCGACCTTCTTCAGCACCTCGGAGGTCGGGACGGCGAGCTCCGCAGCGAAGGTCACCGGAAGGTCGTGCTTCTCCACCCACTCGTGCTCAAGAGTGCGGGCACCCGGGGTGCCGGCCAGCGCGTTCGCCCAGAAGGAGGGCACGTCGCCGCCGATCGGCGTGGTGGCGCCCAGGCCGGTGATGACTGCGGTGCGGGTCATGGTGTCTGCTGTCCCCTCGATTCGGCCGTCCTCGGACGGATTCGTCAGTGTCTGTAGTGCCGGCGGATGCGGCGCCGATGCTGCGCGGGCCCCAGCGGCTGAGGGGCCGGGGACGCGGAATGCGTCCCCGGCCGATGCCGACGGTGTCGCCGCGCTGGCGGGCGTCGGGCGTCAGGCTCAGGCCTGGGCGCCCTCGATGTAGTCCACGGCGTCCTGGACGGTCTTGAGGTTCTTGACCTCCTCGTCCGGGATCTTCACGTCGAACTTCTCCTCGGCGTTGACCACGATGGTCATCATCGAAATCGAGTCGATGTCCAGGTCATCGGTGAAGGACTTCTCCGGCTGGACCTCCTCGGTCTCCAGACCGGTCTCCTCGTTCACGATCTCGGCCAGGCCGGCGAGGATCTCTTCCTTGGAAGCCATGGTGGCGTCTCCTTTGTTGGTTGCGGAATGGGTACGTTGGTCAGTGAATCATGTGTCTGGCGTCTCAGGGGAGACGCACGACCTGGGCGCCGTAGACCAGCCCGGCGCCGAAGCCGATCTGCAGGGCGAGGCCGCCGCTGAGCTGCGGCTGCTCCTGCAGGAGTCTGTGCATGGCCAGGGGGATGGACGCGGCCGACGTGTTGCCGGCATCCGCGATGTCCCGGGCGACCACCACGGAGTCCGGCAGCTTCAGCTGCTTGGCGAACTCGTCGATGATGCGCATGTTGGCCTGGTGGGGGATGAACGCGGCCAGGTCCTCCGGCTGCACGCCCGCGGCGTCGACGGCCTGTTGGGCGACCTTCGCCATGGACCACACTGCCCAGCGGAAGACGGACGGGCCGTCCTGGCGCAGGGTCGGCCAGGCCGTGTGCTCTCCTCCCGTGAGGCAGGAGGCGTCAGCGGCCTCGATGGCCTGATCCACGGTCTGCTTCATGTCCAGCAGGGAGTGGGTCATGCGAATCGTCTCCCAGCGGGCGCCCTCAGAGCCCCACACGGAGCGGGAGATGCCCGGCTCGTCTGTGGCGGAGACGACCACGGCGCCGGCGCCGTCGCCGAGCAGGAAGGAGATGGAGCGGTCTGTGGGGTCCACGAGGTCGGACAGGCGTTCGACGCCGACCACCAGCACGTGCTCGGCCATGCCGGAGCGCACCAGGGCATCGGCCTGGGCCACGCCGTAGCAGTAGCCGGCGCATGCGGCGGAGACGTCGAAGGCCGGTGCCGGGGTGGCACCCAGGGCTTCGGCGAGAAGCGCCGCAGCGGAGGGCGTCTGATACGGGAAGGAAACGGTGGCGACGATGACGGCGCCCAGGTCCGCCCCGGTCAGCCCCGCGGCGTCGAGGGCCTCCCGGGCGGCCCCCTCGGCCATCATGGGCACGGTCTCCTCTGGGGTGGCGCGCTGGCGGGTCACGATGCCCGTGCGTTGACGGATCCACTCGTCAGAGGAGTCGATCGGTCCGACGAGCTCCTCGTTCGGGACGAGGTTCTTCGGGCGGTATGCGCCGACCGCGCTGATGCGGCTGCCGGCGACGGGGGTGGTCTGGTTCAGGGTGACGTTCACGAGGTGCTTCCCTCCGTAGGTCGAGCGGTCCGGCCGTGTCAGGCGGTGTGCTCGGCGATGAACTCGGCGGCCGTGGAGAGGTCGTCGGGGGTCTTGAGCGCGCACACCCGGGTGCCGCGCAGGCCTCGCTTGGCGAGGCCGGTCAGGGTGCCGCCGGGCAGCACCTCGAGGATGCCGGTGACGCCGCGGGCGGCCATCGCCTCCATGCAGAGGTCCCAGCGCACCGGGCGGGTCACCTGTCCGACAATCCGGTCGAGGGCGTCGGCGCCGGATGCGACGGCCTCGCCGTCCCGGTTGGACAGCAGCTCCACCCGCGGATCCTCGGGGGAGAGGCCTGCGACGTGCTCGCTGAGCGCAGGCACCGCCGAGGCCATGTACTCGGTGTGGAAGGCTCCGGCGACCTTCAGCGGGATGACGCGGGCCTTGGCGGGGGCGTCCTCGCCGAGAGCCGCAAGTTTCTCGACGGCGCCGGCGGCGACGGTCTGGCCGGCTCCGTTCACGTTGGCGGGGGTGAGGCCGTGGTCGGCGATCGCGGCGAGGACCTCGTCCTGGTCTCCGCCCACGACGGCCGCCATGCCGGTCGGGGCCGAGGCCGCGGCCTCGGCCATGCCGTCCGCGCGGACCCTCACCAGGGCGGCGGCCTCCTCGGCGGTCAGCACGCCGGCCAGGGCCGCCGCGGTGATCTCGCCGACCGAGTGCCCGGCCAGGAGGACCTTCTCGCCGCCGACGGCGTCCAGGTCCAGTGCGTGTGCCGAGACGAGGCCTGCGGCGACGATCAGGCGCTGGGCCACCGCTGTGTCCTTGATGGTCTCCTCATCCGAGACCGTGCCGTGCTCCGCCAGGTCCATGCCGGACGTCTCGGAGAGCCGACCGAGCAGCTCGGCGGCGCCGTCGAGCTCGAGCCAGGGGGCGAGGAAGCCGGGCGTCTGGGATCCCTGTCCGGGGCACACGATCGCAAGCATGGCCTCCACTCTTCCAGGTGGACGCACTCAGCGGGCGGCACGGCGGTCACCAACCCTTCCGAACAGCTTTGGAGGATTCCTACAAACAGTCTCAGATGGCGGACTCAGCGATCGCGTTCGCCGTGGGGTCGCTCGCCGCCGAGGGGCGCGTCGTGCTCGGCGAGTCGACCGACCGTGATCGCCGTGTGCAGGACGTAGGCGTCGCGCGGCACCAGAGGGTCCCATCCGGTCAGCTCGCTGACCCGGCGCAGGCGGTAGCGGACGGTGTTCGTGTGGATGTAGAGCTCGCGGGCGGTCGCCTCGAGCGAGTGTCCCAGCAGGCCGTAGGTGTCCACCGTCTCCAACAGGGACGGGCCGGCCTGCAGCAGGGGCCAGTACACGCCGTGGATCAGCGCCTCCCGCGCGGTCGGGTCGCCCATCAGCACACGTTCGGGCAGCAGCTCGTGCGTCGGCGTCGGCCGCGGTGCCCGTGGGTGTGCCCCCGCCGCGGACAGCGAGGCGAACACATGCCGAGCGGACACGTGGGCCTCGGTCAGAGAGTCCACGGTCGGCCCCACGATCACCGGTCCTTCCGCGAACCACGGGGCCAGGGCGGCGGCCACCACCGTGGAGTCCTCCACGGACCCGACCACCACCACGAGGCGCTCGGACTGCACGCCGATCAGCACGTCGCACTTGTGCCGGGCCGCAGCCCGGCGCAGCTCACCGACGTAGGCGGGCTTGTCCGGCCCCGGAGCGCCGCCGGCCATGACCAGCACCTGGCGTTCACCGCGCCAGCCGATGGCGGTGGCACGGTGGCGGATCTCATCCGCGTCCTGACCGCGCAGCACCGCATCCAGCAGGACGGCCTCGAGGCGGGAGTCCATGGCCCCCCGGGTCTCGGCGGCGCGGGCGTAGACATCGGCCAGGGCGAAGGCGACCTCACGGGAGTACCGCAGCATCGACTCGCGCACCGCGGCCTGGTCACGGTCCTGCAGGATCTCCGGGACCACGGCCTCGACGGCCTCGACGATGGTGCGGATCAGCTGGAGCGCCCGCTGCAGCGAGATCGAGCGGGTCAGCTCGGTGGGCGCCTCGCCGAACACGTCCGCCAGCACATGCCCACTGGTCACCCCGGGCTTCTGGAACCACTGCACGAAGCCGTTGAGGCCGCGCTGTGCCACCAGCCCCAGGTGGCTGCGCTCGTCCGGCGTCAGCCGGCGGTACCAGGGGAGGGCCGCGTCCACGCGCTGCAGGATGGCGGTGTTCAGCTCGCCCAGGTGCGTACGGAGCCGCGCGAGCGATTCCGCCGAGATCGGCCGTGTGCCGGCAGGGGGACGCGAATCGGGCATGGGGTGATCCTAGCGGGGGTCTTTGTACGTTCCCTACAGGCCGCGCATCCCACCGCGGGCACCGGGGAACCCCACGGGACGCGACGACGGCCCCTCGCCTTTCGGTGGAAAAGGCGAGGGGCCGTCGTCGGGAAGCGGGGCGTCAGCCCGTTGCGGAACGGATCAGGCGTCGCCGCCGGCGTTGCCGGTGGTGCCGGCGTTCACGTCGTCGAGCCGGTACTTCTCATGCGCCTTCTTGGCGGTGCCGGCCTCCACGGAGCCGTCCTTCTCCAGCATCTGGAGGGCACGGACGACCATGGAGTGGGCGTCGATGAGGAAGTAGCGGCGGGCGGCCGAGCGGGTGTCCGCGAAGCCGAACTCGTCGGCGCCGAGCACCGCCATGTCCTGCTTGACGAACGGGCGCACCTGGTTCGGCAGGGAGGTCGTGTAGTCCGTGGACGCCACGATCGGGCCCTGCACGTCGGCCAGCTTCTGCGTGATGTACGGGATCCGCTCCTGCCCGTCCGCGTCGCGCAGGGCCTCCTTCTCGGCGGCGGCCGCGTCGCGGTACAGCTCGTTCCAGCTGGTCACGGACCACACGTCCGCGGACACGCCCCAGTCCTCGGCGAGGAGCCGCTGCGCCTCCACGGCCCACGGCACGGACACGCCCGAGCCCATGAGCTGGACCTTCGGGCCGTCGGCCTCGCCCGCGGAGAGCAGGTACATGCCCTTCAGCAGGCCCTCGACGTCCAGGTCCTCCGGCTCGGCCGGATGCACGATCGGCTCGTTGTAGACCGTCAGGTAGTAGATGACGTTGCGGACGTCCTCGCCACGGTCGTGGTCGCCGTACATGTCCTCCAGGCCCTGGCGGACGATGTGGGCGATCTCGTAGCCGTAGGCCGGGTCGTAGGTCTTCACGGCCGGGTTGGTGCCGGCGAGCACCGGGGAGTGGCCGTCCATGTGCTGGGTGCCCTCGCCGGTGAGCGTGGTGCGTCCGGCGGTGGCGCCGATCATGAAGCCGCGCGCCAGCTGGTCGGCGCCGGCCCAGATGTTGTCCGCGGTCCGCTGGAAGCCGAACATCGAGTAGAAGATGTACACCGGCACCATGGGCTCGCCGTGGGTGGAGTAGGAGGTGCCGATCGCGTTGAACGCGGCGGTGGCGCCGTCCTCGTTGATGCCCACGTGGAAGAGCTTGCCCTGCTGAGACTCCTTGTAGGACAGGAACAGGTCGCGGTCCACGGCGAGGTAGTTCTGGCCCTTGGTGTTGTAGATCTTCGCCGTCGGGAAGAACGAGTCCATGCCGAAGGTGCGGGCCTCGTCCGGGATGATCGGCACCAGGCGCGAGCCCAGGTTCTTGTCCCGCATGAGGTCCTTGAGCAGGCGGACGAACGCCATGGTGGTGGCCGCCTCCTGCTTGCCGGAGCCCTTGCGCGCCTGCTTGTAGGCGGCCTCGCCGGGGACCGGGATGGCGGGGTACGTGCTGCGGCGCTCCGGGACGGCACCGCCGAGGGCCTTGCGGCGCTCGAGCATGTACTGGATCTCCGGGGCGTCCTCGCCCGGGTGGTAGTACGGGATGTTGTACGGGTCGCCCTCGATGACCTCGTCCGAGACCGGGATGCGGTGGCGGTCGCGGAAGGTCTTGAAGTCGTCCACGGTCAGCTTCTTCATCTGGTGCGTGGCGTTGCGTCCCTCGAAGGACTTGCCGAGGCCGTAGCCCTTGATGGTGTGCGCCAGGATGACGGTCGGCTGGCCCTTGTGCTCCATCGCGGCCTTGTAGGCGGCGTACACCTTGCGGTAGTCGTGGCCGCCGCGCTTGAGGCCCCAGATCTCGTCGTCGGACATGTCCGCGACGAGCTCCTTGGTGACGGAGGACCGGCCGAAGAAGTGCTCGCGCACGAAGGCACCGTCCTCGGCCTTGTAGGTCTGGTAGTCGCCGTCGACGGTCTCGTTCATGACACGAACGAGCTCGCCGGTGTCGTCCTTCTCGAGCAGCGGGTCCCACTCGCGGCCCCACAGGACCTTGATGACGTTCCAGCCGGCGCCGCGGAAGTAGGACTCCAGCTCCTGCACGATCTTGCCGTTGCCGCGGACGGGCCCGTCGAGGCGCTGCAGGTTGCAGTTCACCACGAAGGTCAGGTTGTCCAGGTTGTTGTTCGCGGCGATGTGCAGCTGGCCGCGCGACTCCGGCTCGTCCATCTCGCCGTCGCCGAGGAAGGCCCAGACGTGCTGGTCCGAGGTGTCCTTGATGCCGTGGTCCTGCAGGTAGCGGTTGTACTGCGCCTGGAAGATCGCGTTCATCGGGCCCAGGCCCATGGAGACGGTCGGGAACTGCCAGAACTCCGGCATCATGCGCGGGTGCGGGTAGGAGGACAGCGCGTGGCCCTTCTTCGACTTCTCCTGGCGGAAGCCGTCGAGGTCCTCCTCGGTCAGCCGGCCCTCGAGGAAGGCGCGCGCGTAGTTGCCGGGCGAGGAGTGGCCCTGGAAGAAGACCTGGTCGCCGCCGCCCGGGTGGTCCTGGCCGCGGAAGAAGTGGTTGTAGCCCACCTCGTAGAGGGTCGCCTGACCGGCGTAGGACGAGATGTGGCCGCCCACGCCGATGCCCTCGCGCTGGGCACGCTGCACCATGACGGCGGCGTTCCAGCGCAGGTAGTTGCGGTAGCGGCGCTCGAGCTCCTCGTCGCCGGGGAACTCGGGCTCCTGGTCGGCGGGGATGGTGTTGACGTAGTCGGTGGTGGTCACCATCGGCACGCCCACGGACTTCATGCCGGCCCGCTGCAGCAGGGAGCGCATGATGTACTGCGCGCGCTCCGTGCCGCGCTCCTCCACGAGGCCGTCGAAGGACTCGATCCACTCCGCGGTCTCTTGGGGATCCTTGTCCGGGAAGTTGTTCGTCAGTCCGCTCAGGATGCGGGAGCTCTCTTCGGCTGCGCTCAAGCTGCCTCCTCTGGCTGGGCGGAGGGGTGTCTCCGCGGGGTCTGTGGTGGGGGCGCGGGCCGCGTGCGGCGGCATCCTCGACCGGCGGTGTGCGCGGCCGCCCCCGTCGTTGAGGTGGTCTGCATGACAGCCTACCCGGGCCCGCCCCGCACGCGGTAAGGCCCAGGGGGCCATTGCGCGTAGGGTGGGGAGAGTCACCCGATCGGGCGGTGGCCGGGACACCGGCGCCGCCGCCAACCGAGGAGGTCTGTACGACTATGGACGCCGGGTCCGCCGCGACCGACGCACCCCGTGCCCTGCTGGACGAGCTGAGCCTGACCGCCGGACAGTACGTCCACGAGTTCGGCTATGACGAGGACGTCGACCACGGTCTGCGCGAGCGGCTCGAGGGCGCGCTCGGCACCGAGCTGCAGCCCGAGGAGGACCAGGAGCCGGTGGACGCCGTGCTCGTGTGGTGGCGTGCCGAGGACGGCGACGCCACCGACCTCGCGGACACGCTCGTCGACGCACAGCTGTCGCTCGAGGAGGGGCCCGTGTGGGTGCTGACGCCGCGCAAGGGCCGCGAGGGTCACGTGGATCCCGCCGACGTGCAGGAGGCCGCCACGACCGCCGGCCTGCACGCGACGACCGGCGCCGGCGCCTCCGAGGACTGGGCGGCCGTCAAGCTCGTGCAGAAGCGCGGTGGCTGACAGTCCCGCGCTCCGGGACTGCCACGGCCAGTCCTGGCCCTTCCCGCCCGTGACGGATCCGGGCAGGTCGGCCACCGCCGGTCCCGACGACGGCGCACGCCCCCTCGGCGTGTGGCTCGCCTTCCTGCCGGGGGCCTTCACCCCCGTGTGCACCAGTGAGCTGGCCTGGCTCGGCGAGCTCGCCGAGCGGTGGGCCGCGCAGGGTGTGGCCGTGAGGGTGGTCTCCTGCGACTCGGCTCCCGTCCTGCGCCGCGCGGCCGAGGACCTCGGACTTCCCGAGGAACTGACGCTGCTGTCCGACTTCTGGCCCCACGGGGCCGCCGCCCGCCGCTTCGGTGCCTTCGACGCGGACACGGGCAGGCCCCGGCGGATCTCGGTGCTGCTGGACGCACAGGGCATGGAGCTCGGCCGGGTGGAGGCCGAGCCGGGGCGGGCGCGCAGCCGCGACGAGCATGAGGAGCTCACGGATCGGCTGCTGGGCGGTGCGAGCGCGGCGCCGCCCGTGACGACGGCCGGCCGGTAGGATGAGGCCGTCCCAGGACCCATAGCTCAGTCGGTCAGAGCACCACGTTTACACCGTGGGTGTCGGCGGTTCGAGTCCGTCTGGGTCCACCGCCGATGGTCGGCAGCACGACCATGATCACGGCCGCCACGGCCGCGCCGCCGCATCGAGGTGCGCCCCGCGCCCCTCCCAGGGGCACCGGTCGCCGTGGCGCCCGCCATGTGACCTTGTCCGGCGTCGTCTGCCTATGCGGCCCGCCGCCTGTGGCACCCTGGTCCGGTCATGAACACGGATTCCGCTCTCACCGCTGCCACGGCGTCGACCTCTGCGGAGGTCCGCCGGGGCCTGCGGCTGTCCTCGGCCGCCGGGCTGGGTCTGGTCCCGCTCGGCGTCGCCTTCGGACTGCTCGTGGCGCAGGCACCGTTGCCGTGCTGGACCGCCCCGCTGCTGTCCACCGTGGTCTTCGCCGGCTCGGTCGAACTGCTGCTGGTGTCCCTCATCGTGGCGGGCACCCCTCTGGTCTCGGTGGCGGTCACGGTGTTCCTGCTGAACTTCCGGCACGTCTTCTACGCCTTCAGCTTCCCGCTCCGGGTCGTCCGCTCGCGTCCGGCCAGGCTCTACTCCATGGGCGCGCTGATCGACGAGGCCTATGCCATCGCCACCACGCACCGCACCGGCTGGACCGGGCCGCGCCTGCTGGCCATGCAGGCCGCGCTGCAGGTGTACTGGGTGCTCGGCGGCGTGGTGGGCGTCGCGGCAGGATCCCTGCTGCCCGCGCCGATCGAAGGCCTCGAGTTCGCCCTGACGGCGCTGTTCATCGTGCTCGCCCTGGACGCAGCGCGGACCCGCCGCCAGGTGCCGCTGGTCGTCATGGCCGCGGCCGCCGTGGTCGTGGGCGTCGCCCTCGCCCCGGGAGAGCTCCTCGTGACGGCGTTCGCCGTCTACGTGCTGTTCCTCATCGTCGCGCACCTCGTGGCCCGCCGTGGCCGGGATGTGGGGCTGCCGGCGGAGGACCCGTTGGAGGCGGCCGCCGTCCCGGTGACGGACGACCCCGAGGAGGGGAGCCGATGACCGTGTCCGCCGGATACATCGTCGCCGTCGCGCTCGTCGCCGGAGCGGTGACCTTCGGCCTGCGTGCGCTGCCGTTCGCGCTGCTGCGTCCGCTGCGCGAGTCCCTGCTGGTCCGCCGCCTGGCCGTCTGGATGCCCGCCGGGATCCTCACGGTCCTGGCGCTCGTGATGCTCCTGGACTCCGCGGCCCTGGCTCCCGGAGAGCCGGTGGACGTCCGCCGCCTGTCGTACGCGCTCCTCGCGGCCGCCGTGACGGTCGTGGTCCACCTGGCCGCAGGTCGGCGCACCGTGCTGTCCATCGCTGCCGGCACCGCCTGCTACGTCGTCCTGGTCAACCTGCTCTGAGGTCCTCAGGACCCGCGCACCTGACCGTCGGCCACGAACCGCCCGCCCCCGCCGGCCAGAGCCCACTCGATCGCCCGCCGGTGCAGCGGCGGCAGCTCCGGGGTGTCTGCGACCGGGAACCAGCCGACGTCGAGGTTCTCGTCGTCGTTGACCCGCGCCTCGCCGCCGACGGCGTCCAGGACCATGACCACGTCCAGGTACTGCGCCCGGTCGCCGTTGGGGTAGACGGCCTCAGCCGTGGTCCCCACACCGGCGAGACGTCGCGGCACGGCCTCCACAGCCGTCTCCTCGTGCACTTCGCGCACGGCGGTGTCCGCGGGCTCCTCGCCGGGATCGGGGATGCCGGCCGGGACGGTCCACCGGCCGTTGTCGGCCCGCCGCACCAGCAGCACCTCGGAGTCTTCGGCGCGCAGGACCACCGCCTTGACGCCGGGCAGCCACAGCGGGTCGTGGCCGATCTTCTCTCGCAGGGACAGGATGAATTCCGGAGTGGACATGACTCCACCCCATCACATCCGCCGTGGGACCACGCTGCGGCCGGACCCTGCGGGCGGGCGTCCGGGTCCTGCCGGCGACCGGCGAGGCGAACCACACTCGTTCACCTTCTGTTCACGTCACCACGCGCCCCGGGCCGGGCCGTGGCGGGGGTCTCGGACCATAATGGGAGACACGATCCGCCTCTCGGGTCCGTCGCGTCCCGCCCCCTGTGGGCCGCCGGGCACCGGAGGGCGTGCCGCGCGAGAAGGAAATGAGGACGATGCACGTGCAGCTGCTCACCCCCGACGCCCCCCGCGAGAACCTCCGTTCGTTCATCGACAAGCTCCGCGAGGGCGGCTACACCGTCACCGACGGCCACACCAACGACCCGGACCTCATCGATCCGCAGGGCAAGGCCGTGGAGACGTGGAAGGAGGACTACCCGTACGAGGAGCGGATGTCCCGTGAGGACTACGAGCTGGAGAAGTACCGCCTCCAGATCGAGCTGCTGAAGCTGCAGTACTGGGGCGAGGACACCGGCCAGCGCTTCATCGTGGTGTTCGAGGGCCGCGACGCCGCCGGCAAGGGCGGCACCATCAAGCGCTTCACCGAGCACCTGAACCCGCGCACCGCCCGCGTCGTCGCACTGAACAAGCCCTCGGACCGTGAGCAGGGCCAGTGGTACTTCCAGCGCTACATCCAGCACTTCCCGACCGAGGGCGAGATCGTGCTGTTCGACCGCTCGTGGTACAACCGGGCCGGCGTGGAGCGCGTCATGGGCTTCTCCACGGACGAGCAGTACGAGACGTTCATGCGCCAGACCCCGACGTTCGAGAAGATGCTCGTCGACGACGGCATCCACCTGACCAAGTTCTGGTTCTCCGTGACGCAGACCGAGCAGCGCACCCGCTTCGCGATCCGACAGATCGACCCGGTCCGCCAGTGGAAGCTGTCCCCGATGGACCTGGAGTCCCTGGACCGCTGGGAGGCGTACACGGCCGCGAAGGAGGCCATGTTCCTCCACACGGACACGGACCACGCCCCGTGGATCTCCATCCGCTCCAATGACAAGAAGCGCGCCCGCCTGAACGCCATGCGCTACTTCCTCTCCCAGTACGAGTACGAGGGCAAGGACCACGCCGTGGTCGGCGAGCCGGACCCGAACATCGTCCGCCGTGGCCGCGACGCCGTGGGGGACTGACCTGCACGGGGCCGTCCTCCGCGCTGCCGGCGGCCGCGCACCCCGCCGTGGGGTCGCGGCCGTCGCCGCGCTCGCCCTCGTCCTGGCCGGCTGTTCTCTGCCCGACGACGGCCCCGGCACCTCTGTCGACAACGGCCCCTCCGTGGACGCAACCGGTGCCCCCGGCACCGGTCCGGGAGGGCCGGCAGGCCAGGACCGCTCGCCGCTGTTCGACACACCGGCCGACTCCGCGGCCGTGTACGAGGTCTACGGAGACTCCCTCACCGTGGCCGACTCCCCGGACTTCGCGGGCGGTCGTCTCGGCCCGGAGTCCTGGCTGGCGCACATGGATCCGGAGCGCTTCGCGGTGACCGCGGCCGGCGGCCGGTGGGGCGCCACCGTGCCGGACGTGCTCGCCGGACACCTCGCCGACGGCCCCATGGAGGCTGACGCGCTGCTGGTCTTCCTCGGCACCAACGACCTGTTCCGCGCCGCCGGCGACACCGCGTCCGCCCACGCGGCCTTCGTCGGCGAGGTCGAGGACCTGGCGGGCCGACGAGGCAGAGGTGGGGCGGCCGTCGTCGTGGTGGCGGTGGGCCCGTCCGGGACGGACCCGGCCCGCGGCGTCCCCGGCCCCGTGCGCGACTGGAACGAGCGCACCCGCACCGCGGCCGCCGAACGCGGCTGGACGTTCGTGGACCCGTGGGGGCCGGTTCGAGACGAGGCATCCAACACGTTCGCGGATCCGCAGGACACCACGGACGGGCTGCACCTGTCCGTGTCCGGCGCACAGAAGCTCGCCGACGGCATGGAACAGGCGCTCGCCGACGGGTCCGACGCGTAGGCTGGAGACAGCACGTCGCCGCCCGGCCGGACGGCGACACGTCCCCGCAGGGGACATTCGACCAGACCCACCCACCGCAGAGGGCGTCAGACGCCCGGGAGAGGCAGAGCATGAGCGAGGCGACCACCAGCATCCCCACCGGCACCGCGGACATCGGCGTGACCGGCCTGGCCGTCATGGGCGCCAACCTGGCCCGCAACTTCGCCCGCAACGGCTATACCGTGGCCCTGCACAACCGCTCCCGCGCCCGCACCGACGCGCTGGTGGCCGAGCACGGCCACGAAGGCGAGTTCGTGGCCACCGAAACCCTTGAGGAGCTCGTGCAGTCGCTGGCCGCCCCGCGCCGCGTGCTGATCATGGTCAAGGCAGGCCAGCCGGTGGACGACGTGATCGAGCAGCTCGTGCCGCTGCTGGAGACTGGGGACATCGTGATCGACGCCGGCAACTCCCACTACGAGGACACCCGGCGCCGCGAGGCCGCGCTGGCCGAGAAGGGCCTGCACTTCGTGGGCGTCGGCGTCTCCGGCGGCGAGGAGGGCGCCCTCAACGGCCCGGCGATCATGCCCGGCGGCCCGAAGGAGTCCTACACGGCCCTCGGCCCGATGCTCGAGAAGATCGCCGCGGACTTCGACGGAGAGCCCTGCTGCGCCTGGGTCGGCACCGACGGCGCCGGCCACTACGTGAAGATGGTCCACAACGGCATCGAGTACGCGGACATGCAGGTCATCGGCGAGGCCTACGACCTGCTCCGCCAGGTCGCCGGCATGGAGCCGGAGGAACAGGCCCAGGTGTTCACCGCTTGGAACCAGACCGACCTGGCCTCCTACCTGATCGAGATCACCGCCGAGGTGCTCTCCCAGGTCGACGCCGAGACCGGGCGGCCGCTCGTGGACGTGATCGTGGACGAGGCGGGCCAGAAGGGCACCGGCCGCTGGACCGCGATCTCCGGCCTGGACGTGGGCTCCCCGGTGGCCGCCATCGCCGAGTCCGTGTTCGCCCGCTCCCTGTCCTCCCAGCCCCAGGTGCGCGCCCAGGCCCGCGAGCTGCTCGCCGCCGGCACCGAAGGGTCCGGCACCCCGGCCCCGTCCGACCGGGAGGCCTTCGTGGAGGACGTGCGTCAGGCGCTGTTCGCCTCCAAGCTCGTCGCCTACGCGCAGGGTCTGGACATGCTCTCGGCCGCCGCCGCGGAGTACGGCTGGTCCTTGGACCTGGGCACCATCGCCTCCCTGTGGCGCGACGGCTGCATCATCCGCGCCGACCTGCTCGACGTGATCATGCGGGCCTTCGGCGGCCGGGACACCGACCGCCACCCTGAGCCGGGCACCCGCGCCGAGGGCCAGCCGGCGAACCTGCTGTTCGCCCCGGAGTTCACCCAGGCGATCGCCGAGGCCCTGCCGTCCTGGCGCCGCGTGGTGGCCACCGCCGTCGCGGCCGGCGTCCCGGTGCCGGTGTTCTCCTCGGCCCTGGCCTACTACGACGGCCTGCGCGCCGAGCGCCTGCCCGCCGCCCTCATCCAGGGCCAGCGCGACTTCTTCGGCGCCCACACCTACCGCCGCACGGACAGGGACGGCTCCTTCCACACCCAGTGGTCCGGCGACCGCACCGAGGTGCAGTCCTGAGCCGGACGCCCCGGCGTGCAGTCCTGAGCCGGACACCCCGGCCCCGCGAGGACAGCCGGGTCCTGGGAGAGTGAGGGCCCAACACGGTGCCGAGACGCGATCTCATCACCGTGTTGGGCCCTCACTCTGCGGGTCGGTCGCCGTCGTCGGCTCCGGATCAGATCCACATGGCCGGGTCCACGTACTCCGCGGGGTCCACGGCCGGGGCCTTCTCGGTCTTCTCGTCGCGATGGCGGACCCGGGCCGGGATGCCGGTGGCGATGGAGTCGGCCGGGGTGTCCTTGACCACCACGGCGTTGGCGCCCACCGCACTGCCGGCGCCGATCTCCACCGGCCCGAGGATCTTCGCGCCGGCGCCCACGACGACGCCGTCGCCGAGGGTGGGGTGGCGCTTGACCTTCTCCAGGGAGCGGCCGCCGAGGGTGACACCGTGGTAGATCATCACGTCATCGCCGATCTCCGCGGTCTCGCCGATCACCACGCCCATGCCGTGGTCGATGACGAGGCGACGGCCGATCGTCGCGCCCGGATGGATCTCGACACCCGTGAGGGAACGCGCCACCTGGGAGAGCACGCGGGCAGGCGTCTTGAGCCGCTCGTGCTGCCACATCCGGTGGGCGACCCGGTGTGCCCACACCGCGTGCAGGCCCGAGTACACCACGGCGATCTCCAGGTCCCCGCGCGCGGCCGGGTCATGGCTGCGGACGGCCGCGATGTCCTCCTTGAGACGGGAGAGAAGTCCCACGGTGCTCGCCTTTCGCGTCGTGCGGCCGGCCCGGTACGGGGCACGGCCGGAGTCAAGGGAGGCGACGTCGGCACCCGCGGCGGGTGCCGACGTCGTCCTCTGGAAGGAGCGGCTGCGGGTCAGCCGCGGATGTCCTCGAACAGGACGGTGGAGATGTAGCGCTCACCGAAGTCGGCCACCACGGCCACGATCAGCTTGCCCTCGTTCTCCGGCTTCGCGGCCTCCTTCAGGGCGGCCGAGACGATCGCGCCGGAGGAGATGCCGCCGAGGATGCCCTCCTTGGTGCCCAGGTCTCGGGCGGTGGCCACGGACTCCTCGAGGGTGGCGGCGTAGACCTCGTCGTAGAGGTCCTGGTCCAACACGTCCGGCACGAAGTTCGCGCCGAGGCCCTGGATCTTGTGCGGTCCGGGCTGGCCGCCGGAGAGGATCGGGGAGTCGGACGGCTCCACGGCCACCAGGCGAACACCCTTCTTCTGCTCGCGCAGGTACCGGCCGGCGCCGGTGATGGTGCCGCCGGTGCCCACGCCGGCCACGAACACGTCGACCTCTCCCTCGGTGGCCTCCCAGACCTCCGGGCCGGTGGTGGTGTAGTGCGCCTGGACATTGGCCGGGTTGGCGAACTGGCGGGCCCAGATGGAGTTCTCCGTCTCCGCCACGATCTGCTGGGCGCGCTCGACGGCGCCGCGCATGCCCTCGGAGCCCGGGGTCAGCACGATCTCGGCGCCGTAGGCGCGCAGCATGACGCGACGCTCGGTGGACATGGTCTCCGGCATGGTCAGGATGACGCGGTAGCCGCGGGCCGCGCCGACCATGGCCAGGGCGATGCCGGTGTTGCCGGAGGTGCCCTCGACGATGGTGCCGCCGGGCTTCAGCTCGCCGGAGGCCTCGGCGGCGTCCACGATGGCGCGGCCGATGCGGTCCTTCACCGAGTTGGCCGGGTTGTAGAACTCGAGCTTGACGGCCACGGTGCCGGGCAGGCCCTCGGCCAGGCGGTTCAGGCGGACCAGCGGGGTGCCGCCGACGGCCTCGGTGATGTTGTTCAGGATGGTCACGGTGAGCTCCTCCGTGGAAGTGGGGGTCGGGGGATGTCTATGGGTCAGGCTAGTCAGCGCAGTCGTGACACGTCAGCGCTCGAGCCACACGGCGTAGTGTTCGCGGGCCTTCGCGATCTTCGGGTCGATCACCACTCGGCAGTAGCCGTTGAACGGCCGCGCGTCGTAGAAGCCCTGGTGGACGTCCTCGGCGTCGAACCACGCGGCGGCCGGCTCGAGGGTGGTGACGATGGGCCGGCGGTAGAGACGCTGCGCGTCCGCGATCGCGGAGGCGAACAGCTGCCTCTCGGCCTCGTCCCGGTAGAACATCGCAGAGCGGTACTGCGTGCCGACGTCGTGTCCCTGGCGGTTCAGCGAGGTCGGGTCGTGGGAGGTGAAGAACATCTGCAGGATCACGTCCGTGGGCACCACGGAGGCGTCGTAGCGCACACGCACCGCCTCGGCATGGCCGGTGGCGCCGGAGCAGACGGCCTCGTAGTCCGGGTCCGGGTGCGCCCCGCCGGTGTAGCCGGAGACCACGTCCAGCACACCGCGTACGCGGCGGTAGACGGCGTCCAGACACCAGAAGCAGCCGCCTGCGAGCGTCAGCTCGCGCACGTCCGGCTCCTGGCGCTCACGGCAGGGGCTCTGCGGGGTCTGATTCACAGTCACATCCGGCACAGCACCGCGCGGCACGGATTCATTCCGGACGTGCTCTTCGGCACAATGGCCTCCATGAGCGAGACCAGCCGCCCCACCGTCGCCGACGTCCTCCGTCTCATGGAGGAGCTCTGGCCGAGCGCGCTCGCCGAGTCCTGGGACGCGTGCGGACTGGTCGTCGGCCGGCCGGATGCGACCGTCTCCCGCATCCACTGGGCCGTGGACCCCGTCTCGGCAGTGGTGGCCGAGGCCGTGGAACACGAGGCGGACATGCTGGTCACCCACCACCCGCTCCTGCTCCGCGGCGTCACCTCCGTGGCCGGCACCGGCTTCAAGGGCGATGTGGTCCACACCCTGATCGAGAACGGCTGTGCGCTGGTCGCCGCCCACACGAACGCCGACTCGGCCGTGGGCGGCGTCTCCGACGTCATCGCCGAGGTCCTGGGCCTGACCCGACTCCGCCCGCTCGCGCCGTCGGACGGCGGCACCGAGGAGGAGGGCATCGGCCGTGTCGGGGAGCTCGAGACGCCCATGACCCTGCAGGCCTTCGCCGAGCGTGTGCACCTGAACCTGCCGTCCGTGGCCTCCGGCGTCCGCGTGGCAGGCGACCGGCAGGCGATCGTCCGCACCGTGGCCGTTTGCGGAGGAGCGGGCGACAGCCTCTTCGACGCTGTCCGCGCCTCCGACGCGGACGTGTACGTCACCGCAGACCTGCGGCACCACCCTGCCTCGGAGGCCCGTGAGGCCGCGCTCCTCGACGACGGCCGCCCCTACCTGGTGGACGTGTCCCACTTCGCCAGCGAGTGGCTGTGGCTGCCAGCCGGCGCCCAGGCCCTGGAACGCCGTCTCGCCGAGGACGGCCACGAGGTGGAGATGGCCGTCTCCTCGATCGTCACGGACCCCTGGGACTTCATCCTCGTCGGAAGGAACCCCTCATGAGCACGCTGACCGCCACCGCCGCCCAGCGCCAGGCGCTGCTGGACCTGCAGGATCTGGACACGGAGATCGACCGCGCCAAGGCCGCCCTCAACCGGCTCCGCACGGACGAGGAGTTCGCGCAGGCCAAGAAGGACGCCGCCGACCTCGCCGAGCAGCTCGCGGCGGCCGAGGGGGCCCGCCGCGAGGCGGACCGGGATGCCGCCGAGGCCTCCGAGAAGGCCGCGGCCACCCGCGCCCACCGCGACCGCACCCGCAACCGACTCCACGCCGGTGGCGGATCCCACAAGGAGCTCGAGGCGATGATGCACGAGGCACAGACCCTCGAGGGTCTGCTCGCCGAGCACGACCAGGCCGCCCTCGAGGCCATGCAGGCCGCCGACGCCGCGGCCGGGAAGGTCACCGCCGTCCAGGAGCGGAAGGCCGCCGTCGAGGCCTCTGGCCGCGCGCGTGCGGCCCACCTCAAGCAGGAGGGCCAGCGCATCACCGAGCACGGTCGCTCCCTCGCCGCGCGGCGTGCCGAGGCCGCCGCCGGGCTGCCGGCCGAGATCGTGGCACGCTATGAGAAGGTGCGGTCCCGGAACGGCGGGATCGGTGCCGGGCGCCTCGAGGGCAACCGCTCCAGCGCCTCCGGCACCCCGCTCAGCCCCGCCGAGCTCGAACGCCTCCGGGCCCTGCCGGAGGACGCGCTCGCCGAGTGCCCCGAGACCGGCGCCCTGCTGGTGCGCGTCTGAGCATCCGCGCCTGGCGTCCGGCCGGCGCCCTGCGCCCGTTACCGTGTGAGCACCCCCTGACACAGCGTCCCCGCTGAGCCGGCGGCCCCACCGCCGGCCCCGCCGATCCTCGAGGAGGAACCACCCCGTGTCCGAACGCGTCCTGCAGGTCGAAGCCGACGGCGGCTCCCGCGGCAACCCCGGCATCGCCGGCTACGGAGCCCTGGTCAGGGACCCCGTCACGGGCGATGTCCTGATGACCGAGGCCGGGCCGCTGGGCCGGGCGTCCAACAACGTGGCCGAGTACTCCGGCCTGATCGCCGGACTGAAGATGGCGCGTCTGGTGGACCCCTCGGCGCGGGTGCACGTGCTGATGGACTCGAAGCTCGTGGTCGAGCAGATGTCCGGCCGCTGGAGGATCAAGCACGAGGACATGCGCCGTCTCGCCGCCGAGGCCCGGAGCCTCTACCCGGCCGGACGCGTGGACTACGAGTGGATCCCGCGTGCCGAGAACAAGGATGCCGACCGGCTGTCCAATGAGGCCATGGACGCCGGGGCGAAGGGCGTGGACTGGGATGCCGGCGCGTCGGAGGTCACGGTCGCCGCCCCGGACGCCGCGGAACCGGAGCCGACCGACGCCCGGGCCGTTGCGGCCGACGACGAAGAGCCTGCGGCCCCGGCCGCGTCGGGCGCCGCGGAGACCGCGCTCCAGGGACTGCCCGGTCGGCTGCACCACGTCGAGGTCTGGGTCGCGGACCTCGAGGCGGCCGAGCGCAGCCTCGGCTGGATGCTCGAGCAGCTGGGCTACGAGTGCAACGGGCGATGGAAGCAGGGCCGCTCCTACCAGGGGGCGGGGGAGTACATCGTGCTCGAGTCCGGTGCCGACGTCGCCGACGGCGCCCATGAGCGCCGTCGGCCGGGTCTGAACCACCTGGCGTTCATGGCGGGCACCCGTGCCCAGGTGGATGCGCTGACCGAGCTCGCCCAGGAGCACGGCTTCTCCCTGATGTTCGAGGACACCCACCCGTTCGCCGGCGGGCGCGGACACTACGCGGCCTATCTCGAGACCGACGACGGCTTCGAGGTGGAGCTGGTGGCCACCGCCTGAGCCTCAGCGCTCGGGCAGGACCACCTGCAGCGAGCCGGCCTTGGTCACGGTCGGCTCCACGAGCTCCACGCTCCAGTCGTGGGGGCCCTCGGGGGACCCGGCCCTCTCGACGACGGCCACCGCCTCCTCCAGGGTTCGCACCTGGGAGGCCGGGGCCGCCAGCAGTTCGCGGGCCACGAGCCCGCGGGTGTGCTTGGCGAAGTGGGACACGACGGTCCGCCTCCCGGCCTTCATCTGGAACACGTCCACGGTCACGGTGCGCCCGGACGGGGCCTTCCACTGGGACGCGTAGCCGCCGGAGCGGCAGTCCACGACAGGGCCTGCGTCCTCCTCAGCGAAGGCGTCGAGCGCGGGTGTGAGGCGCTTCTTCCACCAGGTGCCGAGTCCCGGCATGTCCGGCAGCCTCGCACCGACCGACAGCCGGTAGGCCGGGATCGCGTCGCCGAGCGCGGTGACGCCGAGCAGGGCGGAGAACACCAGCGCGCGGCGGCGGGCCCGGGTACGGGCCGCCGTCGGGAGCGAGGCGTAGTCGAGGGCGTCGAAGAGGACGCCGGTGTACACCCGGTGGGCGGCTGCGGCGGGGTTCTGCGTGATCGTCCGGTTCGCCTCGACCTCGGCGGCGAGGCTCGCGCCGACGCCGAGCACCTCGAGCGCGTCCTCGCGTCCGGAGACGCGGGCGAGCCGGTCGAGCAGCTCGGTCCGGGCGGCGGTCACCTCGGGGTCGTCGGCCAGGACCAGGCCGGACAGGTCCAGCGGTCGGCCGGAGGCGGGCGCGGTCTTGCCCTCGGAGGGCGGCAGGAGGATCAGCACGTCGTCCACCCTATCCAGGCACACGTCGCCACGGACGGAGCAGCTCCGGTCAGTGGCCCAGGGTGCGTCCGTGGGGATCGACGACGGTGTGCTCCTGGACCCAACGGACGATGCGGGGATACACCCAGAACGCATAGATGCCGAGCGTGACGATGATCAGCAGGAACCACTTGATCCACTGGCCGATGAGGCCCACGCCTGTGCCGACAAAGGCGAGCTGTCGGCCGTAGAGGTAGGTGTGAGAGGCCTTCCAACGCTCCTGAATGGTCAACGCCCAGGGAAGCCCGAAGCCGAAGGTGACCGTCATCAGGAGCCAGACCAGCAGGCAGTTGAGAACCCAGCTGCCGGCCCCGCCGGTGAACGTGTACGGGCGGCCGGCAGGCAGCTGGACCGCGAGCTGCTGCTGTGCCGGCGGTGCCGGGACGTTGGAAGGAACGGAGGCGAGGGTGGAGGAGCCCGATGCGGACTCACCCCGGATCGAGCTGGATGGGGACGGGGAGGACCGTGCGTCGAAGCGTTCATTCATGTGTGTGATCTTAGAAGCGCGTGCGGACACGCTAAGCACTTTTGCTTCGGCCGAGGGCGGCTACGGTGGAGACGGCTCGGAACCGGGTCCGGGCCCATCGCACCGGCGACCGTGCAGCGGAAGAGGAGAAGGACATGCAGGGACTCAGCGTGCTGGCCGTCGACGCCATGGACGTGTTCGGTGTTCTCGCCCCTGCGGCCTTCCTCGTGCTGATCGCCGCCTTCGTGATCGGGGTGCGCTCCTCCGGGACTCGCCGGACGAAGGAGCGCGTCGGCGAGGCCGAGCTGCGCGAGGGCACCTTCACCGGCGCCGAACGGGCCACCCTCGAGTGGCCGCGCAGCCGCCGGAAGCCCACCCTGGCGGAGGTGCTGCGCATCGCAGAGATGTACGGATACCGCCTGACGGACCGGGAGGATGCAGACGACGTCGTGGTCCTGCGCTTCGAAAGGGTCCATGAGGATGACTGAGCCCACCCGGACCCGCACCGACCGCCGCGCACAGGCACAGGGGCGGGGCGGTCGTCGGGACGACGCGGACGGCGGCGGTGCCTCCGGCAGATCAGGGGCGAGGGGACGGACCGGCTGTACGCCGGGTTCTGTTCTGCGCGTCGGTTGCCCTGGAACGCAGCGACGGCCATCTGTCTAGGCCCGCCGTCGCCGACGGGCTCGAGCGGCCAACCCGGACGCTGGGGCGGGCAGCCCTCGTGACGCGTCCTGTTCGGCCTTGCACCGGATGGGGTTTACCGAGCCGGCCCCGTCACCGGGGCCGCTGGTGGTCTCTTACACCACCCTTTCACCCTTACCCCCGCTGCGAGCAGCGGAGGCGGTCTTCTCTCTGTGGCACTGGCCTGCGGGTCGCCCCGAGTGGGTGTTGCCCACCATCCAGCCCTGTGGTGCCCGGACGTTCCTCACCCCGCACCGTGGACGGTGCGGGCCGCGGCCGTCCACCGGTCCGTCCCGAGCCGAGAGTCTACCCGCGTGCGGAGCATCACCCCCGCCCACGCGGCCGTCCCCTGCCCGAGGGCGTCCGCACCCCCTAGAATGAGGCCCGTCCGCAGTCAACGACGACGTGGATCGGGTCCAAGCGCCCGCGCTTGCCCGCACCGGCATCCAAGGAAGGACCACCGTGGCAGACAACGCCTCGACCCAGACTCCCGAGTGGAACACCCAGGAGCAGCTCGCCGAGAAGATGGTGCCGCTGCTCGGCACCCTGTACCGCGACAACAACGTGGTGACCAGCATCTACGGCCGCTCCCTCGTCCACCGCGGCGTCATCGACATCATCAAGGCCCACCGCTACGCCCGCCGCGTGGAGAACGAGCCGCTGTCCGTCGAGGCCACCTACCCGCTGGTCGAGGCCATGGCCGCCATGGACCTGGGCGCGGCCACCGTGGACCTCGCCAAGCTGGCCCGCAAGCAGAAGGAGTCCGGCCAGGACGTCCAGTCCTTCCTCGACGCCGAGTTCGCCGACGTCAAGGGCAAGGGCGGCGAGGGCCTCGGCGAGACCCAGGACGTGGTGCTCTACGGCTTCGGCCGCATCGGACGACTGCTGGCCCGCATCCTCCTGTCCCATGCCGGCGGCGGCTCCAAGCTGCGCCTGCGCGCCATCGTGGTCCGCAAGAACTCGGACGACGACCTGATCAAGCGCGCCTCCCTGCTGCGCCGCGACTCCATCCACGGCCCGTTCGACGGCACCATCGTGGTGGATGAGGACCGCAACGTCATTACCGCCAACGGCACCGAGATCCAGGTCATCTACTCGTCCGACCCGACCACGGTCGACTACACCGTGTACGGCATCAAGGACGCCCTGGTCGTCGACAACACCGGCCGCTGGCGCGACGTCGAGGGGCTGTCCCAGCACCTGCAGGCCACCGGCACCAAGAAGGTCCTGCTCACCGCCCCGGGCAAGGGCGACATGAAGAACATCGTGTTCGGCGTGAACTCGGACACCATCGAGGACGCCGACACCATCGTGTCCGCCGCCTCCTGCACCACCAACGGGATCACCCCGGTGCTCAAGGTCGTCAACGACGAGTACGGCATCGACCACGGCCACGTGGAGACCGTGCACGCCTACACCAACGACCAGAACCTCGTGGACAACTTCCACAAGGGTGCCCGCCGAGGCCGGGCCGCCGGCATGAACATGGTGATCACCGAGACCGGAGCCGCCAAGGCCGTGGCCAAGGCCCTGCCGGAGCTGGCCGGCAAGCTCTCCGGCAACGCCATCCGCGTCCCCACTCCGGACGTGTCCATGGCCATCATAAACCTGGCCCTGGACAGGCCGACCTCGGTGGAGGAGCTGAACTCCCGCCTGCAGCGGGAGTCCCTCACCGGTGAGCTGCGCGGCCAGATCGGCTACGTGGACTCCCCGGAGGTCGTGTCCACCGACTTCGTCGGCTCGGACCGCGCCGGTGTGGTGGACGGCCTCGCCACCCTCGTGAACAACGAGGGCAAGAACGCCATCCTCTACGTCTGGTACGACAACGAGTACGGCTACTCGCACCAGGTGGTCCGCGTCGTCGAGAAGATGGCCGGCCAGGACGTGCCGTCCTTCCCGAAGGCCTGACGCCTGAGCGCCTGAACGGCTGACGCGAAGGCCCCGCCCGTCGTCCCGGGCGGGGCCTTCGTCTGTCTGCGGTGAGTCGTCACCGGCGGAGGGCGGCCTGGAGGAGGCCGGCACCGTCGTCGGGGGAAGGGGGCGACGACGGACGGCTCAGTCCGCCTGTCCGGTCACCTCGTCTGCGTCCACGTCGTCGTGGCCGAAGGGGTCGCGGTCCTCGCCGGGCAGCCAGGTCACGCCCGGGACGTTCATCTTCTCGGCGCGCTGGGTGCGCTTCCACTTCCGGGCCCACCGGCCCCCGAGTCGGTTGACGTAGAGCGTGCCGTTGAGGTGGTCGTACTCGTGCTGCATGATGCGCGCGAACCAGCCGCGGGCCTCGAAGTCGATCGGCTCGCCGTCCACCGTCTGACCGGTCAGGCGCACGTGGTCAGAGCGCTTCAGCGGGTAGGACAGGCCCGGCACGGAGAGGCAGCCCTCGGAGTCCTCGTGGCGGTCCGGCTCCTCCTGCGAGGCCTTGGACAGATAGGTGAGCACCGGGTTGATCACGTGCCCGACGTTCGGGGCGTCGCCGGTGTCGTGGAAGGTCCAGGTGAAGATGCGCAGCCCCACGCCGACCTGCGGGGCGGCCAGGCCGACGCCGCGGGCCGCCTCCTGGGTGACGTACATGTCCTCGATCAGCGTGCGGATCTCGTCGTCGATGACCTCGACCTCGGCGGCGCGCTCGTGCAGGACGGGCTCGCCGTAGACGGTGATGGGACGGATGGAGGGCATGGTGCTTGCGCTTCCCGGCCCGGGGTGCGGGCCTGCGTGGGTCGGAGACGGGGGAGTCCCCAGCCTACCGCCGGGGACACCACCACGGCGGTCATTCCGCGGCGAGGGCCTCCAGCGCATCCGGATCCAGCAGCGTCACCCGCGGGCCCTCGAGGGCGATCAGGCCGTCGTCGGCGAGTCGGCGCAGCCCGCGGCTGAACGCCTCTGGGGTAATGCCCAGCAGCGAGGCGACGTCCTTCTTCGGCGCGGCCAGCACCACGACGAGCTCGGCCTTGTTCCGGGAGGCGGGCAGGCCGAGCAGATGCCCGGCGATCCGCGCGGTGACCGGCTGACGCTCCCGGGCCAGACGTTGTTCGGCCTCGGCCAGGCGAACGGCCAGCGTCCGCATCACCCGTGCGCCGATGCCCGGATGCTCGGCCAGAAGTCGGGTGACCTCGGCATGGGAGAAGGTGCACAGGCGGGTCGCGACCACGGCGCGTGCCCCGTGTCGGGCCGGCTCGCCCGTGAGGAACTCGTGCTCGCCCACGGAGTCCCCCGGCTCGACCATCCGCACCACGCGTTCCCGGCCGGTCGCTGAGCCGAGGGTCAGCGCCAGGCGGCCGCTGTGCACGACGCACAGGCGGTCGGTGCGGTCGCCGGCGAGGTGCAGGGCTTCGCCGGCCTCGAGCACGACCGGCCGCGCCAGGTCCGAGACCCGGCGCAGCTGTTCCAGGTCCAGCCCGGCGAACAGCGGGACCCGTGCCGCGCACGGCTCCGGTTTACCCACAGGGGCGAGGGGAAGGTCGATACGCACGCCATCAGCCTCCCACACGGTGCCTTGACCGTGGTCAAGGCAAGTCCGCCGTCCCCTTCGTAGCGTCAGTGACATCCCCGGAAGGAACGGGGACCCGGACCCGGCACCCGCCCGGTCCGTTCAGCCTCACCGACGGCCGCGCCGGTGACGACCGACTGGAGTGACCATGACCCCCACCACGCACACCCTGCTCCGCGCCGAGGGCTTCAGCTGCCCCTCGTGCGTCCGGAAGATCGAGAAGGCCCTCGACGCCCTGCCCGGCGTGACCGGCGCGCAGGTCCACTTCGAGACCCAGCGCATCGAGGTCGACCACGACCCGCAGACCACCACTGCCCAGGACCTCGTCGAGGCCGTCGCCAAGGTCGGCTACACCGCCCGGCCGTCGGCCTTCTGACACCGCCCCGCCCCCGACGAACGGAGTCCGCCATGTCCATCCCCGCCGTCACACGTCCGGGCCGCCCTCGTGCCCGGTTCACGTTGTCCCGCCGCTGGCAGCGCCCCGTGGTGGCCGGCCTGCTGATCGCCGTCTCGCTCGTGCTGGCGCCCGAGCAGCTGGCCCACGGGACCGGACAGCTCGTGGCGGCGGGCCTGATGCTCGCCGCCGCCGTCGTGGCCGGCCTGCCGATCGCGCGCGACGCGATCGCCGCCCTGCGGGTGAAGACCGTCGGCATCGACCTGCTCGTCGCCACCGCCGCGATCGGCGCGTCTCTGCTCGGCAATTTCTGGGAGGCCGCCGCCGTGACCTTCCTCTTCGCCCTCGGCCACGGCCTCGAGGACGCGACCCTGTCTCAGACTCGCTCGGCGCTCGCGGACCTCGTGTCCACGGCGCCCGAGAACGCCGTCGTCGTGGACGCAGACGGGACGCAGCGCACCGTGCCCGCCCACGAGGTGGTCCCCGGCGCGACCGTCCTCGTCAAGGCCGGCGCCCGGGTGCCCGTGGACGGCGTGGTGCTCACCGGGGCCGGCGCCGTGGACGAGGCATCCATCACGGGCGAGTCCATCCCGGCGGAGAAGTCCGACGGCGACACCGTGTACGCGGGCACCGTGGCCACGGCAGGCCTGCTGCAGGTGGAGGCGCGGGGCGTGGGCGCCGACACCACGCTGGCGCGCATCATCCACCGCGTCGAGGCGGCCCAGGAGGCCCGCGCTCGGACCCAGCGGTTCATGGACCGCTTCTCCCGCTGGTACACCCCGGCGATCATGGTGCTGGCCTTCGCGACCGGTCTGATCACGCGGGACGTCCCCCTGGCCCTGACCCTGCTGGTCATCGGCTGCCCGGGCGCCCTCGTGATCTCCATCCCGGTCGCGATTGTGGCGGGGATCGGCCGCGGCGCCAAGGACGGCGTGCTCATCAAGGGAGGGGAGTTCCTCGAGCGCTCCGCGAAGGTCGACGCCGTCGCCGTCGACAAGACCGGCACCCTCACCTCGGGCACCCCCGAGCTGACAGACGTCGTCGCGTTCGAGCCCGGGGCCGAGGACGAGGTGCTGCGCTGGACCGCACGGCTCGAGGCGGCCTCGGACCACCCGCTGGCCGCGCCGGTCGTCGCGGCGGGCCGGGACCGCGGCCTGCTGGACGGCTCGCTGGCCACCGATGTGGACGTCGTCCTCGGCCGCGGGCTCACCGGAGAGGTGGACGGCCGCGTCGTCGCCGTGGGCAACGTGGCGCTGCTGCGCGAGCGCGGCGTGGACCCGGCCGCGGTTGACCGGGTCGAGACCGTCGCGGCCGAGCTGGCGGAGGCGGGCCGGACCCCGGCGGCGGTCGTCGTCGACGGTGTCCCGCTCGGCGTCCTCGGCGTCGCAGACACCGTCCGGCCCGAAGCCGCGGGCATGATCCGGGCGCTGCACGGCATCGGCGTCCGCGAGGTCGTGATGCTGACCGGCGACCAGCCCGGCGTCGCGCAGGCCGTGGCCCGGCAGGTGGGCGTCGACCACGTGCGGGCGGGCCTGCTGCCCCAGGACAAGCTCGAGGCGATCGAGGCCCTGCAGGCCGAGGGCCGCGTCGTCGCGATGGTCGGTGACGGCGTCAACGACGCCCCGGCCCTGGCGACGGCGGACATCGGCGTGGCCATGGGCGCGGCCGGCTCCGGTGTGGCCATCGAGACCGCGGACATCGCCCTGATGGGCGACCGGCTCGAGCGGCTGCCGCAGGCCCTCAATCTGGCTCGGCGCACGGTGCGGGTGATGCGGCAGAACATCGCGATCTCCCTCGTGACCGTCGCGGCCCTGCTGGCCGGCGTCTTCGCCGGCGGCGTCACGATGGCCGTCGGCATGCTCGTGCACGAGGCGTCCGTGCTGCTGGTCATCGTGAACGCGATGCGCCTGCTGCGGCGCCGTGATCAGCCCAGGTCCACGACCTCGACCTTGAGCAGGTCGGCGCCCGTGGCGACCGGCGCCGGGCGGCCGCCCCGCTCGGCGGCGTGAGCGGCGGGCAGGCGCCCGTCCCGCCAGCGCTCGGTCACCGGCCGCCTCGATGCCCGGCCACGCGGGACCGGGCCGGCCCCACGAGCACCCGACGGCGCGCAGGGGCACCGCAGCCCGCTCGGGCAGACGAGGAAGGCCCCGGAATCCGCAGGATTCCGGGGCCTTCCGCATGGGGTGAGCGACGGGGATTGAACCCGCGACCTTCTGGACCACAACCAGACGCTCTGCCGACTGAGCTACGCCCACCATGCGTCCCCGAGCGGTGGAGCGCTCGGAGCAGCGCGTTCAACTATACACACACTCGGCAGCCGGTCATGACCATTCCGCGGGTGACACCGCTCACGCATCGATGCGGCGCCAGGTGCGGGGCCGCCGTCTCCGGTCAGGTGCCGGCCTGGCCTTCCCGGGTGACCTCGCGGGAGATCCGGTGGGCCTCGTCGGTGCTCGGCCCGGGCGGGGCGGCCATCACGGCGCGGCGGTAGTAGCGCAGCTCCTGGATGGAGTCGCGGATGTCCCCGAGGGCACGGTGGCCGCCGGTCTTCGCCGGAGCCTGGTAGTAGGCGCTGGGGTACCAGCGGCGGGCCAGCTCCTTGACGGTGGAGACGTCCACGATCCGGTAGTGCAGGTGCTCCACGACCTTCGGCATGGAGGCGGAGAGGAACAGCTTGTCCTGGCCCACCGAGTTGCCGGCGAGCAGGGCCTTGCGCGGCTCCGGCACGCGGGCGGTGATGTACTCCAGCACCTGCGCCGCGGCGTCCTCGAGGGCGAGGCCGGAGTCGAACTCGCGGATGAGCCCCGAGGTGGTGTGCATGTCTCGCACGAACGGGTCCATCTGCGCCAAGGCCTCGGCCGAGGGTCGGATCACGAGGTCGATCCCCTCGTCCAGGATGTTCAGCTCGGAGTCCGTGATCAGCACCGCGACCTCCACGAGGTCGTCGACCACCGGATCCAGGCCGGTCATCTCGCAGTCGATCCAGACCAGCGGGGCGTGGGCGTAGGCGTTCTTCGTCGTCTCGGTCACGGCTCACACCCTACTCTTGCCGCCACCGTCTCCGTGGGAGTCCAGCGTGCTCGAGGGGGCCTCGATGGTAGATTCGTGCCCCGTAGACGCCCGACCCGGACTGCCGGTGGGAACGGGACCCACGTGAGCCCCGCCGCAGGGGTGCCCCGGAGGAGGAGCCGCCACATGAACGTGCCGACGCCGCCCGCGCGCGACGCGAACGCGCCGGAGTATGTGGGCATCGGCGGGTTCCGCGTCGATCCGAAGGTGGGCGGCTGGACCGCGACCCCGCTCGTCGCGGGCACGCTCGGCTCCCTGCTGCTGGTGCTGGGGTCGTTCTCCGTCGGCTGGCTCGCCTCCACCTCCCCGATCAACCGCTGGCAGTGGCTCATCCCGTACCGCACGCAGGAGAGCGGGGTCATGCTCGGCACCGTCCTGCTCACCCTCGGCTGCTGGGTGATGTTCTGGGCCTGGCTGCGGCTGGGCCAGGTGACCCGGCCGTTCGGCCACGGAGCGCTCAGGACGGTGAACGTCGCCACGGTCCTGTGGTGCCTGCCGCAGCTGCTGGCGCTGCCGATCTTCAGCCGTGACATCTTCGCCTATGTGGGGCAGGGGCGGCTCATGGTCGCCGGCCAGGACCCCTACACCGACGGCATCTCCTCCCTCTCCAACTGGTTCCAGCTGGGCACGGACGCCACCTGGGCCAACGACGGCACCCCCTACGGTCCCGTGTTCCTCTGGATCGAGGAGGCGGTCGTGGCCGCGACCGGCCCGGACAACCCGGACCTGGCGATCTTCCTCTTCCGCCTCGCCGCCGTCGCCGGTGTGGTGCTGATCCTCGTCTTCGTCCCCCTGCTGTGCCGAGAGCGTCAGGTCAACGGGGCCTGGGCCGTATGGATCACGGCGGCCAATCCGCTGTTCACGATCTCCTTCGTCGCCTCCGGCCACAACGACGCCCTGATGGTGGGCCTGGCCCTGGCCGGAACCTACTGTGCGCTGCGCGCCGGTAGGCCGCGGCCCGCCGAGGGGCCGGTCATCTCGGCCGCCTGGGGAGTCGGGGCCGTCGTGCTGACCACACTGTCGATCGGCATCAAGCCGATCACCATGGTGCTCCTGCCGTTCATCGCCCTGCTCTGGGCCGGTCCGGCGGCCGGCTGGATACGGCGCTTCGTGATGTGGGGCATCACCGCGGCCCTGGCCTTCGGCATCATGGTCGTCGTCGGCCGGCTGAACGGCTTCGGCTTCGGGTGGCTCGAGGTCATGCTCGGCACCGGCACGGGCACCGTCCCGTGGTCGCCGATCGGCATCCTCAACGACATCACCCAGGGCGTGTTCGGCCTGATGGACTGGGACACCTCCGGTGTGGAGGACACCTACAAGCGGGTGGGCCGCATCATCTCGGTGATCGTCGTTGTGATCCTCATGTTCGTCGGCCGGCAGGACCGGGCCATGGAGCGCATGACGTGGGCCTTCACCGCCCTGGTGGTGTTCTCGCCCATCATCCAGCCCTGGTACCTGCTCTGGCTGCTCCCGTTCTTCGCCGTGATCGGCCTGAGGGACAACTGGCAGATCAAGTGGGTCGTCTTCACCGTGGGCTACTTCCTGGCCTTCGGCGCCTCGGACCAGCTGTTCACCTGGCAGTTCCTGGACATCGCCCAGGACGTCGAGCACCTCTCCCTGCTGGTCTCGGTGATCTGCCTGGGGTGGATCCTCGTGGTCGACCGCAAGACGTCACGCTTCGTGAAGGACGACTGGCACGTGCGCCCGGCGCTGGCGGCCCTGTTCGGCAGCCGATCCGCCGAGCCGCACGAGGTGCAGGGTCGTTCGGGCGACGAACGATGACCTCTGCGCAGCACCCCGGCCCGGTCGGCACGTCCCCGCGGGCCGGCGGCCGGCAGGCACCCGCGCACGAGCCCCCGGCCGGAGGGCTCGGCAGGACGTTGCACCGGCTGCGTCGCCGCCTCTGCCGGCTGGCGGTGGTGGGCTGGTTCCTGCCGTCCCACGACCGTGACCCCTACGCCGCGCTGCGTCAGGGCGTGCTCGCCTCGGTGCTCGTGGTGATCGGCTCCCTCGGCGTGGGATGGATGCCCTCCGTGCCCGCGTCGTTCCTCGCCCGGGTGCGCTCCTTCCAGCTCGTCCGGCTGGACCTGTCCACGGCGCTGCCGTTCGCCCTGGTCCTCGCCGTGGGCTGTCTGCTGCTCGTGCGGTCCTGGCTGCGGCTGGGCCAGCAGGTGTCAGGGTGCTGGGCCACCCACGGGATCGCCGTCCGCCGGGCGGTCTGGTGGTGGACGGTCCCGCTGCTGGTCTGCGTGCCGATCTTCTCGCGGGACGTGTTCTCCTACATCCAGCAGGGTCGGATGGTCTCCGCGGGGCTGGACCCGTACACCGAGGGCGTCTCCCAGCTGCCCGGCTGGTTCATGTACGGCGCGGACTCCATCTGGGCGGAGTCGCCGAGCCCCTACGGGCCGCTGTTCCTCGGCATGGCCGAGGCCATCTGGCGCCTCAGCGCCGGCATCCCGGAGGTCGCGGTCCTCCTGTACCGCACCATCGCCGTGGCCGGGCTGGCACTGTGCCTCTGGGCCGTGCCGCGCCTGGCCGAGGCGGCCGGACGGAACCCGGACTGGGCGGTGTGGCTCGTGGTGGCCAACCCCCTCTTCCTGCTGTACATGGTCGCCGGCGTCCACAACGACGCCCTGATGATCGGCCTCATGCTCGCCGGATTCGTGCTGCTGGTGCGCGAGCCCCGCCGCCGTCTCCCCGCCCTCGCAGGGATCCTGCTCATCGTGCTGTCCGTCGCCATCAAGCCGCTCACGGCGCTCGTGCTGCCCTTCGCGGCCCTGCTGCTGCCGGCCGGCTGGAGGCCTTTCCGGGACGGAACCGGCCTGAGCCTGCGCCGCCGCATCGGCCCCTGGCTCACCACCGGTGCCGCCGCCCTGGCCGTCCTCGCGACGATCGGCGCGGCCACCGGCCTGGGCTTCGGGTGGGTCCAGGCGATGCTCACCAGCGGCGACGCCGCCTTCCCGTATGCGCCCTTCGGACTGCTCGGCCTCGGCTTCGGCGCGCTCGTGGACGTGGTCACCGCCGTGCCCGCCCGGCAGGCCGCCGGCTGGTTCTACACCGCAGGAACGGCGGCGACGCTGGCCTACACGGCCTGGTGTGCCCTGCGTCCCCGCGCCGCCGACCCCATCGCCACCTCCGCCTCGGTGCTGCTCGTGGCCATCGTGCTGGCCCCGATCGTCCAGCCCTGGTACCTGCTCTGGGTGCTGCCCCTGGCGGCCTGCGCGCTGCCGGGACGCAACAACCACCCGCGCTGGCTCGGCTGGGTGAACATCGCCCTGGTCCTCGCCCTCACCGCCGTGGGGGCGGTGGACCAGCTCGCTGTGGCGAACTGGGTGCCGCTGACCGTGGTGCGCCTCTGTACGGCGGTGCTCTGCCTGGCCATGATCGTGTGGCTGGTCTGGCTCGACCCGCACACGCGACGGCTCTTCCCGGGCCGCCGCCGGCAGGCCGAGCTGATCGAACCCGAGGCAGAGCCCACCCCGGCGCACCGCGCCGCCGACGTCGTCCGCCTCGCCCCCGCGATAGCCTCGAACCGGACCGACTCCGGTCCCGCTTCCCGTCCCCTCCCCAGGAGTCCCCAGTGAGCCATTCCGTCGCCGGACAGACCGCCCCGCGGTCGAAGTGGATCGCCATGCTGGTCGGTCTCACGCTGCTGGCCGCCGTCGCGGCGTTCCTGTCCAAACAGTGGTGCCGCCTGAACGGCTGGGGCGTGCCGGATGTGCACCTGCACATGTGCTACTCGGACTTCGCTCAGCTGTACCCCACGCGCGGCCTCGCCGACGGCTACTTCCCGTTCTACACGCCGCTGCCTGAGGACCAGTGGATGGAGTACCCGGCGCTGCTGGCGGTCGTCGCGGGGGTGACGAGCTGGCTCGTGCCGGCAGACGGCTCCGTGGCCGAGCGCACGGTCACCTACTTCGACGTCAACGCGCTCGGGGTGGTGCTGTGCTGGATCGTCGTCGTGGTCGCCACGGCCTTCACCGCAGGCCACCGCTCCAAGGACGCCCTCCTGGTGGCCCTCGCCCCGGGCATCGTGCTGACCTCGATGCTCAACTGGGACCTCTGGGCGGTCATGCTCGCCGCCCTGGCCCTGTGGACCTGGTCGAACGGCCGCACCGTGCTCTCCGGCGTGCTGCTGGGCCTCGGCGCGGCGATGAAGCTCTACCCGCTGTTCTTCCTCGGCGCGATCCTCGTCCTGGCGATCCGCACCCTGAAGCTCGGGAGGTTCTTCACCACCCTCGCCGTGGGCGTGCTCACCTGGCTGGCCGTGAACGTCCCGTTCATGCTCACCGCCTTCGACCAGTGGTCCCGCTTCTACACGTTCTCCGGCGACCGGCCCGTCTCGTTCTCCTCCCTGTGGCTCGCCTTCACCTGGACCGGCTGGTCCGGCGAGACCTTCTCCCTGATCTCCAACGGCCTGTTCGCCCTCTGCTGCGCCGGCGTGGCCTACCTGGGCCTGTCCAGCCGCCACCGTCCGCGGATGGCCCAGCTGTGCCTGCTGATCGTGGCCTCGTTCATCCTGCTCGGCAAGGTGTACTCGCCGCAGTTCGTGATGTGGCTGATCCCGCTCGTCGTGCTCGCCAGCCCGCGCTGGAAGACCTTCTGGGTCTGGCAGGCGATCGAGGTCTACCACTGGGGCGGCGTCTGGATGGAGTCGGCCCGCATCACCTCCTCCGGCGCCTTCGGCCAGGACGCGCTGTGGATCCCGCTCTGGTACGGCTCCGGCATCGTCCTGCACATGGCCGCGGTCATCTGGATCTGCGTGACCGTGGTCAAGGACATCCTCGACCCCGAGCGAGACCCGGTGCGTGCCGGGCTCGCCCCGGACGCCGGGGACGGCCGCTACGCGGACCCGGGCGACGGCGTCTTCGCCGACCACCCGGACCGCTTCCTGCTCCCGCCTGCCGGTCGCGGCCCCGTCCGCACGGAACGCCGGGAGCCCGCGGTGCGCTGACGGGCGGAGGCGCCCACGGGGCCACGCCCACACGCTTCACGACGGCGGTGGCCCACCTCCTGGAGGAGGTGGGCC
>NZ_KV809451.1:0-10013 GCF_001812555.1 Micrococcus sp. HMSC067E09 | reverse complement strand
GTCTACACCCTCGATTGTGAAGAGCCAGTTTGGGACGCAGCAGGTCTCGTTCCCATGTCCTCATGGCGGTGATGTGGCCGCTTTCCTGGAGACGGGATGCAGCGCGATGGAACTCGTCCTGGGAAATTCGCGCGCTGTCGGCCCGAGTCGAGAGGGTGGCCTCGTAGGAGGCATGAGAGTCGGGTTGCTGGCAGATCGAGGTGAGCCCCTGCCATTCGATCTCGGCCCGCCGGTACTGGCGGGCCAGACGGGTCGCCTGAGCGCGTTTGGGGCCATCAAGTGGGAATGGAGTGTCGCCGATGGACCGCTTCTGCTGCGGGATGAACTCCAGCTGTTCGAGCTGTTCGAGCTGTTCGAGCTGGTCGTGAACCTCATCGCGGAGCTCATCCGGACATACCTCGGTTGGGAAAAGCCAATGAGCGTGTCGAAGAGGTCCTCGCGAACGACGTGTGGATAACCCGGCTCCCTGGGGGCCAAGCCGTCACGGTCGGTCCATTCAGTGGTCATCCTACTTCGGGAGGCTCGAGCTGGCGGTCCAGGTTCTACTCCGTCGAGCTCACCCGCACGTAGGCCACCGTCTGTCCAACCACGTCTTTGACCCTCCGACATTTCTGTCCAACAGCCCGATTTGGGACCGCCTCTGACGTGATGGCCTCGTGGACGGGCAGGGTGTGTAAGGGGTATACCCGATTGGACGCACCGCCCCACCCCGCCAAGATCACCGTGTGGTCTCGTACGGCGCCGGCAGGTTGACTCCCTAGGGGGGACCGACTGCAGCGGGCCGCGGAGGGGAGTCCTAGTAGTGGTTATCGCGCGGCGTCGACGGTGCCCCGGTCGGGCACCGTGGCGGTCAGGAGGACCGCGGCCAGCGCCCCGCCGACAATGAAGATGTCCGCGATGTTGCCGATGAACCAGTTCCCGTAGGCGAGGAAGTCCACCACGTGGCCTTGCCCGAATGACGGTGGGCGCAGGAGCCGGTCACCCAGGTGGGAAGTCACCGCGCCGCCGAGACACCCGATCACGATCGCCCAGGACACGGTACGGACCCGGAGGGTGAACCAGATCGCCGCGGCGACCGCCACCGCCGAGATGATGGTGAAGATCCAGGTCGAGTTGGCCCCGAACGAGAAGGCCGCCCCGGGGTTGTAGGCCAGCTGGAGCCCGAGCAGCTCACCCAGGAGCGGGACTCGCTCGCCCGTGGACAGGCTGTTCTCCGCCCACCACTTGGTCACCTGGTCCAGGACCACTACGCCGGCCCCGATCGCAATGGTCAAGAGCACCAGGGGGTACCTGCGCCGGTGGTTCATTCGTGTCCTTTCGCGATGCGCCCGTTTCCCGGCGCCTCAGTGGATCTGCTGACCCCGGCGCGACCTGTGAAATCGCCGGCAGGTACCGGATGGACCGGACAGGTCGGGTCTCACCGGGCCTGGGCGTCTCTGTCCCGCAGGCACGGTAGGAGCTCATCCCGTGGTGGCGGGTTGGGCTTGCCGGTCGGTGAGGGGTTCCAGGGCGGTGCGTCGGGTGGTGGCGGCGCGCAGGCCGTTGCCGATGACGATGACCTCGGCGACCTCGTGGACCAGGACCACGGCGGCCAGGCCGAGGACGCCGGTGATGGCCAGCGGCAGCAGCACGGCGATGATCAGCAGCGAGAGAATGATGTTCTGATTGATGATGGCCCGGCCGCGGCGGGCGTGGGCCAGAGCTTGGGGGATCAGGCGCAGGTCGTGGCCGGTGAAGGCGACATCGGCGGATTCGATGGCTGCGTCCGAGCCGGTGGCGCCCATGGCGATGCCGACCTCGGCGGCGGCCAGGGCGGGAGAGTCGTTGATGCCGTCACCGATCATCGCGGTGGGCCGGGTGCCGGTCAACTGGTGGACGGCGGTGGCCTTGTCCTCGGGGCGCAACTCGGCGCGCACGTCGTCGATGCCGGCCTGGTCGGCGATCGCCCGGGCGGTGCGGGCGTTGTCCCCGGTGAGCATGGTCAGGTCGATGCCCTGGCCGGTCAGGGTGGTCACGACGGTGGGGACCTCAGGGCGCAGTTCGTCACGGACCCCGATGGCCCCGGCGACCGCCCCGTCGCGGTGGATGATGACCACGGTCATGCCCTGGTCCTCCAGCCCCTGGACCTGGGCCGCCAGGGGGCCGGGGGCCAGCCAGCGGGGGCTGCCGACGGTGACGGTAGCCCCGTCCAGGCGGCCGGTGATCCCGTGCCCGGCGGTCTCGGTGACGCCCTCGGCCGCGGGCGTGTCCGGGGTGGCGGCGGTGATGGCCGCGGCCAACGGGTGGGTGCTGTGCTGTTCCAGTGCCGCGGCCCAGCCCAGCACTTGGTCCTCGGTGATGCCGGGGGCGGCGAGCACGGCGGTGACGGTGGGCTGGTTGCGGGTCAGGGTCCCGGTCTTGTCCACCGCCAGGTGGCGGATCCCGCCGAGGCGCTCGAAGGCGGCCCCGGATTTGATGACCACCCCGAACCGGCTGGCCGCGCCGATCGCCGAGACCACGGTGACCGGCACCGCGATGGCCAGCGCGCAGGGCGAGGCGGCCACCAACACCACCAGGGCGCGGGTGATCCACAGTTCCGGGTCCCCGAGCAGGGACCCGAGGGCCGCGACGAGCACGGCCAGGATGAGCACCCCGGGCACCAGGGGCTTCGCGATCCGGTCGGCCAGCCGGGCCCGGTCCCCCTTCTCGGCCTGGGCCTGTTCGACCAGGTGCACGATGGTGGTCAGGGAGTTGTCGGTGCCGGCGGCGGTGGCGTCAATCTCCAGGGCCCCGGCGGTATTGATCGACCCGGCCGAGACGGTGTCTCCCGGGCCGACCTCGACCGGGATGGACTCGCCGGTGATCGCCGAGGTGTCCAGGGAACTGCGCCCGGTACGCACGATCCCGTCGGTGGCGACCCGTTCCCCGGGCCGGACCACGAGCACCTGCCCGGGTCGCAGGTCCTTGGCCTCGACCTCCACCGTGGCCCCGCCGGCCCGGATGGTCGCGGTCTCGGGCACCAGTTTCAGCAGGGCGCGCAGGCCCGCCCGGGCCCGGTCCATGGCCTTGTCTTCCAGGGCCTCGGCGATGGAGTACAGGAACGCCAGGGCGGCGGCCTCCTCGATGTAGCCCAGGATCACCGCGCCGATGGCGCTGATCGTCATCAGCAGTCCGATCCCGAGCCGGCCCCGGGTGAACAATCCGCGCAGCGCCCCGGGCACGAAGGTCCAGGCGCCCAGCACCAGCCCGACCCAGAACACCACCGTGGCCACGAGACCGGCCCCGGACCATTCCAGGACCAGCCCGGTGAGGAACGCCAGCCCGGAGAGCGCCGGGAGCAGGATGGCTGCATCGCGCCACCACGGCCGGTGCTCCTCGTGCTCCTCGGGTGCACCGGGAGTGGGGGTCGGGGCCTCGCAGCCGCAGGCGGCGCTCACGAGGCCACCTCCGCCGTTTCGCAGCACCCGGGTACCGGGCAGCCCGGGTCCAGGCAGGGCGCGGAGGCATCCACCGCGAGGGTCACCTCGAGCAGACTGCTCAGCGCCCGGGCCAGGTGCGCATCGACGATCGCGTACCGGGTGCGGCGGCCCTGGTGCTCGACGGCCACGATCCCGCAGTCCCGCAGGCAGGCCAGGTGGTTCGACACGTTCGACCGGCTCAGCCCCAGAGCCTGGGCCAGCTCGGCCGGATACCCGGGGCCCTCCAGCAGGGACAGCAGGATCCGGGATCGGGTGGGGTCGGCCATCGCCCGGCCCAGTCGGTTCATCACGTCCAACCGTGTCGCAATCGTCAGCATGTGGTGAACTATACAGCCTGTGCTGTAGTCTCTTGCGCGGTTTCGCCCGGGCCGGGCGACCCCGATCGATTGAATCAGTGAGGACCCTCCGTGACTGCCCGTTGCTGCCCCACCTTCCCGCATCGCCGCTGCCGGGGCCGAGGAGGACGGCCATGAGCCTGGGTGGGTTCTTCGCCGAGATGGTCCAGTCCGGGGCACTGCTGGTGGCGATGCCGCTGGCCGTGGTCGCCGGGCTGGTGTCCTTCCTCTCCCCGTGCATCTTGCCGCTGGTGCCCGGATACCTGGGGTATGTCTCCGGGCTGGCCGACCCGCGCCGGGCGGACAACCGGCGCCGGGTGATGACCGGGGTGGGACTGTTCATTATGGGCTTCGCCGCGGTGTTCACCCTCTACGGGGCCGCCTTCGGGGTGATCGGCGGGTGGCTGTTGCAGTGGCAGGACGCGCTGATCCGGGCCTTGGGGGTGTTCGTGATCCTGATGGGCCTGGTGCTCATCGGCTGGCTGCCGTTCCTGCAGAACACCCGGCGGATGTCCTTCCAGCCCAGGACCGGGATCGCCGGGGCCCCGCTGCTCGGGGTGGTCTTCGGCCTGGGCTGGACCCCGTGTATGGGCCCGACCCTCAGCGCCGTGCTGGCGTTGAGCACCACCACCGGGGACCCCTGGCGCGGGGCCCTGCTGGGCTTCCTCTACTGTCTGGGCCTGGGCATCCCCTTCGTGCTGGTGGCGATGGGCCTGGACTGGGTCACCCGAACGCTGGGCTTCGTCCGCCGCCACATCCGCGCCTTCAACATCATCGGCGGGGTACTGCTGGTGCTCGTCGGGGTGCTGATGGTCACCGGGATCTGGACCCTGTGGATCTACCAGCTGCAGAACCTGGCCGGCACCTTCACCACCCCCGTCTAACCCCGCCCGCACACGCCCCCCCACCTCACGGATTGGACCGCTCGTGACTTCCCCTGACCCCACCGCTTCCACCCCGTCTTCTCCCACCCCGTCCCGGCAGCGCCGGGCCAAGATCGTGGTCTGGGTGCTGCTGGGCCTGGTCGTGGCCGCCGCCCTCATCGGTTACCTTGTGGCCCGCGGGACCGCCACCGCCCAGCAGCAGGACCCCAACCAGTCCACCGCCCAGTCCACCGGGCAGTCGACTGGGTCTGCCGGTCAGTTGGTGCGGGAGAATAGCCGGGTGCTCTCGCAGGCCCCCAATGAGAAGGCCGTGCTGGTGGAGTTCCTGGACTTCGAGTGCGAGGCCTGCGCGGCGGCTTACCCCTTCGTGGAGGACCTGCGCGCCGAGTATGCGGACACCGTGACCTTCGTGCACCGGTACTTCCCGCTGCCGGGCCACCCGAACTCGGTCACCGCGGCCATCGCCGTGGAGGCCGCTGCCCAGCAGGGCGCCTACGAGTCGATGTACCAGAAGATGTTCGAGACCCAGACCGAGTGGAGCCACACCACGGAGGACCGCAGCCCGGTCTTCCGGGCCTACGCCGAAGAGTTGGGCCTGGACATGGCCGCCTACGATGCCGCGGTGGCCGACCCGGCCACCCGGGACCGGGTCGAGCTGGACGTGGCCGACGGCACCGCCCTGGGCGTGGCCGGGACCCCGACCTTCTACCTCGACGGTGAGCCGCTCACCGTGAACAGCCTGGAAGAGTTCACCGCCGCCGTCGAGGCCGCCACCCAGGACTGACCGCCCGGACCATCCGCGGCCACCCGGGCCAGAGCAAAGGACCGAGAGCAAAGGACTTCCCATGACCGACCGGCTCACCGAGCCCACCGCCCCGAGCGCCGCCTCCCCAGTATCGGCAGCCGGCCCGGCGCCGGCCCCGGCGTGGTTCACCGGGCGCCGGGCCTTCGGCCTGGTGCTGCTCGTCACCGGCGCCGTCGGCTGGATCGCCTCGGCGACCCTGGTCCTCGAACGCCTCGCCCTCTACGAGAACCCCGGCCACACCACCAGCTGTGACATCAACCCCTGGGTGTCCTGCGGACGGGTCATGGGCACCTGGCAGTCCGAGCTGTTCGGCTTCCCCAACCCGCTGATCGGCATCGTCGCCTTCGCCGTGGTGATCTCCACCGCGATGGTCGTGCTCTCCGGGGCCCGGCCCGGCCGCGGGTACTGGCTCGGGCTGCAGGCCGGGGTCACCCTCGGGATAGGGTTCGTGGCCTGGCTGTGGTTCCAGGCCCTGTACGAGATCTACATCCTCTGCCTGTACTGCATGATCGTCTGGGCGGCCATGATCCCCCTGTTCCTCCTGCTCACCGCCCGCAACCTCGCCCACGGCGTGATCCCCGCCCCGCCGGGGGTGGTCCGGTTCGCCACCGGCTGGGCCGGGACCCTCATCGCCGTCGCCTACGTCGCCGTCGCCGGCTCGGTCTTCGTCCAGTTCCTCCCCGCCTTCACCGGCTTCTGACCGGTCCTGGGGCGCGACCTCGCCATTATCGACTGAAGGCGCTATTATCGTCGTATGACGATGATTAAGGAGCCGGGGGTGTCCCCGGCGGCGGGCCTGGGCCCGGCGGCGGCGCTGTTCCACGGGTTCTCCGACCCCACCCGGTTGGCGATCCTGCGGCACCTGGCCACCGGGGAGCACAAAGTGCGCGAGCTGACCGAGCACCTCGGGTTGGCCCAGTCCACGGTCAGTGCGCACCTGGCCTGCCTGGCCGGCTGCGGGTTGGTGGCCTCCCGGCCGGCGGGCCGGGCCTCGCTGTACGCCCTGGCCGCCGAGCCCGAGCTGCTTCAGGTGCTGGCCGCCGCCGAGCGGCTGCTGACGGTCACCGGGCACGCGGTCGAGCTCTGCCCACACTCCGGCACCCCGGGCCCCGACGGCCCCGCCGCGGCCTGAGCCCGGTCCCGGAGAAGGAGGACACAGTTAATGGGTGCACACCACCACGCCTCGCCGGCGCACCGCTGGCGGCTGGCGGTCGCTTTCGCCATCACCACGGCGGTGCTGCTGGCCGAGGTGGCCGGGGCGCTGATCACCGGCAGCCTGGCCCTACTGGTGGACGCGGCGCACATGCTCACCGACGCTGGCGGGTTGCTGATGGCCCTGCTGGCCTCCACCCTGATGGCTCGGCCGCCCACGGCCCGGCGCACCTGGGGGTTCCTGCGCGCCGAGGTGTTGGCCGCCCTGGCCCAGGCCGCCATCCTGCTGGCCGTGGGTCTCTACGCCTTCATCGAGGGCCTGCAGCGACTGTTTGCCCCGCCCGAGGTAGCCTCCGGCCCTCTGCTGCTGTTCGGGATCCTCGGCTTGGCCGGTAACCTCGCCTCGCTGGCCGTCCTCGGCTCCGGCCGCGGGGCCAACCTGAACATGCGCGCCGCGTTCCTGGAGGTCCTCAACGATGCGCTGGGCTCGGTGGCCGTGATCGCCAGCGCCCTGGTCATCGCCACCACCGGCTGGGCGCAGGCCGACGCCGTGGCCGGGATGCTCATCGCCGTGTTGATTGTGCCCCGCACCCTGAAGATCCTGGCCGAGGCCGCGCACATCCTGCTCGAATCCACCCCCCGGGACCTGGACCTCGCCGAGGTTCGGGACCACCTTGAAGCGGTGCCGCACGTGGTGTCCGTGCACGACCTGCACGCCTCCCAGATCGCCACCGGGGTCCCCGTGCTCAGCGCCCACGTCGTCGTCGAGGACCACTGCTTCCACGACGGGCACGCCCCCAGATCCTGGACCAGCTCCAACACTGCGTCGCCGAGCACTTCGACGTGGCGATCGACCACTCCACCTTCCAACTCGAACCCGCCGCCCACGCCCACCACGAACACCCCACCCACCACTGACCCAGTGGGGCTGGTTGAGCAATAGACGCGTCCGCAGGAGGAACCCCCCACCGGACACACCCGCAGCCGACATGGATGAACAGTGGCACGCCACTAGGGACATCCCGCATGACCCGTCCGGTGGTCCGTCCCGCGACGGCACGTCATACGACACGCCCCCGGGTGGGTCACCATCGGCGGCACACAGCTCCGCAGCCCGCGGTGGTCATCGGCGTTGGGCCAGCACCTTCTGTCCGGCTTCGCGCAGTTCCCCCGTGGGTGAGACGTGGCGGTAGAGGGTCTGGCGGGTGATGCCCAGTTCCTTACACAGGGCACCGACGTTGGTGTCCTTGTTCCCCATCGAGGCCATCGCCAGGCGGATCTTGGCCGGGGTCATCTTGTAGGGCCGGCCGCCCTTGCGGCCTCGGGCCCGGGCCGAGGCCAGGCCGGCCTTGGTGCGTTCGGAGATCAGCTCGCGTTCGAACTCGGCCAGGGCGGCGAAGATCCCGAACACCAGCTTGCCGGAGGCGGTCGTGGTGTCAATCGCCGCCCCCTGGCCGGTGAGCACCTTCAGGCCCACGCCCCGCTCGGTGAGCTCGTGCACGATGTTGACCAGGTGGCGCAGGTCCCGGCCGAGTCGGTCCAGCTTCCACACCAGCAGGGTATCCCCGGCCCGCAGCGCTTTCAGGCACGCGGCCAGATGGGGACGGTCATCGCTCTTGCCGGAGGCCTTGTCCTCGTACAGAGCCTCCGGTTCCACGCCGGCTTCGAGCAGGGCGTCGCGTTGCAGGTCGGTGGCCTGGGAGCCGTCAGCCTTAGACACCCGCATGTACCCCACGAGCACCGCCCACCACCCCTGTCATTTATTCGATCGTTTATGTGACACGAGGCCCGCAGAGCGAAGTGTTGAGAAATATTGTCACGTAACCGGTCATTTATTCTACGTCTCGCAGACGGTCACGGCGTAGCTATGGTGACAGGTAGTCCGAAGGGATGCCGAGCTCGGTGAAATTGCTCCGGACGCCTTGGATCACTTCGTCGTTGTCGCGGCGGTACATCGTGCAGAAGTTGAAGAGTTGGCGGGCGGTCTCGGGGGTGGTCCGGGCTTCCTCGACGACGGCCTGAAAGTTCTTTTTGATCTCCTACCAACGGATGGCGGTGGGGTCCGTGGTTTGTTCGGTGCTGCCGGGGTCGCGGGAAATGTCCGGTTGGGGCAGGAACACCTCGGCTTCGCGTCCGGGGCAGGTCATGGCCCGGGTTTCGAGCAGGTGTATCGCGGTGGCGGCGGCTTCCAGGGACTGGAGTTGGCGCTGATCGGAGAGTTCCTCGTAGGGGCGCCACGGGCCCTGTCCGGCGCGGACCGGGTGGCCGGTGCGGTCCCACACCTGTCGTGTCAGCCGGCCGGGTGCGCCGCATTCGATGATGGTCGCGCCGAGCTCGTCGAGCAGCGTCCTGAGTAGTCGGAACCAGAGGCCTGCGTGCACCCGGTGTCGGGGAAGGGCGACGGATCCTGTGGTCAGGGCCTGCCAGGTCCGCTGGTCCATGCTCCGGATCGCCGCCCCGACCGGTCGCGGCTCGGGCCTACCCGGCGAGACGTGCCAGAAGTCGTGGTAGCCCACCGGGCCGTTGTGGCGTTCGAGTCGGCAGTGGTGGACGGGGCAGGAGAGCAATAGGGGCACCAGCCACGCCAGTTGGTAGGGGCAGGGAGGGGTGGATTCCATGGTGCAGCGCGGACAGGCCCGGTGTTGCCAGCCGGCATCCGTGGGCAACCAGGCCCGCCAGTCCTCCACGGTACGGTCGCGTCTCCTTCCCCGGGGCAGCAGTACCGCCAGCTGGCGGGTATAGGTGGTGTAGGCCTCCGCCGCTGGCTCGAGTTGGTCCAGCAGCCAGGGGGTCTGCCAGCCGAGAGTCATGGCCCGTATGGTGTCGGTTCCGGTTCTGGTGCGGCCGGCTAGCTGTTGTGGGTCATGAGGTTCTTGACATGGGTGCCGGGCTGAGATGAGACGAGTGGGCCTCTCCCACAGGATGGAAGTTCCTACGCCTCCGACCTGCTCGAAAAGACCCACTCATGACTCACGCTAACGCACCCCTGACCCCCACTGGCCGTCTCAGGATGGTCCACCGCCACCTGCACGACCGGATCCCGCAGGCACACGTGGCCGCCGAGTTCCGGGTCTCACGGCCCACAGTGGCCACCTGGGTGGCCCGCTACAAGGCTCAGGGCGAGGCAGGACTTCAGGACCTGCCCAGCCGGCCGCACCGTTCACCTGCCCAGCTCGATCCGGTCCTGGTCGCCCAGATCCACGCCCTGCGGCGGGAGCGCAAGTGGTCCGCACGGCGCATCCATCACCACCTCGTCTCCGAGGGCCACCGGGTGTGTCTTCGTACTGTGGGGCGGTGGCTGCGCCGGCTCGGGATCTCCCGCCTACGGGACCTGACCCCGGCCGGAGAAGACCTGCGCCAACGACCCCAGAAGATCACC
>NZ_KV809450.1:0-344 GCF_001812555.1 Micrococcus sp. HMSC067E09 | reverse complement strand
CCATGTCAAGAACCTCATGACCCACAACAGTTAGGTTTGGAACCGATGTCGACGGCGTTCTTCAGGCATGCCGGGATGGTGCGGTTGTTCTCGGGTGTGACGAAGAGCACCCCGGTGGAGGCTTTGATCGTCTCTCGGAAGGCAATGTACTCGGCCGGTACCGGCTTGTCGGTGACCTCGGGGTCGTCGTAGTCGAAGTCGTAGAGGGGGAGGTCGCGGATCTCCACGATCCGGGCCTCGTAGCCTTCGGGGAACAGGGGGAGGACGTTTTGCGCGATCTTGGGGGCGACGGAGCCGCGACGCAGGCTCCCTGGGCCGCCCCCTTCATTCGGTCCGGACGTTCT
>NZ_KV809449.1:219655-249131 GCF_001812555.1 Micrococcus sp. HMSC067E09 | reverse complement strand
AGCCCTGCCACTAAGTCTGACGCGCGACAACATCCACCCCAAGGATATCCGTGAGGTCTGACACAACTGGCTACGTCGAAGCAGAACTACCGCAGCGAGGCTTCCTGCGGTTGGTGCTGCAGCTCGGCCTTGAGTGCTCACGCCTCTTGCAGATCGAGGCTCCGGCCCGTCAGTCCAGGCCCGACGAACACACGTCCCGCGACCACCTGGTGCTGCGTCAACGAGCCGCCCCGAGGTCGCCCCTCCTCGATCTGCAAGACGCGTGGCAGCTCCATGGGGGGCCACTCGCGGTGGTATGGAGGCTCGTCTGGCACGGACGGCCTGTGAGCTGCTTCTGGCCGGGGTGATACGGATCTGCGCATCTTGGGGTGTGGACGGGGTAATGGGTCGCGGAGTGGCGGTGGGGTCGCCTACGCTGGTGGGCATGTTGTTCTACGGCACTGCTTCGCTGCGTCTGCGCAGCCGCTAACGGCGGCGAGCACCCTCCACAGGTTGTTGCTCCCGCCCCCGGCGATCACGGCCGGGCGGCTCTTCAGCGTGCCCGGCTCCGCAACAACCACGGAGCAAACAGTGCCTACCTATCGAGGTGGCCGTCATGAGCACGGCCAGAACTTCCTGACTGACCCATCCACCATTGCCACGATCACACGGCTCGTGGCTGCCACCGAGGGGCCGATCATCGAGATCGGCTCCGGTGACGGAGCACTCACCACCCCGCTAGCCCGGCTTGGGCGACCGGTGACAGCCGTCGAGATCGACACCCGACTCGCCCGACGCTTGACCCAACGACTCCCACCGCACGTGGAGGTTGTCGCCGACGACTTCCTGACCTACCGGCTTCCCACGTCTGCGCATGTGCTCGTCGGCAACCTGCCATTTCACCAGACCACAGCCATACTGCGACGCATCCTGCACGCACCCGCATGGACCGATGCAATCGTGCTCGTGCAATGGGAAGTCGCGCGGCGCAGAGCAGGAGTTGGCGGTGCCACGATGATGACCGCACAATGGGCGCCCTGGTTCACCTTCACGCTGCACAGTCGTGTTCCAGCCCGCGCGTTCACCCCACGTCCGGGAGTCGACGGCGGAATCCTCACCCTTCACCGCCGCGAACACCCGCTGGTGCCCCCGGCACGGCGGCGCCAGTTCCACGCCTTGGTCCACCGCGTCTACACCGGTCCCGGCCGCGGGCTCGCCCAGATCCTCGCACGCACCACCGCACTCGGCTCACCACAGGCGGCACAGGCATGGTTGAGGGGCCACGGTATGACCGCTGCCGGACTGCCGAAGGACCTGCCCGTCGAGGCATGGGTGGACTTGTTCAAGACCACGGGCTCCTCGCCACCGTCCCGCCGCACGCAGTCGTCCTCAGGAAGGCGGCGGCGATGAGCATCGACCCCTCGTGGCGAGTCTGCCCTGACGAGACCACCCCCAGCCATGCGTGCCCGACCGAGACAGCCGCACACCATGCAGCACGGCTCCTCGCTCAAGACCCCGGACGGGATTGGCGACTTCGTGACCTTGCCGACCTCGTGCACCTGTCCACGTCACAACTGGGCAGGGCCTTCAGCCAAAGCTTCGGGATGCCGCCCATCCAGTACCTGGCTCACGTTCGAGCCCACAGACTGGCCGAGCTCCTGGTCGAAACCGACCTTCCGATCGGTGTCGCCATGACACGGGTCGGGTGGCGCAGCCGCGGCCACGCCGCACGACAGTTCACCGCCATCATCGGGGTCAGTCCATCCGCGTACCGACTCACCGCGACCCAACGAGCAAGCCTGAAATGCCCGTGCTGTGGACAGCGAAGCGAGCTGCCCCGATGACGGCCACAGAGCGCTCTGGCCTCGGCCCTGCCAGGACAGAGATCCGTGACACGGTCATTCGGATGCGGGCCGATCTCGCTCACCGGTGGACCTTGGCCGAACTCGCACAGGATGCACACCTGTCGCGGTCACGGCTCGGGGGCCTGTTCGTGGAGCAGTTCGGCGTCCCGCCGATCATGCTGCTGGCTCGGTTGCGGGTCCGGGAGATGGCACGGCTGTTGCGGGAGTCGGATATGACGGTCGATCAGATCGGGGTCCGGGTGGGGTGGAGGAATCGAGGCCATGCGGCGGAGCAGTTCGCCAAGACCATGGGCGTCACCCCAACCGCGTATCGGACCGAATACCGGCAGCAGACCCGACAGACAGCAGACGACCTGACCGGTTGCTTGTGGTGCGGACAACCCCTTCCCGCCACCGACGATGACCGGAAAACGCGCAGATCAGACGGTGATCCGCTCATCCATGGCTGAACTGCTGGACTCCCGCCACTGTCGCGCGGTAGTAGTCGTGGAAGTCACCGCCACGATGCTCGATCTGGGGCGCGGTGCGCACCTGGCTGGTGAGCCTCCATTGGGCTCAACTGTTACGCGAGGCGCCGTGGCGCGGCTCGGATTATGCGTCATCGGGTGGGGTTGGACGGCTGGGGAAATTTTCCCCCGCCGTGAACCACCCCACCCGGCACCGCCCTGCCCGGCTCAAGTGGAAGCGACGGTGCCGGACATTTTCCGGAACCGTCAGCACCCCGACCGTCCCCGTGGGTACTGGGGTGGGGTGTCCACCTGTGGGGCATGAGGTATGCACGCACCACACCCACCGGGCGCCGATTGATCGCCGAACCCGTGCCCCGGGGCGAGCCGGACATGGACCGGATGGTCGCGCTGGTGCTGCACCTGGCCGATTGTCTCCACGCCCAGACCCCGCAGCCCGAACCCGATGCAAGCTCGACAACGAGAGAAGATGCCCATGACCACCCCCGACACACAGGCACCAACGATCACGGGTGAGGGGCGGGTGACGGCGGTGACCTACCAGCGGGTCTCCACCAAGGAACAAGCCACCGCCGGCGGCCGAGACGAGGGATTTTCCATCCCGGCCCAGCGGGAGGCGAACCGCCGCAAAGCCGATGCCCTCGGTGCCGACGTTGTTGCCGAGTTCGTCGACGCCGGGGAATCCGCCCGGTCGGCGAAGCGACCCGAACTGCAACGGATGTTGGACTACATCGCGACCCATCAGGTCACGTATTGCATCGTGCACAAGGTCGACCGGCTGGCCCGGAACCGGCTCGATGACGTCGACATCCACCGCCACCTCATCGACGCCGGCGTCCAGTTGGTCTCCGCCACGGAGAACATCGATGACACCCCGTCTGGGATGCTGCTGCACGGCATCATGTCCTCGATTGCGGAGTTCTACTCCCGCAACCTCGCCGCCGAAGTCACCAAAGGCATGACCCAGAAAGTCGCCAACGGCGGCACTCCAAGCAGGGCACCGATCGGCTATCGCAACATCCGGTGCAAGGATGAGCAGGGCCGGGAGTACCGCACCGTCGAGATCGACCCCGACCGAGCACCCCTCATCCGCTGGGTCTTCGACACCTACGCCAAAGGCGAGCACACCGTCCCCGACTTGCTCGCCGAAGCCACCACCCGCGGATTGACCACCGTCGCGACGCCGAAGCGGTCATCGGGGCCCGTGGGGCGGTCCACGTTCTTCAAACTCTTGCGCAACCCGTACTACATCGGGCAGGTCCGCTACCAAGGCGCCCTCCATCCCGGCGCCCACGAACCCATCGTCGATGCAGAGACGTGGCAGCAGGTCCAGACCCTCCTGGATACCCGTGCCACCGCTGGGGAACGCCGCCGCAAACACGACCACTACCTCAAAGGCACCCTGTACTGCGGCACCTGCATGTCGCGGTTGCAGCTCGACTACGCGCGCAACAAACAAGGCATCCGCTACGCCTACTACATCTGCACCGGTCGAGCCACCAAACGCACGGCGTGTACGCGGAAGGCCGTGCCCGTCGGCGTCGCCGAGCAACTCGTCACTGACTGCTACCAACAGATCGCAATCACGGAGCAGACGTACCAGCAACTCGCGCAGCGAGTCGAGGCGGCCTTCGATGAGCGTCTGGCTGAGCGGTCGCAGGCCATCGACGACCTCACCACCACCAAGAGGCGGCTCGAAGCCGAAGCGGACAAGCTCCTCGAAGCCCACTTCGCCGACGCCATCGACCTCGACACCCTGAAACGCCACCAAGACCGCATCCGGGTTGCCCTGAACGACGTCACCCGGCGGCTGGAAGCGGAACGGCGTGATCACGAAGGCCCCCGGAAGCACCTCGCCACCGCACTGCGCCTGCTGGCTGACTGCGGCCACATGTACGCACTCACCGATAACCACGGCAAACGACTCGCCAACCAAGCCTTCTACCACCGCATCGAGATCACCGAAGACGAAAAAGCGGCGATCCAGCTCAACGAGCCGTTCGCCGCCCTCGCACCCAACGATGTCAGGTGTTCTAGTACGTCTGATCTGGTGGAGGCAAGGGGACTCGAACCCCTAACCCCCTGCTTGCAAAGCAGGTGCGCTACCAATTGCGCCATGCCCCCGTGTGCTGTTCAGCCCACGGCTGTTCAGTTGTGTGGTCCCACTCTAGCGGGTCCGTCGCTCAGCGTGCGTCCGGCTCGTCCTCCGGGAGTTCGTCCGTGGCCGAGGCCCAGACCTTCCGGTCCTGCTGCGCCTGCTGCCAGGAGCGCAGGCCCCAGGCGGCCGCTGCGGCGACCGCTGCCACGGCCACCCTGCTCAGCTTCGACACGTTGTGCCTCCTCGAGTGGAGTGGGATCCCCTCAGACAACTGAGGCCCCGTCCAGCGGGGCCTCGAGTGCTGTGGGAGTGGGCGTACCAAGACTTGAACTTGGGACCTCTTCGTTATCAGCGAAGCGCTCTAACCGCCTGAGCTATACGCCCTCACCGCCATGCCGCCCGGTCGGAAACCGTGCTTCACAACGAGTAAAGACTCTACACGGCCGCAGACGCCCGCGCAAATCGCGCGGGCGTCTGCGTTCTCCCGGTCGCAGGCGACTGTCTTCGCCCGGAGGTGCCGGGCAGGCGGTCAGTCGTCCGTCAGGGTCACACCCAGGCCGCCGACGAGGGCGGCGGAGACGTTGTAGAGGGCCGCGAGGACCACGGACAGCAGGGTCAGCAGCACCACGTTCATCACGGCGACGATGGTGGCCAGGGAGGCCACGGTGCCCAGCGGGGCGAGGTGCTGGACGGTGTAGTTGCCGGACTCGGCGCCGAGGACGGTGCCGAGCACGTCGTTCACGCGGTCGAAGATGCCGGCCAGGTGCATCAGCGAGTACAGGCCCACCGCGCCGATCACGGTGATGATGCCGAGGGCCACGGACAGCAGGAAGCCCAGCTTCATGGCCGACCAGATGTCCACCCGCGAGACGATCAGGCGTGCACGGCGCTGCTTGGCCTTGGGAGCCGAGCGGACCAGGCCCTCCTTGCCGGTGCGCTGAGCGGGGCGGGCGGACCGAGTGCCGGCGGCGCCGGACTGGGGACGCGATGAGGCCGAAGTGCTCACTGCTCTCCTCCGTCTGCATCCTCGGCGTCGACCTCAGCAGAGGCACTCACGTCGTCGGACACGGGGTGGTTCTGGTCGGTGGACTCGTCCAAGCGTACCCCCGTGACCTCACCGGCGTCGGTCGCGGCTCCCTCGGCACCGCCATCCGGAGCGGCCTCGGCGGCCGCCTCGGCGTCGGCCTCGATGGCCTCCTCGTTGTTGAGGGTCACGGCGACGATCCGGTCCTTCTTGTCCGGCTTGGCGAAGATGACGCCCATGGTGTCGCGGCCCTTGGCCGGGACGCCGGCCACGGCCGAGCGGACGACCTTGCCGGACTCCATGACCACGAGCACCTCCTGGTCCTCCTGCACCACGAGGCCGCCGGTGAGGCCGCCGCGCTCGTCCACGAGCTTGGCCACCTTGATGCCGAGGCCGCCGCGGTTCTGCGTGCGGTACTCGCCCACGTGGGTGCGCTTGGCGTAGCCGCCGTCGGTCACGGTGAAGACGTAGCCGTCCTCGTCCGGGGAGATGACGTCCATGGCCAGCAGCCAGTCGTCGTCGCGGAACTTCATGCCGGTCACACCGGAGGTCGCGCGGCCCATGGGGCGCAGCGCCTCGTCGGTGGCGGTGAAGCGCACGGACTGGCCCTTGCGGGAGATGAGGATGAGGTCGTCGTCCGCGGACACCACGCGGGCGGAGACCAGCTCGTCGCCGTCGCGCAGGCGCAGGGCGATCAGGCCGGCGGAGCGGTTGGTGTCGTACTCGCTCAGCAGGGTCTTCTTCACCAGGCCGTTGCGGGTGGCGAGCACGAGGTAGTCGGCGCCGTCGTAGCCGGCCAGCGGCTGGATCTGCGCGATGTGCTCGTCCGGCTGGAACGCCAGCAGGTTGGCCACGTGCTGGCCCTTGGCGTCGCGGCCGCCCTCGATGAGCTCGTAGGTCTTGATGCGGTACACGCGGCCGAAGTTCGTGAAGAACAGCAGCCAGTGGTGCGTGGACACGGTGAGGAAGTGCTCCACCACGTCGTCACCGCGCAGCATGGCCCCGCGGACGCCCTTGCCGCCGCGTCCCTGGGACCGGTACTGGTCCAGCCGGGTGCGCTTGACGTAGCCGCCGCGGGTGATGGTGACGACCATCTCCTCCTCGGGGATCAGGTCCTCCATGGACATGTCCCCGTCGTAGCCGTAGAGGATCTGGGTGCGGCGGTCGTCGCCGTGCTTGTCCACGATCTCCCCGAGCTCGGTGGAGACCACCTCGCGCTGGCGGGCCGGGTCCTCGAGGATCTTCGTGTACTCGGCGATGAGGGCCATCAGCTCGTCGTACTTGTCCTGGATCTTCTGGCGCTCGAGGGCGGCCAGGCGGCGCAGCTGCATGTCCAGGATGGCCTGGGCCTGCTCGTCGTCGATGTCCAGGAGCGCCTTGAGCGCCTCGCGGGCGTCGTCCACGGAGCGGGAGGCGCGGATGGTCGCGATGACCTCGTCCAGCATGTCCAGGGCCTTGAGCAGGCCGAGCTGGATGTGTGCCTCGCGCTCGGCCTTGGCCTTGCGGAAGGCGGTGCGGCGGACGATGACCTCGATCTGGTGCTTCACCCAGTAGTGGACGAAGCCGTCGAGGGACAGGGTGCGGGGCACGCCGTCCACGAGGGCCAGCATGTTCGCGGAGAAGTTCGACTGCAGCTCGGTGTGCTTGTAGAGGTTGTTCAGCACCACCTTGGCCACGGCGTCGCGCTTGAGAACGATCACCAGACGCTGGCCGGTGCGGCCGGAAGTCTCGTCGCGCATGTCGGCGATGCCGGTGATCTTGCCGTCGCGCACCATGTGGGCGATCTTCTCGGCGAGGTTGTCCGGGTTCACCATGTACGGCAGCTCGGTGACCACCAGGCAGGTGCGGCCCTGGATCTCCTCCACGTTGACCACGGCGCGCATGGTGATGGAGCCGCGGCCGGTGCGGTAGGCGTCCTCGATGCCCTTGGTGCCGAGGATGGTGGCGCCGGTCGGGAAGTCGGGGCCCTTGACCTCCTTGAGCAGGGCCTCGAGCAGCTCCTCGCGGGTGGCCTCGGGGTTGTCCAGGTACCACCGGACGCCGGCGGCGACCTCGCGCAGGTTGTGCGGCGGGATGTTGGTGGCCATGCCGACCGCGATGCCGGAGGAGCCGTTGACCAGCAGGTTCGGAAAGCGGGCGGGGAGCACGGTGGGCTCCTGCTGCTTGCCGTCGTAGTTGTCCTGGAAGTCGACGGTGTCCTCGTCGATGTCCCGGACCATGTCCATGGCCAGCGGCGCCATCTTGGTCTCGGTGTAGCGCTGGGCGGCGGCGCCGTCGTTGCCCGGGGAGCCGAAGTTGCCCTGCCCGAGGGCCAGCGGGTAGCGCATCACCCAGTCCTGGATGAGGCGGACGAGGGCGTCGTAGATCGCGGAGTCGCCGTGGGGGTGGTAGTTGCCCATCACCTCGCCGACCACGCGGGCCGACTTGTTGAAGGAGCGCTCGGGGCGGTAGCCGCCGTCGTACATCGCGTAGAGCACGCGGCGGTGCACCGGCTTCAGGCCGTCGCGCACGTCCGGCAGGGCGCGGCCGACGATCACGGCCATCGCGTAGTCCAGGTAGGAGCGCTTCATCTCGGATTCGAGGTCGACGTGGTCGACCCTGTCCGCGGCGCCCTCGGGGAGGACGTACATCTCCAGGTCCTCGGAGGCCTCGGCCGGCACGGTGCCGTCGCCTGCCACCTCCTCGGGGTCCGCGCCGCCGGCGACGACGGCCCCCTCCTGGGGTGCCTCGCTCGCCTGCTGCGTCTGGTCGTTCTCCTCCGGGTTCTGCGGGTTCTCCGGGGTGGTCTCGTCGCTCACGCGGGTCCTCTCGTCCTCGTCAGCTCAGGTCGTCCGGGGGCCTGTTGCCCCCCGTCGGACGGGGTGGGGTGTCCGTTCCCGCGGCCACCGGCGGCGGCCGCGGGAGGACGAAGATCAGATGTCCAGGAAGCGCACGTCCTTGGCGTTCTGCTGGATGAAGCCGCGGCGGGACTCGACGTCCTCGCCCATGAGCATGGAGAACACCTGGTCCGCGGCGGCGGCGTCGTCCATGGTGACCTGGAGCAGGGTGCGGTGCTCCGGGTCCATGGTGGTGTCCCACAGCTCGTTGTAGTCCATCTCGCCCAGGCCCTTGTAGCGCTGGATGCCGGTGTCCTTGGGAAGGCGCCAGCCCTTGGCCTGGCCGGCTTCGAGGGCGGCGTCGCGCTCGGCGTCGGAGAACACGTAGTCGTGCGGGGCGTTGGACCACTTGATGCGGTACAGCGGCGGCTGCGCGAGGAACACGTGGCCGGCCTCGATGAGCGGGCGCATGTACCGGAACAGCACGGTGAGCAGCAGGGTGGTGATGTGCTGGCCGTCCACGTCCGCATCGGCCATGAGCACGATCTTGTGGTAGCGCAGCTTGGAGATGTCGAACTCCTCGCCGATGTTCGTGCCGAACGCCGTGATCATGGACTGGACCTCGGCGTTGCCGAGGGCCTTGTCCAGGCGGGCGCGCTCCACGTTCAGGATCTTGCCGCGCAGCGGGAGGATGGCCTGGGTCTCCGGGTTGCGGCCGCGCTTGGCGGAGCCGCCCGCGGAGTCGCCCTCCACGATGTAGACCTCGCAGCGCTTCGGGTCCTTGGACGAGCAGTCGGCAAGCTTGCCGGGCATGCCGAAGGACTCCAGCGGAGACTTGCGGCGGGCGTTGTCGCGGGCCTTGCGGGCGGCCATGCGGGCGTGCGAGGCCATGATGGCCTTGCGGATGATGTCCTTGGCCGGACCCGGGTTGCGCTCGAGCCAGTCGCCGAGGTGGTCGGTGACCACCCCGTGCACGAAGCCCCGTGCCTCGGAGTTGCCGAGCTTCGTCTTGGTCTGTCCCTCGAACTGCGGCTCGGCGAGCTTCACCGAGACGACCGCGGTCAGGCCCTCGCGGATGTCGTCTCCGGTGAGGTTCTCCTCCTTGGGCTTGAGGATCTCCTTCTCGCGGGCGTAGCGGTTGATCAGGGAGGTGAGGGCGGCGCGGAAGCCCTCCTCGTGGGTGCCGCCCTCGTGGGTGTTGATCGCGTTGGCGTAGGTGTGGACCGACTCGGAGTAGGCGGTGGTCCACTGCATGGCGATCTCGAGGGCGATCTTGCGGTCGGTGTCCTCGGTCTCGAAGGCGATGACGTCCTCGTGGATGTACTCGACCTTCTTCTTCGAGTTCAGGTGCTCCACGTAGTCGAGCAGGCCGTTCTCGTAGAGGTAGGTGACCTCGCGGCGCTTGGGGGTCGCCTGCTCGTCGACGTCGATGCCGGTCTCGTCCGTGGACGCGTCCTCGGCGGTGCCCTCGGCCACGACCTCGTCCTCGAGGACCTGGTTCTCCTCGATCTCGCGCTCGTCCACCAGGGTGATCTTCAGGCCCTTGTTGAGGAAGGCCATCTGCTGGAACCGGGCACGCAGCGTCTCGTAGTCGAACTCGACCGACTCGAAGATCTCGGGGTCGGCATAGAACGTCTGGACGGTGCCGGTGGCCTCAGTCTGCTCGCCCTTGACCAGGTCGCCCTGGGGCACGCCGCCGTCGGCGAAGGACATGCGCCAGACATGGCCCTGACGGCGGACCTCCGTGTCCACCCGCTTCGAGAGCGCGTTCACCACGGAGATGCCGACGCCGTGGAGGCCGCCGGAGACGGCGTAGCCGCCGCCGCCGAACTTGCCGCCGGCGTGGAGGATCGTCATGACCACCTCGAGGGTGGGCCTGCCCTCGGTCGGGTGCATGTCCACCGGGATGCCGCGGCCGTCGTCCTCGACGCGGACGCCGCCGTCCTCCTGGAGGGTCACGGTGATCTCGGAGGCGTAGCCGGCCATGGCCTCGTCCACGGAGTTGTCCACGACCTCGTACACGAGGTGGTGCAGACCCCGGGGGCCCGTGGAGCCGATGTACATTCCCGGGCGCTTGCGGACGGCCTCGAGGCCCTCCAGCACGGTGATGGCGGAGGCGCCGTAGTCGCCGGGGACCTTGCGGTCCCTGGTCTCGGCCGGTGCCGTCTGTGGCGGTGCGGCGGCCTCGACGGCCTCCGCGGGGGTCACGTCCTGAGGATCCTCGGCGGGCGCGTCGGAATGTGCGTCGTTCACGGGTGCTCTTGACTCCTCGGTCTCGTCACGTCGTCTGCCGCCGCGGGCGTCGAGTGACAGCCGCGCCCTACGCGTGCGTACGCGCGCGCAGGTTTATCGGCCCGGACACGGGCGGCAACGGCCCTCGGCGCACCGAGGGCGGCATTCTGGTCCATTCTACGGGATTCGGGTGCCGTTCCACGGAATCTGCGCGGGTGGATCGGCTCCAAATGCCCTGCAGCAGGCCGTGGACGCCGCCGTGGAGGTCCTGTCAGCCCTCGGTATGGGGGCCGTATCGCCTCCGGGTCCGATCGGCGCTCAGAGCGCCGCCTGGCCCTTCGGTCCTCGGCCCTTCCGGTGCGCGGCGGGTCTGCCCCCGGTCGTCCCGACGACGGCATGCACCTCCGCCGGCCGGCCCCCGGAGACTCGGGGAGGCTCACCCGTAGGTGTCACGCGGCCCACGGCCACGGACGCTGCGGGGACCCTTCTTCCAGCTGGGCGCCTGAGGACCGGCCACGTCGATGCGCGTGACCACGCCGGTGCCGAGCTCCTGGTCGAAGCGGGCCAGCAGCATCGGTCCCATCAGGCGCAGCTGGGTCGCCCAGGCGGTGGAGCTGGTGCGCACCCGCACCACGGAGTTCTCGAAGCTCTCGGGCCGGCAGTGCTGGGCGATGTCCGGGCCGACCAGTTCGGCCCAGCGCGTGAGCACGGAGCCGACGGCCACCGGGGTGGACCAGCCGCGGTCCCGGATGAGGCGGCCGAAGACGTCGCCGACCACGGCAGGGTCCCGGTCGTCGGCCTTCGGGCCGCTGCGCCGGCGCTTGGCCTTCAACTCCGCCACGCGCTGCTCGGTGCGGCTGCCGGCTGAGCGGCCGGGACGGCCGGTGAGGCGGGCCTCGCCGCGCTCCATGGCGGCGTCCCGCACCCGGCGCAGCTGGATCATCGCCAGGTCCGGGCGGTCCTCGTCCTGGCCGGGGACGCCCGTGGAGGTCTCCGCCGGCTCGTCAGCCATCGCGAGCGCCCCCTTCTGCGGCAGGCGGGGGGCCGTCGTCGGGAATCCCCGGGTCCATCCGGGCCCGGCGGATGTCCCCCTCCACCGGCAGCGGACGGTCCGCGGTCTCGGCCACGGTCTCGGAGCCGTCCGCGTCCTGGCGGACGAGCACGCGTACGGCATGCAGCTCCTCCGGGATGTCCTCCACCGCGGCGGCGGTGAGCAGCACCTGCTCGGCGCGCGAGACGAGACCGGCCAGCCGGCCGCGGCGGGCGGCGTCGAGCTCGGCGAAGACGTCGTCGAGGATGAGGACGGGCCGGGCGTCGGGGTCCGGGTCGTCGGCGACGAGCACGTCGTAGCTGGCCAGGCGCAGCGCCAGCGCAAGGGACCAGGTCTCGCCGTGGGACGCGAAGCCGCGGGCCGGGGCAGGGCCGAGGAACAGGGCGAGCTCGTCCCGGTGCGGCCCCACCAGGGTGAGGGCGCGGGCACGCTCCTGCTCGTGGGCATCCTCGAGGGCCTGCCGCATGGCGGCGGCGATCTGTTGGACGGACGGCACCTGCTGGTGGGTGCCGGAGACGCCGGGGACGGTGGACTCGTAGGCGAACGTGGCCGGCTTCGAGCCGTTGGTCAGTGCGGCGTACATCTCGCCCAACGGTGCGGCGAGCAGCTGCAGGACGTGGAGCCGGCCGTTGAGCAGACGGGCGCCGGCCATGGAGAGGTGCTCGTCCCAGACGGCGAGGGTCGCCTCCTCCTCCGGGCCCCAGCGACCCTGTTGCCGGGCGGTCTTGAGCAGGGCGTTGCGCTGACGCAGGACCCGCTCGTAGTCCGCGGCGGCCTCGCCGAGGGCGGGGCGCAGCTGGACCATGAGCTGGTCCAGGAAGCGGCGGCGGCCGCCCGGGTCCTGGGTCACGAGCGCCAGGTCCTCGGGGGCGAAGACCACGGTGCGCAGGATGCCGAGGCCCTCACGGGCGCGGACGGGGGCGCCGCGGTTGACGGCCACGCGGTTGGAGCGGCCCGGCAGGATCTCCAGCTCCAGCGCCACCGCGCGTGAGCCGCGGTGGATGCGCGCGCCGATCCTGGCGCGGTCCTGGCCGAAGCGGACCAGCGGGGCGTCCTGGCTGACGCGGTGCGAGGTGTGCGAGCCGAGGTAGCCGACGGCCTCCACGAGGTTCGTCTTGCCGACGCCGTTGGCGCCGACCAGCACGGTGGCGCCGGGGGACAGGGTCAGGTGAGCGGACCGGTACGAGCGGAAGTCCGCGACCGTCAGCTGCGAGAGGTACACGTGAGGCGGTGTCCGGTCCCGGTCAGGTCAGACGGACCGGCATCACCAGGTACCGGTAGTCGGAGACGGCGCCGTCCTTCTCGGCCACGCCGGTGAGCAGCGCGGGCTTCGGGGCGGTGGTGAAGGAGAACCGCACCTGCGGCTGGTCCACCACGGACAGCCCCTCGGACAGGTAGGACGGGTTGAAGGCGACCGTGATCTCCTCGCCGTCCAGGGTGCAGGGCAGCTCCTCGTTGGCGGAGGCGTCGTCCCCGGTGCCGGCGTCCAGGGTGACGGAGCCGGCGCTGAAGACCATGCGCAGCGCGGAGTTGCGCTCGGCCACGAGGGCCACGCGGCGGGAGGCCTCGACCAGGGCCGCGGTGTCCACGGTGGCGTGGATCGGGCTGGACTCCGGGAACAGGGAGCGGATCTTCGGGTACTCGCCGTCGACCAGCACGGAGGTGGTGCGGCGGCCGGCGGAGGCGAAGCCGACCAGGTCCACGCCCTCGGCGAAGCGCAGTTCGAGGCTGCCGGCGCCGCCGAGCGACTTGGCGACCTCGGTGAGGGTGCGGGCCTTGACCAGCAGGGAGGTGGACACCGACGGGTCGGCCGGAGTCCAGGTGATCTCCTTCATGGCCAGGCGGTAGCGGTCGGTGGCCAGGAAGGTCATCGTGTCGCCCTCGATCTCGACCTTCACGGCCGTGAGGATCGGGAGAGTGTCGTCCTTCGAGGCGGCCACGGTGACCTGGTGCACGGCGTGGGCGAAGGCGGCGCCGTCCACGGTGCCGGCGACCTCCGGCAGCTCCGGGAGGGCCGGGTACTCGCCGACCGGCATGGTGGCCAGGGAGAAGCGGGAGGACTTGCAGGTAACGAGCACCTTGCCGCCGTCCAGCTCGAGCGTCACCGGAGCGGCGGGGAGCGAGCGGACGATGTCGTTGAGCAGGCGGCCGGAGACGAGGACCTGTCCCTCGGTCTCAATGTCCGCCTCGATGTCCAGGCGTGCCGAGGTCTCGTAGTCGAAGCTCGCGATGGAGACGAGGCCGGCCTCGGCGGTGATGAGCAGGCCGGAGAGCACCGGCACCGGCGGGCGCGGGGAGAGGGAGCGGGCGGTCCAGGAGACGGCATCCGTGAGGATGTCGCGTTCGACGGTGAACTTCACGAGCTCTGCACTGCCTCTCTGGCCTCTCGGTCAGGCCGGTGTACACACGGGGGCGAATCCGCAGCGGCCGTGAGGAAGCCGGGATTCTACGTCCGAACGATGCGCACACGGGTCAACGGCGCGCGGGTGGGAAGACGCGTTGATCAGCATAGGGGGTGCGTGCGCTCGCTGTCAGGTCAGGGATGGGGCTGTGCGGGGAGGAAGGGCACATGTGGTGTCCGGCCGGTGCGCAGGGGCCTGGATGTTGCTCGACGGAGAGATGTCCCAGAGGTGAGTAGGAGTGTCAGCACGTGTGGATTCTGTGGAGAACCCGTCCTCGCCCAGGGTCCGTGCCGATCCTCCTGTGGGTCCGGCGGTGGATCCTCTCCGTTCGGGGTGTGGGTGTCCCGTGGATTCCCGACGACGGCCCCCGACCCCTTCTGCACAGCCTCGCCCGGATTTGTCCAGAGTCCGATGTCATTTGTCCCGATCGTGTCCACATTCTTCTCCACAGGTGTGATCTGCGTCCGCATGATTCCGCGGTTCTCGGCTCCTGAAGCCTGTGGAAACGTGTGGACGAGTGTGGAGATCCGAATGACATCCGTGTCATTCCCCAGTGCCGTGGAGCGCCGGTTCCCCACCCTGCGGATCATCGTCGCAGCGGCCTGGGCGGGCCGATTCCACGCCCTCGCGGCTGTCCACATGCAGACCCCTTCTCCACAGAGTTCTCCACAGGGGTGGACAATGTGGACGATCCTTTGACCGCCGGTTCAGGGTTCTCGGACATGCGTCGGGCCCCGCCGAACGACGTCGACGGGGCCCGGAGCGCGGCGGCCGGCCGGTCAGTGGCCGCGCTGCTTGCGCTTGATCTCATTGGTCAGCTCGGTGACCTGGTTGTAGATCGTGCGGCGCTCGGCCATGAGCTCGCGGATCTTGCGGTCGGCGTGGATCACGGTGGTGTGGTCGCGGCCGCCCAGCTCCTGGCCGATCTTCGGCAGGGACATCTCGGTCAGCTCGCGCAGCAGGTACATCGCGATCTGGCGGGCGGTGACCAGCGTGCGGGTGCGGGACTTGCTGGTCAGTTCGTCCATGGTCAGGTCGAAGTACTCCGCGGTGGCATGGAGGATCAGCTCCGGCGTGATCTCGTGGACGTCGTCGTCCGTGATGAGGTCCTTGAGCACGTGCTCGGCCAGCTGGATGTCCACGTCCTGGCGGTTCAGGGACGCGAACGCGGTGACGCGGATGAGGGCGCCCTCGAGCTCACGGATGTTCGTGGAGATCCGGGAGGCGATGTACTCGAGCACCTCCGGCGGGGCGAAGAGGCCCTCGGCCTCCGCCTTCTTGCGGAGGATGGCGATGCGGGTCTCGAGGTCCGGCGGCTGGATGTCCGTGATCAGACCCCATTCGAAGCGCGAGCGCAGGCGCTCCTCGAACCCGGAGAGCTGCTTCGGCGGCAGGTCGGAGGTGATCACGACCTGCTTGTTGTTGTTGTAGAGCGTGTTGAAGGTGTGGAAGAACTCCTCGACCGTCGCCTCCTTGTCCGCCAGGAACTGGATGTCGTCGATCAGCAGGATGTCCACGTTGCGGTAGACCTGCTTGAACGAGGCGCCCTCGTCGTGGCGGATGGAGTTGATGAAGTCGTTGGTGAACTCCTCCGAGTTCACGTACCGCACCCGCAGGCCCGGGTAGAGGCGCCGGGCGTAGTGCCCGATCGCGTGCAGCAGGTGGGTCTTGCCCAGGCCGGACTCGCCGTAGATGAACAGCGGGTTGTACGCCTTCGCCGGCGCCTCGGCCACCGCGTTGGCGGCTGCGTGGGCGAAGCGGTTGGACGAGCCGATCACGAACGAGTCGAAGTGGTACCGCTCGTTGAGCCGGCTGGTCTCGGAGGACGTGGACGGCGGGCCGGGGGTCGGCGCGCCCGCACCGGCGACCGGCCGGCTGTCCGGGCGGTCCTGGCGGTGCTCGTCGCGTCCGCGGTCGGACGACGACGGCCCGGGCGCCTCGGAGCGCTGCTCACCCTGGCCGTGGGCGGACGGGGAGGAGGGCTCGTGGTGGCGGGTGCGCTCGGAGGCCGGACGACGGGCGTCTACGTCCAGGTCTTCGGCAGGCAGCTGGGCGCGCGAGGACGCGGCGTCCGCCGAACGCGGCGGGGTGGGGGCGTTCAGGGAGGAGTCGATCGAGATCGCCAGCAGCACCTCGTGACCGAACACCGCTGTCAACGCGTCGGTCAGCGCGCCGGAGACCTGCGGTCCCTGCAGCGTCTCGCGCGTGGTCTCGTTCGGCACCGCCAGCAGGAGGGTGTTGCCGATCAGGCCCTGCGGGCTGGCCAGGTACACGTGCCCCATCTGGCGCGGCGTGACGCGGGAGTCCTCCTCCAGGGCGGAGGTGACCTGGGACCAGGAGTCGGAGACGGCGGGATCAGACACCGGAGGAGTCCTTTCAGTGCACCGGACGGGCGCCGGGGCGGAAGGCGGAAGCAACAGGCGTGCCGGCCGGACGGAGGCCCTGTCGGCATGCACGTTCCGCTCGAGTCTAGTCGTTGTCCACAGGCTTGTGCACAGATGGTGGACAACTCGGGGAGGTGCTGTGGACAGACGGAGGTGAGCGGCCGCCGTCGTGCGCCTGTGGCCTGTGGGAACTGTGGACCGGGCGTGTCTGCGGCAGCCCGGCGCGCGGAGCCGGACGGCCCGCAGGAGGGACGGTGCTGGGCACCGACGTCCGCTTGACCGGGGCAGAAGGCGTGACTAGAGTAGCCAGGTCCCCCGGGACGGCTGTGCCGTGCCCGCCGGGGATTTCATGTCAAAGCCCCGCCCGGACTTCCCTCCTGCATGCAGCGTCGCAGGTCAACGGTCGGCGCCAACACAACACGTGGAGAGATCACAGTGACCAAGCGCACTTTCCAGCCCAACAACCGTCGTCGCGCCCGCAAGCACGGCTTCCGCGCCCGCATGCGCACCCGTGCCGGCCGCGCCATCCTGTCTGCCCGCCGCGGCAAGGGTCGCGCCGCGCTGTCCGCCTGAGCGCGGCGCAGCCGCTCCGGCGAGCGTCGTGCTGCCTCGTGACCGACGGGTCCGGACGGCGGCAGACTTCCAGCACATCCGGCGGACCGGCGCCCGCGCAGGGCGCCGGAGCCTGGTCGTCACCGCGACGGCCGACCCGAACGACACCCGGTCCGGGGGTCCGAGCACACCTCGGCACCCACGGGCCGGGTTCGTCGTGTCCAAAGCGGTCGGAGTCGCGGTGGTGCGCAACCGGGTGAAGCGCCGTCTGCGCGCGATCATGGCCGAGCAGATGCGGCGTCCCCCTCTGGAGGGACAGCCCCTGCTCATCCAGGTGCGCGCACTGCCGGCGGCCGCCGAGGCGGACTACGCCACGCTGGAGAAGGACCTCGCCGGCGCCCTGCGCCAGGCCGTCCGCAAGTGCACCGCGGACGGAGCCGCATGAGCGGGGCCCGCACGCTGTCGCCCTACGTGGTGCTCGAGCCGGCCCGTGAATGGGGGTGGCTGCGCGCACTGCCCTCGACCGTGCTCGGCTGGCTGCTCAAGGCGTACCGGCTGCTGATCTCGCCCCTGTACGGGGACGTCTGCCGCTTCTTCCCGAGCTGCTCGGCCTACGGACTCGAGTCCGTGACCGTGCACGGCGCGGTGAAGGGGACCTGGCTGACGGCCCGCAGGCTCGCACGCTGCCATCCCTGGAACGACGGCGGCATCGACCCCGTGCCTCCCGGGCACCGATGCTGGGCGGAGGAAGACCTTCCGCGCATCATCCACCTGAACCACCCTCCCCTCCCACCAGATCCCCCGCAGGAGGACTGACACCATGGGCTTCTTCGAAGCGATCCTTCTCCCGTTCCGCTGGCTGATGTCGTGGATCCTGGGCGCCTTCCACACCGTCCTGGGGTTCATCGGCATGCCGTCGGACTCGGGCTGGACCTGGGCATTGTCCATCCTGCTTCTCGTGATCCTGATCCGCACCCTGCTGATCCCGATCTTCGTGAAGCAGATCAAGGCCCAGCGCGCCATGCAGGCCATGCAGCCGGAGCTGCAGAAGCTGCAGGCCAAGTACAAGGGCAAGAAGGACCAGCTGTCCCGCCAGGCCATGGCGATGGAACAGCAGGCCCTCATGAAGGAGCACAAGGCGAACCCGTTCGCCGCGTGCCTGCCGCTGCTGGTGCAGATGCCGTTCTTCTTCGCCCTCTACCAGGTGCTCATCGGTGCCCGCGGTGCGGCCGAGTCCGGCGAGGGCATGCACGCCCTGTCCGCGGACCAGATCCGCTCCTTCGAGTCCTCCGAGATCTTCGGCGCCCAGATGTCGGACACCTTCCTGGGCTCGACCGGTTCCCATTTCAACCTGAACGTCATCGTCGTCGCGATCTTCCTGATCCTGCTGATGTCCGGCCTCATGTTTTACATGCAGAAGATGCTGATGACGAAGAACATGACCGACAGCCAGCTGTCCGGTCCGATGGCTCAGACCCAGCAGATCATGCTGTACGGCATGCCCCTGATCTTCGGCATCGGCGGCATCAACTTCCCGATCGGCGTGCTCCTGTACTGGACCTACTCGAACATGTGGGCTGTGGGTCAGCAGTGGTGGATCATCCGCAACAACCCGACCCCGGGCTCCCTGGCCGAGCGTGAGCTCAACGAGCGTCGCGCCGCCAAGGGGCTGCCGCCGGTGGGCAAGGCACTGCAGGAGCAGAAGGCCCGTGAGGAGGCGGAGGCCCAGCGTGTGGAGCGTGCCGGCCAGCGTCGTCAGCCCCAGCGTAAGAACCGCAGGAAGAAGTGAGCATGAGCGAGCAGAACACCCCTGACGTTCAGAACGTCGAGCAGCAGGGCGAGCAGGCCGACGTCGCCGTGGAGCAGACGTCCGAGCAGGCCGACGCCCGCCCGCGTGCCACCGCCGCCGAGCGCCTCGAGGAGGAGGGCGACGTCGCGGCCGACTACGTGGAGGAGCTGCTGGACATCGCCGACCTCGACGGCGACATCGACATCGAGGTCCGTGACGGCCGCACCTACGTGTCCGTCATCGCCGACGAGGGCGACGAGGCGCTGCAGGACCTGGTCGGCCGCAACGGCAAGACCCTCGAGTCCCTGCAGGAGCTCGTCCGCCTGGCCGTGCTCGCCTCCACAGGCCACCGCTCCCGCCTGATCCTCGACGTGGCCGGGTACCGCACCCGCCGTGGCGCCGAGCTGCGCACGATCGCCGACAGGGCCGTGGCCGAGGTCAAGGACGGCAAGGGCCCGGTGCATCTGGAGCCCATGGGTGCCTATGAGCGCAAGATCGTCCACGACGTGGTGGCCGACGCAGGCCTCGTCTCGGAGTCCGAGGGCGAGGGCCCGCACCGTCACGTGGTGATCTCCGCCGATGACTGACCCGCGTCCAGGCACCCCGGAGGCACAGGTCGGCAAGGCCCCGGCTCCGGAGGCCGTCGCCCAGCCCGCTCCCCCGCTGCCTGCAGAGCTGGGCGCCGCCGCGGACCAGATCTTCGGCGACGCCCTGCCGTTGGCCGAGCGCTACGTGGAGCACCTGTCCTCCACAGGCATCGAGTGGGGGCTCATCGGTCCCCGTGAGGTCCCGCGGCTGTGGGAACGCCACGTGATGAACTGTGCGATCGTGGCGGACCTGTTGCCGGAGGGCGCCCTCGTGGCCGACGTGGGCTCCGGGGCCGGCCTGCCGGGCCTGTGCCTGGCCCTGGCCCGACCGGACTGCCAGTTCCTGCTCATCGAGCCGCTCGAGCGGCGGGTGGACTGGCTGGACATGGTCGTGGAGGACCTGGGGTTGGAGAACGTGGACATCATCCGCGGCCGTTCCGAGCAGGTCGCCGGGAACCTCGATGTGGACATCGTGACCGCGCGTGCCGTGTCCGCCCTGAAGTCCCTGCTGCCGCTGACCATGCCGCTGCTGAAGGGCGGGGGCGAGCTGCTGGCCATCAAGGGCCGCAGCGCGGCGAACGAGATCACCGCTGCCGCCAAGGCGCTGCGCAAGTACAGTTGTGGAGAACCGGAGATCCTCACCGTCGGCGGCGACGTGCTCCCGGAGCCGACCACCGTGGTGCGCGTCGTGCCGCGGCGCGCTCGCCGCTGAGCCGGCCGGCCGCCGTCGGGAGGACCGAAGACCAGAAGTCCAGGGCGGTGCGGCCGCCCGGGGAGGATGAACCGCATGGCCCAGGAGAACGAGGAGCGCTCCGGCGCATTCAAGGCGTTGCGTGAGCGCTGGTCCGGCAAGGGCGGGAAGAAGGGCGCCGCCGCGTCCGGGAATCGCCTGCAGCGTCAGCGGCTCAGCCGTCCGGACCGCACCCGCGTGTTCACGACGTCCAATCAGAAGGGCGGCGTCGGCAAGACCACCACCACCGTCAACCTGGCCGCCGCGATGGCGCGGGCAGGCATGCGTGTGATGGTCGTCGACATCGATCCCCAGGGCAACGCGTCGACCGCGCTCAACGTCCCTCACTCCTCCGAGGTGGCGTCGGTCTACGATGTGCTCCTGGACGAGATGGAGATCCACGACGTTGTGCAGGACGCCCCAGATGTGGACAACCTGCAGGTGGTCCCCGCGACCATTGAGCTCGCAGGCGCGGAGATCGAACTGGTCTCCTTGGTGGCCCGCGAGCAGCGGCTGGCCAAGGCCCTGGACCGTTACTTCGCGTGGCGTGAGGAGCAGGGACAGGAGCGTCTGGACTACGTGTTCATCGACTGCCCGCCGTCCCTGGGCCTTCTGACCGTGAACGCCTTCGTGGCCGCGGTGGAGGTTCTCATTCCGATCCAGGCGGAGTACTACGCGCTCGAGGGTCTGTCCCAGTTGCTGAAGAACGTGCAGATGATCCAGAAGCATCTGAACCCGCGGCTGCAGCTGACGACGATCCTGCTGACGATGTTCGACTCCCGCACGAACCTGGCGGTGCAGGTGGCGGAGGAGGTGCGGGAGCACTTCCCCAAGGAGCTGCTGCAGACGGCCATTCCACGCAACGTCCGCATCTCTGAGGCGCCGAGCTATCAGCAGACAGTGCTCACCTACGACCCGTCCTCGGTGGGCGCGGCCGCCTACCGCGAGGCCGCCGCGGAGATCGCGAAGCGAGGAGCACCTGTTCCACTCGACTGAAGGCAACCGGATCCGCTTGATCCTGTAGCGGAGAATCGGCCCGGACATCGCTCAGATGTCCGGGCCGATTCTGTTTCACGTGAAACCTGGCAGTGACACTGTGCCTGCGGGGCATGTGAAGCAACGTGCAGGCGCAGGTGGGGAGGCGAGGGGGCGTTATCAGCGGCGGGACGGCAACGGCGGAGAGTGTGGGCAGTACGCGGTGATCCCCTGCCGGGCCGAGCGGATAGATGCCTCGCGCCGGTAGGAGGCCACTGGTGGACACGTCGTCGGCAGGCTGATCGTCGAGTCTGGGTAAGCCAGTCACGTGACTCCTGCCGGCCTGGAGGCAGTCAACGGATTGGCAGAGCAGTGATCGGACGCTTGGCCTGACAGAAGGGCCGTCTCTCAGAAGGCCGGTGCCCGGTGTCCCTGCGACGGGCCTTGGCTCTGAGGAGAGCGGCGGCCCTGAGAATGACGGCGGCCCTGAGAATGACGGTGCCTCTGAGGAGGGCTGTGGCCCTGAGATGGACGGCGGCCCTGAGAATGACGGTGCCTCTGAGGTGGGCTGTGGCCCTGAGATGGACGGTCGCCCTGTAGCGGACGGTGGACCTGAGGAGACACTGGGCGATATCCGCCGAGGCTGCCGTGTGCGGATTCTTCCGACTGCGATGGAGGTAGCCCACGCCTGAGACGCTCCCCTCCACCTGTCTACAGGGGCGGCAGAAACTGCCTCTCGCGCGTGCCACGGCAGGAGCTCCGGCTCAGGTGGGCTGTGGGCCTGGAAGCCTCGTGGACGACGCAGAGCACGCCTGTGTATAAAGAGCCCTGGAGGATGTCCCGATAAGGGCGCCTTACTCCTCACGGACTTTCAAGGCGCGCCTCAGACGAGCAATTACTCACGCCATAAATGCTGAGGGAAGGCACTACACTTGTATCCACACATGTGGACGAAACTGTGGATGAGGTACAACGCTGCGCGCCGGTGTCAGATCGCTCCTGTGCACATGTGGACAACACCTGTGGATGAATGACTCGCCGCGAGCCGGAGCGTGTTGCTTCCAGCTGCGGAGGGCAACAAGAACACCGTCTCGGGATCTGGCCCTTGGGCGAGGCAACGATGGGGATGGTCCCAGAGAGGATGCGCCATGGCATGTCGGCGAGCTCGTGTGCGATGGATGCTTGAAAAGACCGACGACAGACCTGGCTGCTCTTCGGCCATCCGTTCCACGTGAAACGAGCGATCTGGCGGGTGCCTGTCTGATGGCTGGCCTCTCGAGCTGTCTCGAGAGAGCTGATGCTTCAGCAGGCTTTTGCGCAGGGCATCGGAAGTATGTCGGTGAGGAATCGTCATCCGATAACTGGTGTAGGTGCAGCTCTCCGTTCGTGCACAGAAAGGGGGCGGGTCATGGCGGGCGTCGGACGTCCTTGAGGTCGTTCGGCGGAACACTGGAGCCGCTGCTGTCCCAGCGAGTAATGGGTTCTCGGCTTGCCTGCTCGCACGCCATCCCCTTGCGCGAGAAGAAATGACACACCGTATGGGAGGCGCTGGGGGATGTTTCACGTAGAACGCAAGGCCTGGGGAGTGTCGTGGCTCCGTAGAAACCTGCCGACACACGACCGTACCGAACGGGTCTACCGGCCACCGCGTTGACCACGGTTCGCTGACCGGCACCGTCGTATGTGAAGAGAGAAGTAAGCGTGTTCAGCATGATCCACGGGGATGCTCGACAGGACACCTGGAGAGACTGAGTAGCGGCGCTCCGGACAACTATCGACACGCGTGGGTGACTGGCACAGGAGGGCGGGCTGTCTTGTGATCATTCATCGGCCGCGGACGGTGGCGAGGAGGTGATGTCTCTCCCGCCGTGTGATTTCTGGACGTGTTTCACGTGAAACGCGACTGCAGTGGAACATGGCGCAGTGGGATACGCGAAGAAGGTGGAAGTCTCCCACGGGGCCGAACTGCATTCGTGGGTCGCCTCGGACCACGGAGTCGATTCAACCGTTGGCGCGCCGGGACTCCGCTCATCAGATCGGCGTCTGGCATTGCATGCATCTCTGTCTTCAGCTCAATGCTGAGATGAGCGTGTGCGTAGAACCGAAAGTCGGTCCTGAACTAGATGCCATAGTCGCCTATTGAGGATCAGCAGCCGAAGCGCTGGGACGGTGTGCGGGTGCAGGTAGACCTGCTCTCCTAGAAGTGCGTCTTCAGCTTCATCCTGGACGAAGACAAGGCGCCCGCTTGGATACGGTCTATGTTTCACGTGGAACGTGACACGGGAAGCGCCGGCCTGGAAAAGGTTCCGTGCGTTCGGCGAGTAGGCCAGGGGTAGCCAAAAGGAATGGTCTAGACATCTTGGCAGCTCTCACCACGCCCCTCTCCCCAGGTAGTTTCACGTGAAACCTTGGCGCGACAGGGTCAAGACTGTCGCTGTGCTGAGGGGACAGTGACTACCGCTGACACCTCAGTGTCCACTTTGCGTGCGCCTTGGTCACGAGTGGATCGACACTCCTGCGGGCACTGCCGGCTCTTAGAGGCAGTCTCCAGGCCTCTTACGCGTGTGCCCTCGACCTAGGGCTGGAAGCACGACAAACGGGAAGCTGGCCGAACATGGGGGTATGCGGGCTTCGCTAGACGGGCGAATCTCATCGTTCACGCAGGACGGAACACGAACGGCAGTGCCCCAGGGTCGTGACGGATCTGGGCAGAGAGTGGTTCATTGTCTTCGGCTCCTCGTGTCCTCATATCTCCTTGGACATGACGATCTTGGGCACTCGCTCTTTCGCCAAGGTAGCACTCCATGCTCCGCTGACCGTGCCCCAGAGGGCGGCGGCTCGATCCACATGGGTCGACGCGCAACACTTTCGTTCGACCATTGTAAGCAACGCTTAACGGGTGATGCGCGGTACTAGAGCGCAGATGATGCTCTCCGCATGAGGGCATGATTTATGGTCCGTAGTCGACGGCTGGAGAGTGATTCGGTACATCATTGGCCGTTTCACGTGAAGCAAGGCGCGGTCACCAGCCTTCGGTATCGAACACAAGCCCTCACTCACCTACGTCTGGCCTCCCGCTTCGGTCGCAGGCCTCGTTGTCGTCACCCGGACTCGCATCGCAGGGTGGTTCGGAGACCTGACCAAACGCGTCGCTGCCGCAAGCCAAGAGCGGCATCGCCTGCGGCAAAGCGAGGAACCGCATTCGTGTTTCACGTGGAACGGGACTGCTGCGCCGTAGAAGGAAGCCGTACTCCGACCTAGACTGGACTGGACATATTTCACTGCAGGAGGACATGTGAAGAAGACCCGCCGAGGAGGCCTGGGCCGGGGCCTCGGTGCCCTAATTCAGAGCACCGCAGACGCCGAGGAGACCACGGCGCCAGCGTCTTCCGCCGTGCCGACGGAGGAGACCGCGCAGACTGTGTCCTCTGAGGACGAGAAGGAAGCGACGCCGCGCCGGCGCACCACGTCTGCAGCCGCCGCTGCATCGGAGAAGTCTGCTGACGAGGCTCCGGGCAAGACGGCGTCTTCGAAGAAGTCCAACGGCACCCGCTCCTCCTCGTCGTCGACGAAATCGTCAACGACCAAGTCCTCGTCGAACAAGTCCTCAACGACCAAGCCGTCCAGGTCGAAGACGCCTGCGGCGTCCACGGCGTCCAAGGAGAAGGCAGCCGCGTCGGGGACCACGTCCACCTCCACATCCTCGGGCACCGGCGCGAAGAAGAGTGCGTCTACCGATTCGTCCGCGGTCAGTGGGGAAAAGGTCAGTGGCACAACGACGTCCGCTGCCAGCAGGAACACCAGGACCGGAGCCGGCGCCGCTGGCACCACCGCTGCCGAGAAGTCCGCCGACGCACCGAAGTCAACCTACGGCCGCGGCAGTCGGCCCGTGGATGTCTTCTTCTCTTCGGATCGAACCCCCACGGAGGGTGATGCGAAGGGTGGCAGGGCCACCACTGCTGCCGAAGAAAGGGACACCACTGCTGTCGAGGAGCACGAGCAGACGGACGCCTCGTCCGCCTCATCCCGCTCTGCCGCTGGTCGCAAGTCCTCTGTACGACGCGGTCGTCCTTCCATGCCCGCTGTCAACGCTCTGGGCCGTCGGGCACCCGCGGAGCCGGCTGAGGCTGAAACTGAGGCTGAGAAGGTCTCGGAGAAGTCCGCTGGAGGCTCCGTGCCTGCAACCACAGACGTGACGTCCGGGGCCGAGGTCTCGGAGGCAGGCACCGTGCCCACGGACATCGCCGTGCTTCGCGAGCTGAAGGTCACAGACATCCATCCGAACCCCCGTCAGCCGCGTGAGGTCTTCGACGAGGACCACATGGACGAGTTGGTCACGTCCATCACCGAGGTGGGCATCCTTCAGCCCATCGTGGTCCGTGAGGTGGCCGGCCCCACGCCGTACGAGCTGATCATGGGCGAGCGTCGTTGGCGCGCCACCCAGCTCGCCGGCCTGGACACCATCCCGGCGATCGTGCGTCACACCCCGGACGAGGACCTCCTTCGTGATGCGCTGCTGGAGAACCTCCACCGTTCTCAGTTGAATCCGCTGGAAGAGGCTGCCGCCTACCAGCAGCTCATGGACGACTTCGAGTGCACGCAGGAAGAGCTGTCCCAGCGGATCGGCCGCTCCCGTCCACAGATCTCCAACACGCTGCGCCTGATGAAGCTGCCGCCGCTCGTGCAGCGGCGCGTCGCCAACAACACGCTCACCGCCGGGCATGCCCGTGCGCTGCTCGGTCTCACGGATCCGGCGGAGATGGAGCGTCTGGCCCAGCGCATCGTGTCCGAGGGCCTCTCCGTGCGGGCCACGGAGGAGGCCGTCGCGCTCGCACAGGGTGTCCGTCAGGCCGCCCCGGCCACGCGTCGTCGCAGCGAGCCGACCCGTCATGAGCGCCTGGACTACTTCGCCACGGCCCTGACCTCGCGCCTGGACACCCAGGTCAAGATCACCCTGGGCAAGCGGAAGGGCAAGATCGCCATCGACTTCGCGTCCGTCGAGGACCTCAACCGCATCATGGAGCTCATCCAGGGCGACGACGCGGAGAAGTGAGCCGATCGGCCTCGGCAAGCGGCCGTCGTCGGGGATGGAGGAGGGGCGCCGTAGCAGGTGCCTGCAGTACCAAGGCACATGAAAGGCCCGTATCGAATGACACGGATGTCATTCGATACGGGCCTTTCTTATCCCGTCTGACCTGGTCCTTTTCCCTCACCGAACGACAAAGGCCGCCTCCCCGCGAGGGAAGGCGGCCTTCATCATGTCAGTGGCAACAGGCCTGACAGACCTGAGGGGTGGTCAGCTGCGCCTCAGCCGAGGATGTCGGAGAACTCCTCCACCAGGGCCGGCTTGGGCTTGGCGCCGACGGACTCCTTGACCTTCTGGCCGTCCTTGAACGCCACCACGAGCGGGATCGAGGTGACTCCGAACTGGGCGGCGGTGGCCGGGGAATCGTCCACGTTGACCTTGGCGATGGTGACCTTGCCCTCATACTCGGCGGCGACCTCCTCCAGGACCGGGCCCAGCATGCGGCACGGACCGCACCACTCGGCCCAGAAGTCCACGAGGACGGGCAGCTCGGAGTCCAGGACCTTCTCCTGGAAGTCGGCGTCGGTGACGTTGATGATGCTCATGGGGTCTCCTTATGCGGATAGTCGGTGGTTTCGGTCCTCCACGGATCGCTGAGGGCCGCAGGGCGGTCCTCAGGCCGGGTTCGCGTCGGACTCGGGGCCGGCGGGGGCCGCCTCGTCGACTCCCAGGACGTCGGCGAGATAGTGCTCCACGTCCTGGGCGGCCACGCAGCCGGTGCCGGCGGCGGTGATGGCCTGCCGGTACGTGTGGTCGGTGACGTCGCCGGCGGCGAAGACGCCAGGCAGGGTCGTGCGGGAGGAGGGGTGCTCCACCTTGATGGTGCCGTGCTCGGTCAGCTCGAGCTGGTCCTTCACCAGGTCGGTGCGCGGGTCGTGGCCGATCGCGATGAACAGGCCGGTGACGGCCAGTTCCCGCTGCTCGCCGGAGACGCTGTCCTGCAGGAGCAGGGAGCTGACCTTGTCCTCGCCCCGGACTTCGGCGACCTTCGTGTTCCAGTGGAACTCGATCTTCTCGTTGTCCATGGCGCGCTGGCCCATGATCTTCGAGGCGCGCAGCTCGTCCTTGCGGACCAGCACGTGGACCTTGGAGGCGAACTTGGTGAGGAAGAGTGCCTCCTCCATGGCCGAGTCGCCGCCGCCGACCACAGCGATCTCCTGGTCGCGGAAGAAGAAGCCGTCGCACGTGGCGCACCAGCTGACGCCGTGGCCGGACAGGCGCTCCTCGCCCTCCACACCGAGCTTCCGGTAGGCGGAGCCGGTGGTGAGGATCACGGCGTGTGCCTTGATCTGCGAGCCGTCGCCGAGGGTGAGGACCTTCGGGTTGGACACCAGGTCGGCCTCCACCACATCGTCGAAGAGGATCTCGGTGTCGAAGCGGCGGGCCTGACCCTCCATGGCGGCCATGAGCTCCGGGCCCATGATGCCCTCGGCGAATCCCGGGTAGTTCTCCACCTCGGTGGTGTTCATCAGCTCGCCGCCGGCGGTGACGGCCCCGGCCACCAGCACGGGCTCCAGGTGGGCCCGCGCGGTGTAGATGGCGGCGGTGTAGCCGGCCGGGCCGGAGCCGATGACGGCGACGTTGCGCACCGTGTCGGTCGAGGGGGTGTCGGTCACGGGTTCCTCCAGGGGGGTCTGAGTCGGTGCTGGTCTCCCCGCCCGTCCTCTGCGGCGCACGGGGTCCACGTATCAGGTCAACGGGCCCGCCGGGCCCGGTATTCCGGCCCGCGGAGGGGACGACGACGGCCCCCTCCCCGGACTGTGGCCGTCAGCGGCCATCGGCTCACTCGACGGTGATCTCCGACAGGCGCATGCCGTAGGCGTACTGGGTGTTGTCCACCGCCAGCTGGGGCAGCTCGGTGACGGTCACGACGACGTACTTGGCATTGCCCTGATCGTCGGTGATGTCCACCTCGGCCTTGCCGTCCACGAAGGTGCCCTCGCCGCCGCGGCGCAGATCGCCCAGACCGTTCTCGCTGGCGACGCCGATGGCGAGCTGACCGGCGGAGCTCGCGAGGGACTCCACGGTCACCTTCTCGATGTCCCGGGCCTCCTCGAGCTCGATCACGAAGTTCATGCTGCGGGTGTAGCCGCCGAAGTTCGGGCGCTTGTAGGAGTAGCTCTGCCAGTAGGTCTCCGGGTCGCCGTCGATGATGTTCGGCAGCTGGTCGTCGTGCTCGGACTCCAGCGTCGGGGCGTCCGGCACCTCGCGGTAGATGTCCACCAGGGAGGCCGGTTCCGCCGGAGCCACGTCCTCGGACGGGGACGCGGAGGTCTCCTCGGAGGGGGAGGCGCCGTCGTCGGTCGGCTGCGTCGATTCGGTCGGGGACCCTGTGGCCTGGTTGTCGTCCGGCACAGAGTCGCGGTTCTGGTTCAGCAGGAAGAAGCCGGCGATCAGCGCCACGGCCAACAGCAGGACCAGCAGGAGGGCGACGAGCCAGCCGGCTCCGCCCGTCTTGGAGCGTCGGTCGTCGTCGGGATCACGCCGGTCACGGGGCCCGTCCGGGTGGGCCGCAGCGGCTGCTGTGGCCGGGGCGGCACCGCGAGCGGTGTCCTTGCGGTCGCGGTGCGGATCCCGGGCATCGGCGTCACGGCGAGAGCCGGCCGGAACGTCGGTGCCACGACCCGAGGCGCCCGTGGCCGCAGCGGTGGCGCCCACTGCCGCGGCGCCGGCACCGGCGGCCGCCGCGCCGCGCCGGCCGGAGCGGTCCTTGCGTCCTTCATCGGAGGCAGCATGGCCGTCGGCGCGGGGCTCGCGCTCACTTCCGTGTCCGGCGTCTCGGCCATCACCGTTGCTCGCAGCGCCGTCCCGGCGCACGTCGTCTGCCCTGTCCGCGTTCCGTGGGGCTGCTCCGGCGGCGGTTGCTCCGGCACCGGAGGCGGCAGCGGCCGCGAGGGCCCGGCGGGGCGCCGGGCGCACACGGCGAGGGGCCTGCCGCTCAGTGTCCTTCGGGGTGGCCTCGTCGTCCTTCGGGGTGGCCTCGTCCCGGTGCGCCCTGGCGGGGCGGGGACGGGCGGAGTCGGAGGCACTGCCCTCGTCGCCGCGTCCGGCGGCGGGCACGGTGGGCATGGGGTCGGTGGAGATGTCCGCGGCGGCGGCGCGGCGGCCCTGCTCGGTTCGGCCGTCACGGCCCTTGCCGGATTCTTGGGCGGCGGCCTGGACGGCGGCCTCACGGCGACGATCGGCCTCGCGCTGCTCCATCTCGGCGCGCTCCTCGGCCTGACGGGCCTCGCGCTCCTCACGCTCCGCACGCTCGGCGGCACGGCGCTCGGCGGCGGCACGCTCGCGGCGCTCGTCCTCCTCGATCTGACGGGCGCGGCGGCGCTCCAACTCCTCGGCCTCACGGCGCTCACGCTCGGCGCGCTCGGCCTCGGCGGCCTCCTCCCGCTCGCGTTCTACGCGCTGACGTTCGGCCTCCTCGGCGCGGCGCTTCTCTTCC
>NZ_KV809449.1:200922-219555 GCF_001812555.1 Micrococcus sp. HMSC067E09 | reverse complement strand
GGCCTCCTCGGCGCGGCGCTTCTCTTCCTCGAGACGCTGACGTTCGGCCTCTTCGGCGCGGCGGCGCTCCTCCTGGCGGGCGCGCTCGGCCTCCTCGGCGCGGCGCTTCTCTTCCTCCTTGGCCTTCGCTGCGGAACCCGCGGCGGCCAGTGCGGACGCGCCGGCGGCCTCGCGGGCGGCCAAGCCGTCGGAGGAGGAGTTCATGCGCTCGGACAGGCGGTCCGAGAGCCGGTTGAGGAAGCCGGGGCGGCGGGAGTGCTGCTCCTGGTCCGCGCGGATGTGCTCGTCGAGCTCGGTGTAGTAGGCCTCGTCGTCGTCGTACTCATGGGCCTGCGCATCACGGGAGGAGCCGAAGATCTCCGAGCCGAGGGTGTCCGTCTGGAACGGCTCGACGTAGGTCTCCTGGGGGTAGGCCAGGCCGAGCAGCACGTCCGGGTCCGGGTTGCCGCCGGCGATCAGGTAGGTGTGGCCCTCGGAGAGGCCGAGGTCCAGGACCTGGACGTCGTCCTGACGCTCGCCCGTGGCGAGCTCGCGGGCGGACGAGGCCACCTGGGTCGCATTCTCCAGGGAGGCCACCAGCACGGTGACGCGGCGGTTGAGGACCTGGTCCAGGCCGGTGAACACGAGGTCCTGGTCGGCAGAGGTCACCACATGGTCGGTGATGCGGTAGCGACCACCGAGCACGGATCCGACTTCGATCGACTGGGACACGGGATTCCTCTCACATGACGGCTGCGCGGCGGCCACGGCACGGGATGGCCGTGCGCATTCCCCCATCCTAGAGGCAGTGAGGCGTAACACCAGGGAGGGCCGGCCCCCGGGTGCCCCGCCGCGGGCCGGTGCGGGGCCAGGCGGATCAGCGGACGCCGAGCACGCGCCCGAGCGCCGGGATGCGGGAGGCCAGCGGCCGGGCCGCCATCTGAAGCTCCTGCATCCTCAGCACACGCAGGCCGATGAGGTAGACGACGCCCATCACGAGGCCGGCTGCGGTGCAGGTGATGATCGCGTTGAGGATCGAACCCCAGGCGAATCCGCCGGAGTAGCCGCCGAGCAGCCAGACGGTCACACCTCCGACGACGCCGGCGACGCCCGCCGCCAGGCCTGTCTTGGCGTGGGCCTGCACCACGGCCGCGAAGTCGTAGTCGCCGAAGCGGCGCACCACGAGCACATGGGAGACGAGGAACGTGTAGATGTGCGAGAGCGTGCCCACCGCCGCGATCCAGTAGGCCAGCGACCAGTCCGGCAGGAAGAACGCGCCGGCGTACGCCAGCACGAGCATGCCGAGGGCGGAGGTCACCTGGATGACCATCGGGGTCTTCGCGTCCTCTGCGGCGTAGAACGCGCGCATCAGGTAGAAGCCGGCGGAGCGGAAAGGCAGGCCCACCGCGAGGATGAGCAGGACCTGGCCGATCGCGATGCCCGCCGGAAGGGCGGTCTCGGAGGCCGAGCCGAAGATGCGGCCGAGCGGGCCGGCCAGCACGATCATCGCCACGGTGGAGAACACCAGCGGCACGGAGAACGCGCGCAGGCCCTGGCTGGTGGTGCTCCGCACCGCCTGCATGTCCTGTGCGCCCACGGAGCGGGCCAAGCGGTTGAACAGCACGGTGGCCATGGAGACCACGAACACCGAGTGCGGCAGGATCGCGATCAGCATCGCCATGTTGTAGGCGTTCAGGCCGGGGATGGCGGCCTGGGCCATGGCCTCGGACCACCCCTCGGTGCCCGGGGCGCGGGAGTCCACGTCCGCGCGGGCGGCGGTGGCGCCGGTGATGATGCGGGCGCAGAGCAGGTTGACCGTGTTGCCGATCAGCATGGTCAGCAGGGTGAAGCCGGCCAGCGCGCCGGTCTGGCGCAGGCCCATGCCCTTCCAGCCGAACTTCGGACGCAGCCCCAGGCCGAGCCGCCGCAGCGGCAGGAACAGGATCACCGCCTGCGCCACGATGCCCAGGGTGTGGCCGCCGGCCAGGATGACCGTCTGCGTGGTGGTCCACTCCGCCAGCTGGTCCCCGCCGGCGTACCGGCCGAACATCACCAGGTAGAGCACGATCGCGGCGATCGCCACGACGTTGTTCAGCACGGGCGCCCACATGTAGGCGCCGAAGCGGCCGTTCGCGTTGAGCACCTGCCCGGCCACCGCGTACACGCCGTAGAAGAAGACCTGCGGGAGCGTCCACAGGGCGAAGACGGTGCCCAGCGTCAGCATGCCCGGGCTCCAGTTGCTCGTCAGGGCACCCATGATCGGGGCGGCGGCCATGGTGATGAGCACCGTGAAGCCGGCCATCACCAGCACCACCAGCGTCATCAGCCTCGAGGTGTAGTCGGCGCCGCGGTCCGCGTCCTTCGCATGCTTGATCAGCTGCGGCACCAGCACCACGTTGAACACGCCGCCGGCCAGCAGCATGTAGATCACGTTGGGGATGGTGTTCGCGGATTCGAAGACGTCCGCCACCAGGGCGGTGGAGCCGATGGCCACGGTGAGCAGGGCCGCGCGGACGAAGCCGAGCACGCGGGACAGCAGGGTGCCGGCCGCCATGATCGCGGACGAGCGCGCCACGTTCTTCTCGCCGGCCGGCACCGCGTCCGTGGGCGGATCGGCGGGCTCGGATTCCCTGACCGCAGCAGTCGGCGAGGTGGTCACGGAGGGGGCGGTGCCGTCGTCGTGCTCGGGGTGCCGGCCTGCGGCGGAGGAGGAGGTGCTCATGACTCGCTTCCGGAAGGGGGAGGTCAGGAGGCGGCGTCAGCCGTCTGCGGGGAAGTGCTGGTGGATGATCCTACGGGCGAGGTCCACGATCCGGCGCTCGTTGGCGAAGGACAGGCGACGCCCGACCTCCTCCAGACGCACCCAGGCGACGTCCACGGCCTCCTGGTCCGGGTCGTTCTCCGTGGTCAGCTCGCCGCCGGTGGCGCGCAGCAGGTAGTGGTGCACGGTCTTGTGGACGCGGTGGCGGGACACGGTGAACCAGTAGTCGATGGAGCCGAGCGGCTCGAGGATCTCGCCGGCGATGCCGGTCTCCTCCTCGACCTCGCGGGTCGCGGCCTCGCGGTGGTCCTCACGGCCCTCGGGGTGGCCCTTCGGCAGGCACCACTCGAGGCGGCCGCCGCGGTTGTAGCGGGCGATGATCGCGACCTCGAGGCCGTCCCGGTGCTCGCGGACCACGAGGCCTCCGGCGGAGACCTCCTCCACGGTGGGCAGGGCCGCGGCGGGCACGCGCGGTCGCGGGCCGGTGGGCGGCCCCGGCGTGGGCGTGGGCGGGGTCTGACGCCGCATCCGGCCCAGGACGGCGGAGGGCAGGGGTGCCCCTCGGCGCTCGGGTCGGTCAGGGCGGGTCATGCCCTCAACCTTAGCGTCAGGCGTCCACGTCGCACGCTGGTCCGTCCCGGCACCCCCGCGGCGCTCGGGCGCAGCCCGCGGGTGCGGCCGACGGCGCGGCCTCCGCCCCGGGCGCGCCGCTGCGACCGCTGCGCGTGCAGTGCCCCGTCCGCTCCCCGGGCACCGTCCCCGTCGCGGTTCTCTGGCACCCTTGTACTCATCATGAGCACCTCCTCGCCGCGCGTCCCCCTGCCCTCCGGCTTCCCTGAGGGCACCTCGCTGCCCGCCGTCGTGATCGAGCTGGGCGAGAGGTTCGCCGCGGCCGGCCGGGAGCTGTCCCTCGTGGGCGGACCGGTGCGCGACCTGTTCATCGGCCGGGACTCCGGCGACCTGGACTTCACCACGGACGCGGACCCGGACGCGATCGAGGCGATCGGCGCCGGATGGGCGGACGCCGTCTGGGACGTGGGACGCCGCTTCGGCACCATCGGCTTCCAGAAGGACGGCTGGCAGCTGGAGGTCACCACCTACCGTGCCGAGCAGTACGACCCGACCTCGCGGAAGCCGCAGGTGGCCTTCGGCGACAGTCTCGACGACGACCTGGTCCGCCGCGACTTCACCGTCAACGCCATGGCCCTGCGGCTGCCGGCGATGGAGCTGGTGGACCCGCACGGCGGCGTGCGGGACCTCGCCGCAGGCCTCCTGCGCACCCCCGGGACCCCGGAGGACTCCTTCTCGGACGACCCGCTGCGCATGATGCGCGCCGCCCGCTTCGCCGCCCAGCTCGGCCTGCAGGTCGCGGACGAGGTGGAGGCCGCCATGACGGACATGGCCGAACGCATCGACATCATCTCCGCCGAGCGCGTCCGCGAGGAGCTGGTGAAGCTGATCTGCGGCGCCGACCCGCGCCGCGGACTGGACCTGCTGGTCCGCACCGGCCTGGCCGACCGCATCCTCCCGGAGCTGCCGGCCCTGCAGCTGGAGACCGACGAGCACCACCGCCACAAGGACGTCTACGCCCACTCGCTCATCGTGCTGGAGCAGGCGATCGAGCAGGAGGAGCGCTACTCGCCGCAGTCCCCGGACGTGGTGCTGCGGCTGGCGGCCCTCCTCCACGACGTCGGCAAGCCCGCCACCCGTCGCTTCGAGAAGAACGGTGCGGTGAGCTTCCGCCACCACGAGGTGGTCGGCGCCAAGCTGGTCCGCAAGCGCCTGCGCGCCCTGAAGTTCGACAACGAGACCATCAAGGCCGTCACCCGCCTGGTGGAGCTGCACATGCGGTTCTACGGCTACGGGGACGCCGACTGGACCGACTCCGCGGTGCGCCGCTACGTCCACGACGCCGGACCGGTCCTGGACCGCCTGCACGCCCTCACCCGCTCGGACGTCACCACCCGGAACAAGCGGAAGGCCAACCGGCTCGCCCACGCCTACGACGACCTCGAGCGCCGCATCGCCGAGATCTCCGAGGCCGAGGAGCTCGCCGCCGTCCGCCCGGACCTGGACGGCGAGCAGATCATGGCACTGCTGGGCATCCGCCCCGGACCCGTGGTGGGCCGCGCCTACCGGCACCTGCTGGAGTGGCGCCTGGACGAGGGCCCGCACGAGCAGGACGTGGCCGAGGCCGAACTGCGCCGCTGGTGGGCCGAGCAGCCGGAGTCGCGGGAGGACACCGGGGCCTGACGGCCGTCCGTCGCCCGCTGTCGATCACTGTCCGCTGAACGACTGCACTGCAGGTTCGGTAGTCGGACGGCGACCATGGCCTCCGACTGACTACCGAACCTGCTCCGACGTGCCGTTGCTACAGGAACGCCGCGCTCACGTGGCTGGAGGAGCGTCCAGCACGGAACGGAACCTGCCCCGGTTGCTCATGGCCACAGCCAGGACAAGGGCAAGGACTGCGACGATGTAAAGAACGCCGATGACAGGTCCTTGCGCCTCCCAGGTGTGGGGGACCTGCAGGAGTGCCAGGCCCCCCAGGGGAAGGTAGAACCAGTCTGTGAGTTGCCGGACGGGCTTCTTGTCGCGCGCGGAGGGGACACGGGTCACGAGAAACAGGCCTCCTTTACCTCGTTGATGCCGATGATCTCAGCGAACAAGCCGCCGGATGCGGCCATGGCGGCGTTCCACTTCGCCTGTGCACCGTGGGCAGAATGATAGGCCCGCCAGATGATCTCGATGCCGCGGCGCACGCTGCCGAAGCGCTTGACGAGCTTGTATGCGACTGCAGCACCAGCGCCCCAAGGCGTGAATGTTGCTCCGACTGTGGCGATGCATACAGTCCACTCCCATGCGGTTGCGGGGTCTGCAACGACGGGGAAGGTCGTGTCAGATGAGGGGGTCACCGTCTGGATGAGTCGATTCCCCGTGACGGTGAAGTGGGTGTCAACCGGCATTCCCGCTGCATCGACAGCCCACGGCTCTTCCACGGTGCCGAACTCCTCGTCGTTCGCGTCTCGAATGGAGACGGAACCGTCTGGTTGCAGGCTCAACGATGCGCCCGCGGGAAGATCGAAGGCGAACTCGTATTCCGTGGGCGACGATGCATCGTTCATGACGATGAGTGTCTGCTCTCCGGAGGTCGTGTCGTACGTCACGAGGTCGCTGGAACCCAGGGTGGTCGCCGCCAACACATTGGTGGTCTCGTCCACGAGCTGCTCCGGCGCTAGATCCAGGGCGTCTCGAGGCGTATCGGTCGTCTGTCCCGGCAGATCCATGGAACTGGTTCCTTGAGGAGTGTGACTCGTCACGGTATTCGACGGAGCGATGGTGGACGCTCCGCTCCCACCTGTCGATGAGGACGCTGATACCGGAGCGGCATGTGCGGTGGTGGCGGACGCGCAGGTGAGTGATGTGGCTGCGACCACAGCCACCAGTCCATGCCTGAAGCTCTTGAACTTCGACATCCGGGTGCCTTTCTGTCGGTTGGATGTGAGTGCCAAGAGAGGGATGAATGCACCGAGGTGAGATTAGATCAGGGGGGGAGAGAGTCCAATCGACGGGGTGGCTGGGATCTCTTCGGACTGTCCCGCGGTGGAAGAATGGGGCGCATGAACGATGCGCAGATCGCTGCCGCCCACACGCCCGCCCCGATCGCCGAGATCGCAGCCCGTGCCGGGATCGACGAGGACCTGCTGATCCCGTACGGCCGCCACATGGCGAAGGTGGACGTGCACGCGATCGACGCGCCGCGCACCGGCCGGGTGGTGCTGGTCACCGGCATCAGCCCCACCCCCGCCGGCGAGGGCAAGACCACCGTCACCGTGGGCCTGGTGGACGGGCTGAACCTGGTGGCCGAGGAGGAGGACGCCCCCGCCTCGATCGCCGGCCGCACCGCCATGGCCGCACTGCGCGAGCCCTCCCTGGGCCCCGTGTTCGGGATCAAGGGCGGCGCCACCGGCGGCGGCTGGTCCCAGGTGGTCCCGATGGAGGCCGTCAACCTGCACTTCACCGGGGACTTCCACGCCCTCACCAGCGCCCACAACCTGCTCTGCGCCCTCGTGGACAACCACATCCAGCAGGGCAACGAGCTGGGCATCGACCCGCGCACCATCACCCTCAAGCGTGCCCTGGACATGAACGACCGCACCCTGCGGGACGTGGTGACCGGCCTCGGTGGCCGCACCCAGGGCGTGCCCCGCGAGGGCGGCTTCGAGATCACGGTGGCCACCGAGACCATGGCCGTCTTCTGCCTCGCCCGGGACCTGGCGGACCTCAAGCGCCGCCTCGGTCAGATCACCGTGGGCTCCACCTACGCCGGCGAACCGGTGACCGCCTCCCAGATCGGCCCGCACGGCGCCCAGGGCGCCATGGCCGTGCTGCTCAAGGACGCGATCGCACCGAACCTCGTGCAGACCCTCGGCGGCACCCCGGTGCTGATCCACGGCGGTCCCTTCGCGAACATCGCCCACGGCGCGAACTCGGTGATCGCCACCCGCACCGCCCAGCGGCTGGCGGACGTGGTGGTGACCGAGGCCGGCTTCGGTGCGGACCTCGGCGGCCAGAAGTTCATGGACATCACCTCCGTGGCAGGGCAGTTCCCGCCGGCGGCGATCGTGGTGGTCGCCACCGTCCGCGCGCTGAAGCTGCAGTCCGGCATGGCGCTCGCCGACGTCAAGGCCGGCGTGGCGAAGGTCGCCGAGCGCGACGGCCGCGACGAGCAGGAGGTCCAGGACGCCCACGTGGCCGCCCTGCGCTCCGGCGTGGCCAACCTCGCCCGCCACGTGGAGAACATGCAGGCCTACGGGGCCCCCGTGGTGGTGGCCGTGAACCGGTTCGCCGAGGACACGGACGCCGAGCTGGAGTGGCTCGAGGGCTGGTGCCGCGAGCAGGACCTCGCCTGCGCCGTGGCGGACGTCTGGGGCTCCGGCGGTGAGGGCTCCCGCGGCCTCGCCCGCGCCGTGGCACGGGCGCTTCCCGCCCCGGGCGACGACGCCCCGGTGCTCACCGGCCTCTGGACGGAGGGCATGACCGTGGAGGAGCGCATCCAGGCCGTGGTGAAGCGGAACTACCGCGGCGCGAAGGCCGAGTTCACCGCTGCCGCGAGGCGCCAACTGGCCGAGATCTCCCGCCGTGGCCTGGACGGCCTGCCGGTCTGCATGGCCAAGACCCAGTACTCCTTCTCGGACGACCCCACGGCCCTGAACGCCCCGGAGGGCTTCACCGTCACCGTCCGCGAGGTGAGCGCCAAGACGGGGGCGGGGTTCGTCGTCGCCCTCACCGGCGCGGTCATGACCATGCCCGGACTGCCGAAGTCCCCGGCCGCCGACCGCATGGACGTGGACGATGCGGGCAACATCACGGGCCTGTTCTGAGCGATTCCAAGGGAACACACAGAACCGCAGGTTTCTGCGGATCTCGGGGGTTCATCTCGCGTACGCACGCGGGAGCGAGACCGATTCGCAACCATTGCGGACTGTGTCGTGAGTGGCGAAATCACGTCGGACGGTTCAGGCTAGATGACTGTGTCGAGTCCTCCTTCAGCTTCCCCGGCGAGGACGCGCGGCGCCCAGTCCACCTCCGGTGGCGGAGCGGGCCACCATACCCCCCGCCCCGGCACCCGTGTGAGCAAGGGCCCCGGTCGCGTCCCGGCCCTTGACGGCCTGCGCGGCATCGCCGTGCTCGCCGTCCTGGTCTTCCATGCCTGGCCCGCCCTGCTTCCGGGCGGGTTCGTCGGCGTGGACATGTTCTTCGTGCTGTCGGGATTCCTCATCTCGGTCGGCCTCATCCGCCAGATCGACTCCGGCCACGGCGTGAAGCTCGGCTCCTTCTGGATGCGGCGCATCCGGCGCCTGGTCCCCGCCCTGATCCTGGCCCTCGTCGGCTCCACGGCCCTGGCCTGGCTCGCCGTCTCCGAGTTCCCGGCCGGCCTGCGCCGCGAATGGCTCGGCGCCCTCACGTACACCAGCAACTGGCTGATGATCCTGGACGGCAACGACTACTTCAACGCCGCCACCCCGCCGCTGTTCGAGCACCTCTGGTCCCTGGCCATCGAGGAGCAGTTCTACGTGGTGTGGCCGCTGCTGATCCTCGGCCTCCTGCTGCTCTGCTGGCCGCGCAAGGGCACCGCCCGCTCGGCCCGCGGGGCGGATGCCGTCCGCATGGGCATCGTGCTGTCCCTGGCGATCGCCTCCGCCGTGGGCATGGCGGTCGGCCAGCTCTCCGGTGCCCCGCAGACCCGCATGTACTTCGGCACGGACACGCACGCCTTCGGGCTGCTGTTCGGCGCCACCGTGGCTCTTGCGCAGACCCACGTGGCCCGTCCGGAGCAGGGCGGCCGTGAGCCCTCCACCGGACCGGTCCGCACGGCGCTGGCCTGGGCCGGCCTGGCGGTCCTGACCGTCGCCTTCTTCCTGGTGGACGGCACCGCGGCATACACCTACCTGGGCGTGCTCGCGGCCCTGTCCGCGCTCGTGGCACTGTTGGTCCTGCACGTGGTCCAGGGCAACCGCCGCGACTCGTTCTCCAAGGCCATGTCCGGGGACTTCCTCGGGTGGTGGGGCCGCCGCTCCTACGGCGCCTACCTGTGGCACTGGCCGCTGCTGGTGATCATGCGCATCATCGTCCCGGTCGACGCGCCGGAGTGGATCGAGCCGCTCGCCGCGGGCCTGGTCATCATCCTCACCGCCCTCATCGCCGAGGCCACTGCCCGCATCGTGGAGGAGCCGATCCTCCACCACGGCTTCCGCGCCACCTTCCGCTCCTGGGGCGAGGGCATCAAGGCCGCCTGGACCGGCTCCGGCGTGCGCGCCGGCGGCCGCGGCCGTGCCGGTCGTCGTGCGGCCGGCGCCGGCAAGGCCCTGGTGGGCGTCGGCGCCGTGGCCCTGCTCGCCGTCCCCGTGGCGGCCGGCGCCGCCCTGGTCCACTCCCCGAGCCAGACGAAGCTGCAGCAGGAGATCGCCGACGCCGAGGATGCGCTCCGCGAGGCCGAGGCCGCGCAGGAGTCCCTGAAGGCCGAGGCGTCCAGGGCCGCCCAGGAGCGCGAGAAGGAGGGCGACGGGGGCAACGGGTCCGAGCCGTCCGGCGGTGAGGCCGACCCCTCCGAGGGCGGGTCCGCGCCGCCCTCCGGCGATGAGCTGGGCCTTGGCGACCCAAACGTGCTGCGCCCCGAGTTCACCGAGGAGGAGCTAGCCGAGAAGCTGCCGCCGTCCGTCCACGGTGAGGACATCAACCTCTTGGGCGACTCCGTCTCCCTGTCCTCCGCCCCCGAACTGCTCAAGCAGATGCCGGGCATCCGCATCGAGGCCGAGGTCGGCCACCAGCTCTGGGACGCCGCGGACCAGCTCGAGGAGATGGCCGCCAAGGACGAGCTGCGCCCCATCACGGTGGTGGCACTGGGCACCAACGGCGCTACCAAGGACAGCGACTGGGATCGCATCCTGGACACCCTGGGCGAGGACCGCCTGCTGGTCCTCGTGATCCCGCACGGCCCGCCGGAGTGGGTCCCGGGCGTCCAGAAGCAGATGAACGCGCTGGCCGAGGAGCACCGCGACCAGATCGTGGTGGCCGACTGGGACGCCGCCTCCAAGTACGTGCGCGAGTTCGCCCCGGACAAGGTGCACCCGCGTCAGAACGGCCAGCAGGTGTTCGCCCAGCTGATCCGCCGCACCATCGATGAGCGCCTGGGCGTGGACACCGCCAAGTGATCCACCCGCCGGGGTCCCTGGTTGTGGGGACAGCCTGGTGTTGCCGGGGTACAACCTGGCGTTGCGGGGGTGCAACCTGGCGTTTCGGGGGTGCAACTTGGGGGGTACAACACGGTCCCGTTCTGCGATCTCAACGCCGTGTCTTATCCCCACTCTGAGGCAGGCGGCGGCACACCCAGGGCACAGCACACCCAGGCACGCCGACGCCCGGCACACCGACGCGAACGGCCCCTCGCCTGCGGAAGGCGAGGGGCCGTCGTCGACACGCCCGGCTGAGGTCCGGGGCCGCGGGGATCGTGGGGCCGGTCAGCGCTCGATGTCGCCGCGGATGAAGGCCTCCACGAGCTCGTGGGCCTCCTCGTCGTGGTGCTGCACCGGCGGGGACTTCATGAAGTAGGAGGACGCCGAGAGGATCGGGCCGCCGATGCCGCGGTCCAGGGCGATCTTCGCGGCGCGCACGGCGTCGATGATCACACCGGCCGAGTTCGGGGAGTCCCAGACCTCGAGCTTGTACTCCAGGGACACCGGGGCGTCGCCGAAGTTGCGGCCCTCGAGGCGGACGAAGGCCCACTTGCGGTCGTCGAGCCAGCCGACATAGTCCGACGGGCCGATGTGCACGTCCTTCTCACCCAGCTGGGCGGAGGTGTTGGAGGTGACCGCCTGGGTCTTGGAGATCTTCTTGGACTCCAGGCGCTCGCGCTCGAGCATGTTCTTGAAGTCCATGTTGCCGCCCACGTTGAGCTGGTAGGTGCGGTCCAGGGTGACGCCGCGGTCCTCGAACAGCTTGGCCATCACACGGTGGGTGATGGTCGCGCCGATCTGGGACTTGATGTCATCGCCCACGATCGGCACGCCGGCGGCGGTGAACTTGTCCGCCCACTCCTGGGTGCCTGCGATGAACACCGGCAGGGCGTTCACGAAGGCGACCTTCGCGTCGATGGCGGCCTGGGCGTAGAACTTGTCCGCCTCCTCGGATCCCACCGGCAGGTAGGAGACCAGCACGTCCACCTTCGCGTCCTTGAGGGCCTGGACGACGTCCACCGGCTCCTCCGCGGACTCCTCGATGGTCTCCTTGTAGTACTTGCCGAGGCCGTCCAGGGTGGGGCCGCGCTGCACCTTCACGCCGGTGTTCGGGACGTCGGTGAGCTTGATGGTGTTGTTCTCCGAGGCCAGGATCGCCTCCGAGATGTCCAGGCCGACCTTCGCTGCATCCACGTCGAACGCCGCAACGAACTCCAGGTCGGAGACGTGGTAGTCGCCGAACTGGACGTGCATCAGGCCCGGGACGGTGTCCTCGGCCTTGGCGTCCTTGTAGTACTCGACTCCCTGGATCAGGGACGTCGCGCAGTTGCCGAGGCCGGCGATGGCGACGCGGATGGGGTTCTCTGCCACTTGTTCTCCTCGAAGTCTCCCCGGGCGCACGTGCAGGTGGGCACGCCACATGGGCGCGCCCGGTCCCGGGGTTTTGAGCTTGCGTTGCAGTCTACGCCTGACGCGCGTGGAGCCGGGCCCGGTGACCCGCGCGGTTCCTAGGATGGTGGGCATGACCTCTGACCCCTCGAAGGCTCCGCGGCCCGCCCCTGCCCGCCGACCTGCGCCGCGCCGCGCCGCCGGACCGGTGGTGCCGGAGCGTGCGGGGACGGGCGGCTCCTTCGCCACAGGCGGACAGGATGACGCGGCCGCCGTGAGCGGCGTCACCGGTGTGCAGGCGCCCGCAGGCACCGCGGGCACGGGGCGCGCCGCAGGCACCGCAGATACGGGGCGCGCCACAGGCACGACGACGGCACGCACCTCGGGTGCGTCCCTCGCCGCAGCCGGGGGCCGGGAGGCGGAGGGCCGCTTTTCCCTGCCCGGCGGTCTGGCCGCCAACGGGTGGGGCCGGAAGACCGGTTCGTGGGCGTCGCCGGTGGCGATCGCCGCGCTGCTGGTCGGCCTGGCCGCCGCGGCGACGGTGCTGCAGAAGGCCCCGTGCCTGGTGCGCGGCTGGGGCGCCCCGAACGTCTACCTGGCGGGCTGCTACTCGGACTGGGCAGCGCTCTACGGCGGGCGCGGGTTCGCCGACAACGCGTGGGCGCCCTTCGCCGCCGGATCGACCTTCGAGTACCCGGTGCTGATGAGCCTCGTGGCCTCCGTGGCCGCGCAGATCACCCAGTGGGTGCCGGACGGCGGCAACGAGACCCTCGCGTTCTGGCTGGTCAACGCCGTCTTCGTGGTGGGCCTGTGGGCCGTCGTCGCGGTGCTGACCGTGCGCATGGCCGGGCGCCGCTGGACCGACGGGCTCATGGTGGCCGTGGCACCCGGCATGATCCTGGCCGGCACCATCAACTGGGACATGTGGGCCGTGGCACTGATGGCCTGGGGCATGTACGTGTGGGCCCGGTCCAAGCCGGGCTGGGCGGGCGTGCTGTTCGGCCTCGGCGCGGCCATGAAGATCTACCCGCTGCTGATCCTGGGGCCCCTGCTGATCCTGGCGGTGAGGTCCCGGCGCTTCGGCCCGTTCCTCAAGGCCCTGGCCGGCACTGTCGGGGCGTGGCTGGCGGTGAACCTGCCGCTGATGGTGCTGAACGTCGAGGCCTGGAAGCTGTTCTTCACCTTCTCCTCCGAACGCGGACCGGGCCTGTCCAGCGTGTGGCACGCCTGGGACGTGATGGCCCCGAAGGTCGGCGGCCGCTACCTCCCGGACGAGTCGCTGTCCCTGGTGGTCTACGGGGTGTTCGCCGTCTGGTGCGCCGCGGTGTTCCTGCTCGGCGTGCTGGCGAAGCACCCGCCCCGGCTGGCGCAGCTGACGTTCCTGGTGGTGGCCGGATTCGTGCTGACCAACAAGGTGTACTCGCCGCAGTTCGTGATCTGGCTGATCCCGCTGATGGCGCTGGCCCTGCCGCGCTGGAAGGACTTCTGGGTCTGGCAGACGGTGGAGGTCCTCCACTTCTTCGCCGTGTGGATGTACCTGGCCAAGGGGGCCTCCGGCTCCGAGCCGCAGCATTCCATGGACGACTCCGTGTACGTGCTGGCGATCGTGGCCCACGTGGTGGCCGTCCTCTGGCTCTGCGGCCGCGTGGTGGTGGAGATGTACGTCCCGCGCAAGGACCTGGTGCGGCAGGCGGCTGCCGACCCGCTGGCCGGTGCCTACGCGGACTCCCCGCGGCGCTGAACCAGCGTGCGCTGAGCCACCAGGCGCCGAGCTAGCATGCGCCGAGCCACCATGTCCTGCGTCAGCAACCCCCGCACAGCCGGGTCAGGCGAAGTCCCAGCGGTGCACCGGGCAGTCCGGGTCCGGCTCGAGGCCGGGGGACGCCAGGCCGCCGTCGCCGTCGCCGTCGGCGCCGGGGCAGTCGCAGCGGGCGCCGGAGGCGAGGGTCGCGGCCTTCATCTGCTCGCGCCAGATGGCGTTGGGGTCGTCGTTCGCATCGGCGCGGACGGGGACGGCGCGCTCCGGGGCGTCGGCGTCCGCGTGGGGGTGCCCGACCGCGTCCCGGTCCCGGGTGAAGCCCATGCGCACGATCCACCAGCCGGCCAGCGTCCAGCCGATCATCAGCACCACACCGATCGCCACCACGATCCAGATCTGCGCGTCCATCCCGGGCCTGTTCCTCGCTCTCGCACCCTCATACCGGCCGCGTCGCCGACGCCTCCACCGTAGCCGCGCCGCCCCTGCGCCCCCGCACACGGCCGCGGTACGGTCGGACCATGACCGACACCTCCGCCGCAGCCACTGCCGCCCCGGGCCAGATGCCCGCGCACATCCAGGACCTGGCCGACTTCGTGACCGCCTCACCCTCCAGCTACCACGCCGCGGAGGAGGTGGCACGTCGCCTCGAGGCCGTCGGGTTCACCCGCCTGGATGAGCACCGGGACTTCCCGTCGGCCCCGGGCGGGTACGTCGTCGTCCGCGACGGCGCCGCCATGGCCTGGATCATCCCGACCACCGTCGGCACCGCCGCCTCCGGCGAGTCCGCAGGCGGCGGCGAGGGGGCCGACGTCGTGCCGGTGTTCCGTGTCCTGGGCACCCACACCGACTCCCCGGGCTTCAAGCTCAAGCCGAACCACGCCACCGTCACCGCGGACGGTTGGGCGCAGGCCGGCGTGGAGATCTACGGCGGACCGCTGCTGAACTCCTGGCTGGACCGCGAGCTGCGCTTCGCCGGCCGCCTCGCGCTCGCCGACGGCCGTCAGGTGCTCGCCGCCACCGGTCCGCTCGGCCGCATCCCGCAGCTGGCCATCCACCTGGACCGCCAGGTCAACGAGGGCCTGCAGCTGCAGCGCCAGAAGCACATGCACCCGGTGGTCGGGGCGGCCCAGCCGGGGAATGGGTCCCTGGACGGCCCGGTGCAGGCCCGCCTCTGCGCGGACGTGCTGTCCGTGCTGTCCGAGGCCGCCGGCGTGGAGCCGGAGGCGATCATGGGCCATGACGTGATGGTCGCCGACGCCCAGGCCCCCGGCCTGTTCGGCGCGAACGGCGAGTTCCTGGCCTCCGGCCGGCTGGACAACCTGGCCTCCACCCACGCCGGGCTGGTGGCGCTCGAGCGCCTGGCCGGCGCGGGCGAGGGCGTGGAGTTCGCCGGACGCGTGGCCGACGGCATCGCGGGTGAGGCCGCCGGTGCCCCCGTCATCCCCATGCTCGCCGCCTTCGACCACGAGGAGCTCGGCTCGGCCTCCCGCTCCGGTGCCGCCGGCCCGATCCTCGAGGAGATGGTCGGGCGCATCCAGACCGCCCTCGGCGTCGAGGGACAGGCGCGCGCCCGCTCGATCCACGGCTCCTGGCTGCTCTCCGCGGACACCGGCCACCTGGTCCACCCGAACTACGCCGAGCGCCACGACCCGGCCAACCACCCGCGCCCGAACGGCGGCATGCTGCTGAAGATCAACGCGAACCAGCGCTACGCCACGGACGCCGCCGGCGAGGCCGCGTTCGCCCGCTGGTCCGGTGTGGCGGGGGTGCCGTTCCAGGAGTTCGTCTCCAACAACGACTCCCCGTGCGGCTCCACCATCGGTCCCATCTCCGCCACCCGCCTGGGCATCCGCACCGTGGACGTGGGCATCGGCCTGCTGTCCATGCACTCGGCCCGCGAGATGTGCGGCGTGGAGGACATCGCGCACATGGGCAAGACCGTCGACGCCTTCTACGCGGGTGTCTGACGGGCTGGCTCCTCCTGCTCCTGCGTCGAGAGGGGCCTTTCAGTCCCGGCGCAGCTCCATCCGGGGCAGGTCCTTCTTCGGGTCCGGCCGCCCGGCCAGCACCTTCACGGTGTTGAGGTTCCGGGCGGTCCCGGAGCGGCCCAGGATGCGCTCGATCCGCGGCAGGGTGAGCGTCGAGGAGCGGGTGTCCACGGCGTAGCGGATCCACACGCCGCGGCCGGTGGCCAGGCAGCGGTCCTGCCCGACGTCCTCGGCCATGAGCCGGGCGGCGTCGTCGGGGTCTGGGGCGGAGTCGAGCAGCACCAGATGGGCCTGGCGCGGCAGGAACCGGCCGTCCGCGACCTGTCCGGCCGTCGGTGCCAGCTCGCTCGCCTCCCAGGCGTCCAGCAGGGAGGCGATCTCCGCGGCGGTCGCCTCGTGCACGGGGGTCTCCACGTCCAGGCGGGCCAGGATCAGGCGGGAGAGCATCGCGGCCACCTCGGCGGCGGGACGGCGCTCGCCGATCCGGCACAGCACGTTCCCGGAGTTCAGGTGCACGGTCGCGTCCTCGGCGCCGGCCTCGGCGGCGAGCTCGGCCAGCTCGGCCTTGGGCACGCGGTTCCGTCCGCCCACGTTGACTCCGCGCAGCAGCAGCACGTGGGTGTGGCGGTGGTCGGTGCGGTCCATGGGGCCTCCTTCGCGTGGCGTGCACGGGTCGGCTCCGCCGGTGCTTCCCGACGACGGCCAGTCTCCTGCTGTCTGCATTCTCGCCTCTGCGGCTGTGATCAGTCTCGCCCTCCGGCGTGCGTTCCCGCGATGGTAGGGTGGGGCAGGTTGTCTGCGTGCCGCCGAAGAGTGCGGGCCGACGCGCGGACGACGAGCACAGAACCTCCTGCCACGGAGAGACCGTGGCCGCAAGCCCAGAGGAGGTGGGTTCGCATGCGTGCTTATGAGCTGATGGTGCTGATCGACCCTGAGGTCGACGAGCGCACCGTGGAGCCGACCCTCAAGAAGTACCTTGAGGTCATCACCAAGGACGGCGGCACCGTCGACAACGTCGACGTGTGGGGTCGCCGCAAGACGGCCTACGAGATCCAGAAGAAGTCCGAGGCCATCTACGTGGTCATCAACTTCACCTCGGAGCCGGCCACCGCCCAGGAGATCGACCGACTGCTGTCGCTCAACGAGACCATCCTGCGCACCAAGATCATCCGCCCGGAGGAGCAGCGGGTCGCCGCCGAGTGATCCACCGCGTCCGGGTGACCTGAGAGCATCGGACACACACCCCGGTCCCCGGGACCGGAATCGACGCTGATCCATCTGCGAACACAGGAGTGACCATGGCCGGAGACACCATCATCACCGTGGTCGGCAACCTGACTGCCGACCCTGAGCTGCGCTTCACCCCGAACGGTGCCGCCGTCGCCAACTTCACCGTTGCCTCGACGCCGCGCACGTTCGACCGCCAGACGAACGAGTGGAAGGACGGGGAGACCCTGTTCCTGCGCTGCTCGATCTGGCGTGAGGCCGCGGAGAATGTGGCGGAGTCCCTGACCAAGGGCATGCGCGTCGTCGCGCAGGGCCGCCTGAAGGCCCGCTCCTACCAGGACCGTGAGGGCAACAACCGCACTTCCTGGGAGATGGACGTGGACGAGGTCGGCCCGTCGCTGCGCTACGCCACCGCCAAGGTGACCCGTTCGCAGCGCGGTGGCGGCGGAGGCGGCGGCTTCGGCGGCCAGCAGGGCGGCGGCGACTTCGGTGGCGGCCAGTCTGCAGGCGGCTTCGGCGGCAACTCCGGCGGCTTCGGCGGCGGCCCTTCGCAGGGCGGCGGCTGGGGTGGCCAGCAGGGCGGTGGCAACGCCGCCCCGCAGGACCCGTGGTCCGGCGCCGGCGGCGGTGGAGGCTGGGACACCCCGTCCTCCAACGAGCCCCCGTTCTGATCCGTGGCGCCCGGTGTGGGCGCAGCCTCTCAGGGCATCTGACCGTCCGGGCTTCCGAGCCCGGAGGCCGGCACTGAACCGCCGGCCCCATTCTCCGCCTCGCGGCGCCGCTGCGAGGCACCCCTGCCGCCGGTCCGTGACACGGCCGGAGGCGTTCCATCCCGCAGAACCGTTCTGCGGGCTCCACCAGACACAAGGAGCACCACGATGGCAAAGGCTGACATCCGTAAGCCCAAACCGAAGTCCAACCCGCTGAAGGCCGCCGGCGTCACTGTCGTCGACTACAAGGACGTCGCCCTCCTGCGCAAGTTCATCTCCGACCGCGGCAAGATCCGCGCTCGCCGCGTGACCGGCGTGACCGTCCAGGAGCAGCGCAAGATCGCCCAGGCCATCAAGAACGCCCGTGAGGTCGCCCTGCTTCCTTACGCCGGCGCCGGCCGCGGCTGATCGAGCGAGTCGAGAGAGGAAGTACACCAGATGGCAAAGCTCATCCTGACCCACGAGGTGACTGGTCTCGGCGCTGCCGGTGACGTGGTCGAGGTCAAGAACGGTTACGCCCGCAACTACCTGCTCCCGCGCGGTTTCGCCACCGTGTGGACCAAGGGCGGGGAGAAGCAGGTCGAGCAGATCAAGGCCGCCCGCGCCGCCCGCGCCGTGGCGAACCTTGAGGAGGCCCAGGCCCTGGCCGCCAAGCTGCAGGAGACGACCGTGCAGCTCGAGCGCACCGCCGGTGCCGAGGGTCGCCTGTTCGGCGCCGTGAAGCAGGCCGACATCGCCGAGGCCATCGAGGCCGCCGGCATCGGCTCCGTGGACAAGCGCTCCATCACCATCCCGCAGGCCATCAAGGCCGTGGGCCACCACCAGGCCCAGGTCCGCCTGCACGAGGACGTCGTCGCCGACGTCGAGGTGCAGGTCCTGGCCGCCAAGACGAAGAAGAAGTGAGACCCACTCCTGATTCGTCACCGGTGATGTGACCGCCGTCGGGGACCCCGGCATGCACCGCAGGGTGCGTGCCGGGGTCCTCTGCTGTCTCCGGGGGCGGTGCTGTTCCCGGGGACCTGCGTAGTCGCCGTGGGCCGGCGCGGCCCCGTCAGGCTCGCCAACTGGTGAGGACTCACCCTCT
>NZ_KV809449.1:177209-200822 GCF_001812555.1 Micrococcus sp. HMSC067E09 | reverse complement strand
GCTCGCCAACTGGTGAGGACTCACCCTCTCAAGCGCCGAAGACCGGGGGTCAGACGGTGTGTCCTCACCAGTAGGCGAGGGCGCTGTGGGGTGTTCACCTGGCGACTCGGACGGGCACCCGGCTGCCCGAAGGGCGCAGAATGCTTTCGGCACCCGGCACCCGGCACCCGGCACCCGGGACCTGAGCGCCCGGGACCTGAGCGCCCGGCACCCGGCACCCGGCACCCGGCACCCGGCACCCCGTCGAGCACCCGAGCCCGCCGCCACCCCGTCGAACATCGAGAGGAGACGACCCATGACCGCCCCCGACACCCAAGCGCCCGCGGCCGCCCGGCCGCCGCTGTGGACCCGTGACTTCGTTCTGGTCTCGGTGGGCTACCTGTTCGTCTCGATGATCTTCTACCTGCTGATGACGTCGATGGCGCTCTACGCGGTGGAGCGGTTCGGCGCCTCGGACACGGTGGCGGGCGTGGTGACCGGCTCGTTCGTGCTCGGTGCGGTGGTCACCCGCCTGGTCACGCCGCCGTCCATGGAGGCCTGGGGGCGCCGCCGCACCATGGTGGTGGCGATGGTCCTGTACGTCCTGTCCTCGGCCGCCTACCTGGTGGCCTCCTCGGTCCCGCTGCTGATCGCGGTCCGGTTCGTGCAGGGCATGTGCTTCGGCGCCGGCGCCACGGTGCTGGCCACCGCGGTGCAGTCGATCATCCCGCCGTCCCGCCGCTCGGAGGGGACCGGCTGGTTCTCCACGGCCATGACGGTCTCGAGCGCCATCGGGCCCATGACGGCGATCCTGGTGATCAGCCGCTTCGGCTACGAGTGGCTGTTCGTCACGGCCACGCTCATCACGCTCGGCGCCCTGGTCTGCGCACTGGCGCTGCGCCGCATACCGGAGCCGACGCCCACCGGCCGGTTCCGACTGACCCGCGCGGGGATCTTCGCCTCGGAGGCCGCCCCGATCGCGGTGATCACGGCGGCCGCGGGCATGCTCTACGGCGGCGGCGTGCTCGCGTTCCTGGCCGGCTACGCACGGGATCACGGCATCGGCGCGACAGCCACCAGCGTGTTCTTCCTGCTCTTCGCGCTGGGCACCCTCGTCGGCCGCTTCGTGCTGGGCCCACTGCAGGACCGCCGGGGCGACGATGTCCTCGCCTACCCCGTGCTCATCGCCTACGCGGTGTCCTTCGTCCTGCTCTCCCAGTGGCACACGGCCACGGGGCTGCTGGTGTGCGGGTTCCTGTTCGGCCTCAGCCACGGCCCGCTGATCAGCGGCTTCCAGACCATCGCGGTGCAGGCGGTGCCGCCGCAGAAGTTCGGTGTGGCCACGGGCACCTACTTCCTGCTGCTGGACATCGCCACGGGCCTGGGGCCGATCATCGTGGGCGTGGCCGGCGCAGCCATCGGGCTGAGCTCCGCCTACCTGCTCTCCGGCGCCGTCATGGCGCTGCTGACGGCGTACTATTGGTTCGTCCACGGCCGCCACACGGCCTCCCGAGCCGCCTGACCACGGACCGCCACCCGCTCTCAGGAGGCGGCAGCGCGCCGTCGTCGTGCCCCCGCCTTCCTTCCCGACGACGGCTCCTCGCCTCCGCCCGTCCGCGGAGACTCCGGAGCCCGAGGGGTTTCGTCTGGGCGGCCGATCGCCCCATGATGGCCGAGACGACGCCGCCCCGACGGCGGCGCACCGGCGCGCAGGCCACACCCGAGGCCCGTGCGGAAGGAGGACAGCCATGGCTGCCGATGAGACCACCCAGAACGCCCCGCTGCTGGACCCGACCGGGTCGCCGATCGCGTCCCCGTCCATGGAGGAGAGCTACGACCACGTGATCGTGGGCGGCGGCATGGCCGCGGTGAAGGCCGTGGAGGGCATCCGCGAGGTGTCCCCGGAGGCCACGGTGGCCGTGGTGAGCGAGGACGTCTCGGCACCGGTCTACCGCCCGGACCTGTCCAAGAGGCTGTGGGCGGAGGACGAGGCGAGCGTGCAGGACTCGGTCCTGGTCACCACGGATGAGAAGGAACCGGCCGCCCCGGGTCTGAACACCCATTACCTGCTGGGCGTGGAGGTCTCGGACCTGGACCCGGAGGCGCACACCCTGGTGATCGCGGGCAAGACCGTCTCCTACGGCTCGCTGCTGCTGGCGACCGGCTCCGAGCCGATCACCGGTCAGACGCAGGTGGGCGCTCGCGTGCACACCTACCGCACCGCCTCGGACTTCCGCCGCCTGCACGGCGCGGTGTCCAAGTCGGACCGCGTGGTGGTGGTGGGCGGCGGCTACATCGGCACCGAGCTCGCCGCGGCCCTGACCGGCGTGGGCGCGCAGGTGACCCTGGTGTCCCCGAGGCTGCCGCTGCTGTCCCACATGCTCCCGGAGGAGCTCGCTGAGGCCGTGCAGAAGGACTACGAGGAGCGCGGCGTGAGGGTGGTGGAGGGCCGCTACGCCTCCGTCGCCGAGGCCGAGCACGTGGCCGAGCCCACCGAGGAGGACATCCCGCAGGACGCGGAGCCGGCGCAGGACGAGTCGGACGAGCCCGCCGCGGCCGAGGAGACCGGGCAGCAGGAGGAGAACCTCTCCCGCCCGTCGGACTACGGCCTGCGCGCCCCCGGCGTGCTCACGGTGACGCTGGAGGACGGCACGGAGCTGAACGCGGATCGCCTGGTCCTGGCGCTGGGCGTTCAGCCGCGCACGGAGCTCGCCGAGTTTGCCGGGATCACGGTCGAGGACGGCGTGGTGGTGGATCAGATGCTCCAGACCTCCGCCCAGGACGTCTACGCCGCCGGGGACATCGCCTCCTACCCGGACGCCCTGCTCGGCACCCGCCGTGTGGAGCACGCCGACGCCGCCGAGACCCAGGGCCTGGCCGCCGGCAGGGCGATGGCCGGCCAGGGGGAGGCCTACACGCACACCCCGTTCTTCTGGGGCGACCTGTTCGACGCCGGCTACGAGGCCATCGGGGAGATCACCACGGACCACACCACCGTGGTGGACCTGGCTGAGGACGCCTCCGGTGCGCCGGACACCTCCACGGCGGTCGTCTACTACGTGGACGGCGGCACGGTCCGCGGCGTCCTGCTCTGGAACGTCTGGGACTCGGTGCCGAAGGCCGAGGAGCTGATGAGGCAGACCAAGGACGAGCCCGTGGAGGACCCGGAGCAGCTCAAGGGCCGCATCCCGCTGGGCTGACGCCCGAGCGGGAGCCCGCCGGCTCCCCGGAGAGGGGCTTCCCGACGTCGGCCATGCACTCTGGCAGGGTGCGTGGCCGGCGTCGTGGTGTCCCCGCGCGACAACTGGTGAGGACACACCATCATGACGCTCTGACAGCGGTCTTTGACGGTGAGTCCTCACCAGTAAGCCAGGGGAATGGGCAGCGCCCGGCAGCGCCCTCCGCAGGGCTCGGCTCGGCGCGGCGTGGTCATCGGCCGTGCCGAGGCGCCCCTGGTGAACCGAGGCGACGCGTTGGTGCACGTCGGCGAGACGGGCCCGCAGAACGGCTGAGCCTGCGGCAGGGCGTCAGGTGACGTCGGCTGGGCTTCTCTCCGCCGTCCTTTTCTGCGGGAGGAACAGTCCGCCGATCGCCACGAGCGACCCGACCACGGGCACGACGGCCGCCAGAACGAGCACTGTCCAGGACGAGACGCTCCGCTCCCGCCGCAGCCGGGCCACGGCGCAGACGAGGCCGACCGCCCAGAGCAGAAGGACGGCGATCTCGACTCCATTGGGCTCGAGGGCCACGGTGATCCCCCTCTCGTTTACCTCACCTTCTCCCGCAGGCAGGGGTGGGTCAAGCCGCCACCACGACGCCAGCCGCGCACCTTGCGAAGGTGCGTGGCCGTCGACGTGGTGTTCCCGTGCGACAACTGGTGAAGACTCACCCGACAACTGGTGAGGACTCACCGTCAAAGACCGCTGTCAGAGCGTCGTGACGGTGAGTCCTCACCAGTAAGCGACTGGATTCGTCAGCCGCCCTGCGGACCGGTCTCGCCGATGTGCACGAGTGCGTCGCCGCGGTTCACCAGGGGCGCCTCGGCCCGCCCGATGACCACGCCGGCGCGGTCGGCCTTCACGGCGGAGACCGTCCGGCCGAAGGAGTCGTAGAGGGTGCCGATGCGCTGTCCCTCCTCCACGAGCTGGCCCAGCACCACCTCGGAGTGCAGGATGCCGTCCTTGCGGGCACGCACCCAGCCGGAGCGCCACACCACGTGCCGTTCGGGAAGGTCGGGGGCCACCGGCTCGGCCTCGTCACCCATGGCATCCACCAGGGCGGGGACGTCCACCTCGTACTCCTCGCCGCGGTCCGGGGCCGGCTCCACGCCCAGCGGCGCGAGGTCCACCATGTCCATGGCCGCCAGCACGCGGAGCACGCCGTCCACGCCGGGGGCGATCGCATATTCGTCGAAGCGCCAGCCCTCGCCGGCCTCGTAGAGCAGCACCCGCGCCCCGGCCTCGCGGGCGGCGGCGCGCAGGGAGCCGTCCCGCAGCCGGGCGTGGTACATCACCGGTGCGTCGAAGGCCTCGGCCAGCTCGCGGGTCCGCGCGTCCTCCAGGTCGCAGCGGATCTGCGGCAGGTTCGAACGGCGGTCCGCGCCGGTGTGCAGGTCGATGCCCACCTCGCAGCGGCTGATCACCTCGGTCATCATCAGGTGCGCGATGCGTGCCGCCAGCGAGCCGCGCGCCGAGCCGGGGAAGGAACGGTTCAGGTCCCGGCGGTCCGGCAGGTAGCGGTCGCCCGTGAGCACACCGAGCACGTTGACGATCGGCACCGCGATCAGCGTGCCCCGCATCTGCTTCGGGTTCAGCATGGACAGCACGCGGCGGATGACCTCGATGCCCACCACCTCGTCACCGTGGATCGCCGCGGACACCCACACGGTGGGCCCGTCCTCCCGGCCGTGCAGCACGTGCACCGGCAGGGTGACGTCCGCGCCGGTGATGGTGCGGGTGATCGGCAGGGACACCTCCCGCCGGTGCCCGGCGCGCACCTTCACGTTGCCGAACGCGAACGACGGGCGGGGACGACGACGGCGCGTCTCCACGCTCACCGCTTGCCCCAGTTGCGGCGGCGGACGGCGCGGGGCGGGACGCCGCCGGCGTAGGAGCGGGACGAGTCCACCAGGAAGCCGCGGGCGAGGACTTCGCGGCCCACCAGCATGCGGAAGCCCATCTCGTCCCGGTCGGTGAGGGTGACCTCCGCGTCCAGGGTGCGGCCGCCCACGGTGACCGGCATGACCACCACGCGGCGGATTTCGGCGCGGCCGTTGGAGGAGCGGATGGTGCGCTCGTCCGCCACGGGCAGTTCCACGGTGACGGCGTCCCGGGCGGAGGTCTGCCAGGGGTGGACCTCGAAGCGCACCCAGAGGTGGCCCTCGCGGCGGAACTCCTGCACGTCGAAGGCGTGGAGGGCGGAGGTGCGGGCCCCGGTGTCGATCTTGGCCTTCATCCAGGGGACACCGGCGCCGGGGAGGCAGACCCATTCGCGCCATCCGAGCGTGACGGCCTCGACTGACGTCTCCGGGGTGACCTGCTTAGACTCTGACACGCCCCCTATCCTGTCAGGAGATCCCTGGTGAAGCTCGCCATTCTGTCCCGGTCGCTGCGCGCCTACTCCACGCAGCGCCTGAAGTCGGCCGCCCTCGAGCGCGGCCACCAGGTGAAGGTCCTGGACACCCTCCGCTTCGGCATCGACCTGTCCACCGAGGAGCCGGACCTGCTGTTCCGAGGCCGGCCGCTGTCCTCCTATGACGCGATCCTGCCGCGCATCGGCAACTCGGTGACCTACTTCGGCACCGCCGTGGTGCGCCAGTTCGAGCAGATGGACGTGTACACCCCGAACACGGCCGCCGGGATCATGAACTCCCGGGACAAGCTGCGGGCCACCCAGATCATGTCCCGCCACGAGATCGACATGCCCGCCACCGTGTTCGTCCGCAACCGCGGCGAGGTGTCCACGGCGATCGACATGGTGGGCGGGGCGCCCGTGGTGATCAAGCTGCTGGAGGGCACCCAGGGCATCGGTGTGATCCTGGCGCCGACCAAGAAGGTGGCCGAGGCGATCATCGAGACGCTGCACGGCACTGACCAGCAGGTGCTCATCCAGCGGTTCGTGAAGGAGTCCAAGGGCAAGGACGTCCGTGCGCTCGTGGTGGGGGACCGCGTGGTCGCCGCCATGCGCCGGGTGGCCCAGGGGGACGAGTTCCGCTCCAACGTGCACCGTGGCGGCACCGTGGAGAAGGTGGACCTGTCCCCGGAGTTCGAGGAGACCGCCGTGCGCGCCGCCCACATCATGGGCCTGCGCGTGGCCGGCGTGGACATGCTCGAGGGGGAGAACGGCCCGCTGGTCATGGAGGTCAACTCCTCCCCGGGCCTGGAGGGCATCGAGCGCGCCACCAAGCTGGACGTGGCCGGCGCGATCGTGGACTACATCGCGGACCAGGCCGGGTTCCCGGACATCGACGTCCGCCAGCGCCTGGCCGTGTCCACCGGGTACGGGGTGGCCGAGATCGCCGTGAACATGGGTGCGGACATGATCGGCAAGACCATCGGCGAGTCCGGCCTCTGGGAGAAGGACATCCAGGTCCTCACCCTGCACCGCGGCACCAAGGTGTTCCCGAACCCGAGCGCGGAGAAGGAGCTGGAGGAGAACGACCGCCTCCTCTGCTTCGGCAAGCACGAGAACATGCGCTCGCTCATCCCGGCCCGCTCCAAGCGTCCCAAGCGCGTGCGCAAGCTGCCGAAGAACCCGATCATCGAGCCTGTGGTGGAGGAGGCTCCGGCGGACAAGGAGGCGTGAGGGGTCTTCTGGGGTGCGCGTCGAGTGGGCAGTTGTTCCACGGATCCGGCCGGATTCGTGGAATATCTGCCCACTCGAGTCGGCGGCGGGGCTGACAGCATGGAGCCATGACCCCTTCTGCGCATCCGCACCCTGCCCTGAAGCATCTGCCCGTGGCCGAGACCGCCCCGGTGCTGGACCGGCTGGTCCGCATGGTGGCCGCCGTGAGGCCGCAGGACGCGGGCGAGGTCCGGGCGCTCGCCGACCGCCTCCTCGCCGAGGACGGCCCCGCCCTGCGTGAGGCGCTGGTGGCCCGTGCGGAGGCGGAGGACGCGGCGGGCCGGAACTGGATGTCCGTGCCGTGGCTGCTGGGGTACCTGGCGGAGCGCCGGCCGCTGCCGCTGTCCACGAACGTGGTGTTCCAGGTGGCTCTCGGCCGCGATCAGCCCGGCGGCGCTGTGGAGGACTCGTTCGAGCGGGCGGCGGACGTGATCCGGCGGGCGGCTGCGGTGCACCTGACCGAGGCCCGCGGGGAGACCGAGCCGCCGGTGGACGCGCGCGGTTCGGCCATCGACCCCGCCCAGTTCGCCTGCCTCAACGGCGGCCTGCGCGAGCCCGGTCAGCACGTGGATGCCTTCCGTGCGGCAGAGCCGGGCGCGGCCCGGCGTGAGGTGGGGTTGTTCGTGCGCGGTCGGCTGTTCGCGGTGCCCCTGACCCACGACGACGGCCGCCTCCTCGGCAGGGCAGAGCTCGCCTCCGCCGTGGCGCAGGTGGTGGAGCAGACACGGGGCGGTGCCGGTGAGGCTGGCGGCGGTGACGATGGCGCCAGCGGTGGCGTCGGCTCCTGCGGCATCGGCGGTGGCGTCGTCGGGGGCGAGCCGGCGTTCGGTGCGCTCTCCGCCCTGGGCTCGGCGCACCTGGCGGAGCTGCTGCCCGCGCTGCTGCAGGACGAGGCCAACGCGGCCGTCTCTGAGCGGCTGCGGCAGATGCTCTTCACGGTCAGCCTTCTGGATGGTGAGACGGGGACGGGCGCGGGCACGGGCGCGGGCGCGGGCGCGGGCGACGAGGCGAATGCTGATGGCTCGGACGGCGGGCCCGATGCTGTGGCCGGCCACGATGCCGCGGCGCTCCTGCAGGGCCTGACGGATCCCAGCCTGGCCTGGGTCTACCGGCCCATCTCCTACCTGCACCGGCTGACCGACGGGTGGACCGCGATGCACGTGGAGCACTCCACCGTGGACGGGGCGACGCTCGTGGAGGCCGTGTGCCGCATGCAGGAGGCTGCTGTGGAGGCGACCTCGCAGGCGGCACGCCCTGCCCCCGGCCCTGCTGCAGAGGTGAGCGGACAGGCGGGGGAGGCGGACGTCGTCGGGAAGGAGCTGGCCTGGACGTGGCCGGAGCAGCTGCGCGAGAGGGCGACCACGCTGCTGGACGAGGCGGCGGAGCGGGCCGCCAAGCTGCGGGTGGACGTGGTGCGCACGCGGAGGCCGGACGTGCAGGCGGCCGGGATGAAGGTGAGCCTGGATGCGGTGCAGCAGCTGGTGATGGCGCTGGCGCAGCGGATCGCGTTCGGGCGGGTGCGCGCGCACTACGAGTCTGTGGACATGCGCGAGTACCGGGCCGGGCGCACCGAGTGCCTGCGGCCGGTGACGCCGGAGCTCGTCGCACTGGTGGAGGCGCTCGCCGCGGGGCCTGTGGAGGGCCGGGCGGCTGTGCAGTGGCGGGAGCTGCTCGTGGCGGCGTTGGACGCCCACCGGGACTGGGTGAAGGCCTGCAAGGCCGGCCACGGGGTGGACCGGCACCTGTTCGGGCTGGGGCTGGCCGCCGAGGCTGTGCAGGAGAGGTCCGAGGCGCTGGACGAGCTGACCGGGCATCCGGCGGTGCGGCAGGCGCGGGAGGATTTCCTGTCCACCACGTCGATCGGCTCGGCCGACCAGGTGGTCCGCTACGCGTTCGTGCCCTCCGTGGAGGACGGGTTCGGGGTGGCCTACACGCCGGGGGAGGACTGGTTGGAGTTCACGGTCAGCCACTGGGCCGGCGGGGCGGCCGAGCCGGAGCGGTTCCTGGCTGCGCTGGAGAGGGCAGCGGAGTGCGTGGACGAGCTGCTGCAGGCTGTGGGCCGGGTCGCCTGAAGGGGGCTGTCAATCTGGATGTCCCCAGGTCACGGGGGCTTGTCCACACGAGTTGTCCACAGATGTGGACGTTGTGGATTGCGATGTGGATAGGGGTCTATAACACCCGGGTGAGACGGGGGTCAAACGTGATCTGAGGGCGTGTGGCCACGGTCAGGGATCTCCCAGGAAGAAATCTTCCCCACAGGCGTGGACTGGCATCATCCCTGGTCAGGGGGAGATTGATGAGCTCCTGTGGGTTTGCCCCACAGTCTTGTCCCCAGCGCCACGCCGCGGAATCCACACGACACGCCGCGCCGTCCACATGCTGTCCACAGGACCTGTGGAACACGCGGTTGTCGCGGGTTCCACGCCACGGGTAGTGTCCCGTGCTATCCCCACGTCGCAGGCGGTGGGTATTGGCCGGCAGGTGACCACTACGTCGGCGTCCATCCGCCGCCCCCGTGACTGGAGGTGTCCTCCGCCGCATCGACGTCCTGCACGCCGGTGCGGCGGACTAGTGCGGCACCTGCGACGGCCGGGGGTGTCACAGAGGAATACGGGCTGGCTCGGCCGGTCCGAAGGCCGCCGTCGTGCCGCGCCGTGGGAAGGGAGAATCCGGAAGATGTCTGATGAGTACGGAGACTCCGGCGCCTACGACGACGGCGGCCGCTCCTCTGACCGCGGCGTGCTGCCGCCCCAGGACCTCGAGGCGGAGCGCTCGGTCCTCGGCGGCATGATGCTCTCCAAGGACGCCATCGCGGACGTGGTGGAGATCCTCCGGGGTCACGACTTCTACCGCCCCAGCCACGAGATGATCTACGAGGCGGTCATCGACCTCTACGGCCGCGGCGAGCCGGCCGATGCCGTCACCGTGGCGGACCTGCTGAACAAGCGCCAGGAGCTGACCCGCGCCGGTGGACCGGCGTACCTGCATGAGCTGATCCAGTCCGTGCCGACCGCCGCCAACGCGAGCTTCTACGCGGAGATCGTGGCCGAGAAGGCGGTGCTGCGGCGTCTGGTGACGGCGGGCACGAAGATCACCCAGATGGGCTACACCGGAGACGGTGAGGTCGAGGAGATCGTCAACGAGGCGCAGTCCGAGATCTACAAGGTGGCGGAGAACCGCCAGTCCGAGGACTACGTGCGGCTGTCCGAGATCATGGAGCACACGGTCGACGAGATCGAGGCCGCGGGCAACCAGGGCGAGGGAATGACCGGCGTTCCCACGGACTTCTACGACTTCGACGAGCTGACCCAGGGCCTGCACCCGGGCCAGATGATCGTGATCGCGGCCCGCCCGGCGGTCGGCAAGTCCACGCTGGCGCTGGACTTCGCGCGCGCCGCGGCACTGCACCACAACATGGCCACCGTGTTCTTCAGCCTGGAGATGGGCAAGAACGAGATCGCGATGAGGCTCTTGAGTGCGGAGGCGACGATCGCCCTGCAGGACCTGCGCAAAGGCACCATCCGGGACGACCAGTGGTCCAAGATCGCCGCGACCGTGGGCCGGCTGAACGACGCCCCGTTCTTCATCGACGACTCGCCGAACATGTCCATGATGGAGATCCGCGCCAAGTGCCGGCGCCTGAAGCAGAAGAACAACCTCAAGATGGTGGTGCTGGACTACCTGCAGCTGATGAGCTCGGGCAAGAAGGTCGAGTCCCGCCAGCAGGAGGTGGCCGAGTTCTCCCGTGCCCTGAAGCTGCTGGCCAAGGAGCTCGAGGTGCCGGTGGTCGCGTTGAGTCAGTTGAACCGTGGGTCCGAGCAGAGGACGGACAAGCGGCCGCAGGTGTCCGATCTGCGTGAGTCCGGGTCGATCGAGCAGGACGCGGACATGGTGATCCTGCTGCACCGCGAGGACGTGTACGACAAGGAGTCCCCGCGCGCCGGCGAGGCGGACCTGATCGTGGCCAAGCACAGGAACGGCCCGACGAAGACCATTGTGGTGGGGTTCCAGGGGCACTACTCGCGGTTCTCGAACCTGGCCGACGACGGCGGAGGCGGCGGAGGGTTCTGACGGAGGCACCGTGTCCGCGATGCCCCGTGGAGGCCGTCACTGCGGTGCGAGCCAACCTCACTGAGTAAAGTGACGCCGTCACTGAGTAAACTGAGGTCTTCACTATGTAGAGTGAGCCCGTCAGTCTGTAAAGTGAGTGCTGATGGCTCGGTGAGTGAGTGGGGGTCTCGTGACGGTGGATGGCGGGGTGCTGCGGGATGTGGAGAGGCTGAGGCGCCAACGTTCGGATGATGCCCTCTGCGAGGCCAAAGCTGCAGGCGGAGGGTTGCCCAAGGACATCTGGGAGACGGTGAGCGCGTTCGCCAACACCCGGGGTGGACGGATTCTCCTGGGCGTGTCGGAGGCTGGAGGCTTTGTGCCGGCCGAGGGATTTGATCCCCAGCGCGTGATCGACCAGTTCGTCTCCGGCATGGGGGACGGCGGGCAGCCTCCACAGCTGACCAACCCACCGGTGTACAGGATCGAGCGCGCTGAACTGGAAGGACGTCCAGTCGTCGCCGTGGACATTGCGGAGAACGACCTGGGCCGGAAGCCGTGTTGGCGGACCGCGCAGGGTATTGAGAAGGGCAGTTACAAGCGGGTGGATGACAAGGATCTCCACCTCTCCAGCGCAGAGATCTATGAGATGCGGCATGCCATGACCCAGTCATCGGTAGACCTCTCCGCCGTGCCGCGAGCTTCTCTGAAAGATCTCGACGAGTCGCAGCTGCACGCCCTCCTGCAGCGACGTGCGAGCTCTGTGGCTCTCCGAGGTGCGGTGGATCATGAAGAGCGGTTGCGGCGGCTGAATATCCTCACCGAGGACGGTGCCGTCACTCTCGCGGGGCTTTTGAGCTTGGGAGTGTTCCCGCAGCAGTTCTTCCCCCGGTTGCTCGTGGATGTCACTGTGCATCCTGGACTCGCGAAGGCCACCGGAGGAGGCCGAGTTCGCTTCAGCGACCGTCAGCAGTGCGAAGGGGCTCTGCCAGAGGTGGTGCAGACGGCCGTGGCGGCGACGGCCAGACACCTGCAGCGGTATGCCACGGTCGAAGGCAGCGGGCGAACGGAGCACTTGGAGATTCCCGAAGACGTCCTTCGTGAAGCCATCGCCAACGCCGTGGTGCACCGCGAGTATGCAGACCTCTTCCAAGGTGAGCCGGTCACGGTGGACGTCTACCCGGATCGCGTGGAGATTGCGAGCCCCGGTGGACTCTGGGGAGGCAAGACCAAAGACAACCTCGACGACGGCAGGTCCATGTGCCGGAACAGGGTGCTCATGCAGATGTTGCAGCACGTGCCCCACCATGAGGCGGCGGGATTCACCGTGGAGGGCCAAGGGGGCGGAGTGCGCATGATGATGAACCAGATGACCGCTCATGCGCTCGAAGGCCCGGAGTTCACCGTGCATCCGGACCAAGTGGTGGTCACTCTGCGGCGTCATGGCGTTGAGATCCCTGCACTGCGTCAGTGGTTGCAGTCTCTCAGCAGCGAGACCCTCACTGAGCAGGAGGAGGCGATCCTCCTGATCGCCCGGCGGAACGGCGGGGTCACCGTTCCAGGCCTGAGGCAGTCTCTGGGGGCGGATTCGGATGTGCTCCGCATGGTGTTGGACGGTCTGGCGTCGAAGGGTCTGATGCGTGAGACGGGCACGGATTCCTACGCCCTGTGGGCTGAGGAGCAGGGGCTGACCGATGCTGAGCGGGCCGTTGTTGATGCGTTGGCCAGTGGACACGCCCAGGAGCTGAGTGTGCATGACATTGCCCGTGCGACCGGGCGTGCCGTCACCTCCCTGCGACCGGTGTTGCGCGGCCTCGTTGAACGGGGCGTTGTGGTGGCGACTGCGCCCCCGACCAGCCGGAACCGTCGGTACGTCCTGCCGGACGGGTGACGCAGGAGTTGTCGAACAGGGGCCGACTCAGGTGGTCAGTGCAACACCGTCCTGGTGTTACGGCCTACTTTCAGTTCTTCGGCAACGTCTTGCGACCGGCCTCTGGCGAGCATCAAGGACAGGACACGCAGACGTCGTCTCATGGACTCTTCTCGCGTGGATCGGGGCATGGTGAGCGGGTACTGCCTTCCTGAACGCCCAGGAAGGATCTGTTGCACTCATCGATTGAGTCCGCCGTGCACCCTCGCCACCCCGAGTGCAACGAAGACGCGGAGAGTGCTCCGCGTAGGTGCGGCCGGGTGTGACAACCGACTCTGTCAACCCATCCTCAATGAAAGCTCTCGGAGTGGCGAAGGCGCATGCCGAAGCCTACCTTCGCGATGTCTCGACAGTGGTCACTGATCTGGGTCATCACGGTGTGGGCGGTAGGGCCGCGCTGCAAAATACGCCAAGGTGTGGCGGAGCCATTCGTTCTCGTCGCGCAGCGTGCGGTTCTCTTGGTGAAGTCGGTGTATCTCCTCAGAGTGATCAGTGCTCACACCGAGCGCCTCACTTCGGTCCAGACCGCTTCGCTTCCACCACTTCCGCAGGGTGTGAGGGGAGATCCCGCCAAGGGTTTCGCCGACCTTGGTGCAGGCGGCCAAGGCAGAGCACTGCTCTACACGGACGTGTTCCTCGATGAGCTGCAGGGCCTTCACCTTGAACTCTGGGGTGTACTTAATCGGCATGCGACTCCTTTCATCCATTGAGAGGGGCCTCCCGTCCAGGAGAGCGGGCTCCCCTCATCGAGTGCGGTGGCCTCCCCCGCTCGATAGAGCATACTGGGTTGAGAGTGTTGGATGTACGAAGGAGTGCTGGCTGATGAGTAGTCTTGGTGCTACCGTGAGCCTCACGGGCCTGCTGATGCACAGGTTCCCGTACAGGGCGGACGCGATAAGCGTCGTGTTCGTCGAACCGTTCCACTCAATAGCCGCGGCAACGAAAGGCTCCTCTCATGACTGACCGCACGACCCTGTCCCTCGACCATCTGCTGTCTGCTTGCGCCCCAGGTGGGAGCACGTCTCTGCTGTCTGAGACGGAGCTCGAGCCGGCGGGCGGACCGGGGGCGGTGATCGCTCCGGCTCGCGTTCTGCAGGACGGGCGCGGCGCCACGTTCGCGTTCGAGACGCGCATGGAGCGGGGGGATGACGGCGCGCCGGCGCCCGTCTGGACCGTTGTCGTCGATTCGAAGCAGTCGGTGTCCAATCGGGACGAGGATGCGATCGTGGAGGCCCGACGCGACGGTTCCACGAGGGAGGGTGCGGCCCTGCGGAAGGTGCCCTCCATTGAGGTTGCCTATGGCGGCCAGGTCGAATCCGACTTGACTCTCCCGCATCGCGCGTTCGACGCCCACATTCGTTCGGCGTCCCTGGACGGGGTGCCCGTTACCCAGTCGGACGTGTACCGGGCCCTGCGCAACGCCACACGTCACAATGCGCGCCCCCTCCTTGAAGCCGCTCCCACGTCACTGGTTCTTGGCGCGTGGGATTCCACGCGGAAGTCGCATCAGGGCCGCTATCAGACCTGCTTGACCGGCGAGGTCATCGGTGTTCTGACAGACCAGGACCACCGTCCGGACGAGCGGCGCAATCGGCGTGCCGCGGCGCGTGTGGATCCCGTCGCCGCCAGCGTCAAGCCCAGTGCGAAAGACGTCGAGGCCCTCGTGAAGGACCAGGCTGAGGAGCTCAGTGACAAGCTCCAAGCCAAGATCCTGTCGGAGGCCAAGAAGAAGGGCGACACCGGCTCCTCGATGTCCACCTTGGGCTTGGGGAACATTCCGCCCTCGCTCGGTGAGCTGGGCGGTGTGGCGTGTCGGTCCATCACCCGCCGCAGGCTCCTCTCTTTCGCTGCTCTCCGGCAGCTCCGTTTCGGGGGGACGACAGAGGCGGACGTGGCCTCCCGGGCCTTGCTCGCGGCGTATGGATTGCTGGGCATGTCTCTGTCCGACCGTGAGCTGCACCTGCGTGCGAACTGTCACCTGCGTGAGAAGGGCGAGCCTGCGGTCACCCTCGACCAGCGCTACGGAAAGTCCCTGGATCTCGCGCCGATCGACGTCGAGACGGCCGTGGAGGTGTTCGAACAGGCGCTGGCGCACGCTAAGAAGGTGGCTGGCGTCGAGTGGTCCGGTCAGACGCTCTCCCTCGTTGGCAATCCGATCATCCTCGGTGCTGCAACGAGTGACGACGCGGATGAGGCCTGAGCATGGCGACCCTCGCGATCAGCGCGGAGTTTCCGCTGGCGGTGTACACGGGTCACGGAGCGGATGGCGCCGCAGAGAAAGTGCCGGCGATCAGTCGGTTGTTCTCGGCTCTGATCCAAGCCGCCGCTGTTGGTTCGTTGTCGACGGGTGACGTGCGGTCTCCCTTCACTCCTGGCGCACTCGAAGTCCTTGAGTGGTTGGAGGAGCACCCGCCCTCGGCGATGTCGGTTCCGACCGTCGTCCCGGTCTCGGCCGGCGGCCGGACATACACCTACCGCAAGGAAGGGGTTTTCCTGAAAGAAGTGGGCCGGGTCAACAACAAGGTCACCGCTCGCACCATGTCCGAGGGGTTCGCCTTCGGCGGACCGGTGCTGTGGATCTGGGAAGACGTTGAGGCCGGAAGCGGCATGATCAGGACTCTCGACACGCTCTGCGCCGATGTTCCCCACCTCGGAGAGACCTCGTCTCCAGTGCGGCTGCGAGTGCACACTGGTGACACCGTCGGTGAGCCCACCCACCGGTTGGATGACGCTGCGGGATTGCGTCAGCATGCGGGGGAGCTGCGCCAGGTCATGCCGACGCGCGGACGGCTGGCTGAGCTGGAGGCAGCACATGCGGCGCAGTACCGCGGGAAGCCTCCGAGTGTGGCTGCAGACAAGCACACGACGTCGACGCGTCCGCATGCACCGCGGCCCGACGAGACCTGTCAGCGCACCGGGGTGTTTCGTCCCGTGGACACGCTTGATGCGGATGTCCCGTGGTCTCACGTGCTGGCACTGCCGATTGCGTCCCAGTCCCGGCCGGTTCCGGAGGAACGGTTCGTGAGTGTCTGTGTCGCTCTCCATCGCGCCATCGTGGCCCGGATGGGTGCGGGGGCTCCGCCTGAGGTGACGGGGAGATACGCACCGTCAATGCCTCCGGCAGCCAACCGGGTGGCATTGCACTATGTCCCTGGTGACGTGGACGGTCTGCCCTTCGACGACTCCCGCGATCGTTTTCTGCTCATGGTCCCCCGGGGTATGAGCGGCCATGCATTGGGGGCGTTGGTTGGTGCACTCACGGGGCTGCGTCGTGTTGTGACGAAGGCACATCAGCTGGCAGTTGAGCCGGACAAGGTCGAGGTCTTCGCGGGCGATGCGTTCTGGCGGGCTCCCCGGCCGGGGTACACGCGCGCCTGGGAAGCGATGCCCGCCGTCGTGGCGGAGCGCCGCCTCAAGTCGGTGGTCGGGATTCGCGACGTCGACCTCGCCGCTGCCTGGTCGTTGGGCAATGTCTTCCGCGAACTGTACCCGGAGACCGGGGACACCCAGGCAGCTGCCCGCTACGCAGCTGTCACGGACCTTGGTGTCCGACTCAGTGGGCGAGCACTGAGGACGCTGACTCCCAGCGCCTACGTGCACAAGACGAACCGGGCCAGCTTGCCGCAGCCCTATCGGCTGACTGTGGACATGGGGTCCCTGGTCTCAGACAGATCCATCGTGGCCTTGGGTCAGAGCCGACACCTCGGCTGTGGCCTGTTGGTTCCACGCGACGTGCCGACCATGATGCAGGAGGACGCATGACACCGCAGCAGACAGCGATCACCGCCGGTCTGACGCTTCCTGAGTTCGGGAGCTTCTTCGCCGCTCTCAATGACGGTAACCGCCCGTTCGGGTGGCAGCAGGAGCTCGCGGAATTCGTGATCAAAAACGGCCGGTGGCCGGAAGCGATCGTCGCGCCGACAGGTTCGGGCAAGTCGGCTGTGCTCGACGTCCATGTGTTCGCTGTGGCCGTGACCCATGCGCCGGACTGGTCCGGACCTCGGGTTCCGCGTCGGCTGTGGCACGTCGTCGGCCGTCGCGCCCTCGTGGATGACATGGCCGAACGAGCGCAGCATCATGCACGCGCGTTGTCTAATGCTCTAACTGGGGGTGAGGACGGTGTGCTCGGCCGCGCCGCGCGGATCCTGCACAGTCTTTCTCCGTGGACGGAGACCGTCCTCGGTGTGACCACACTTCGAGGTGGTATCGCTCCGGAACGTGGGTGGCAGGACGATCCGCTCTCCTGCCAGATCATCTGCGCGACACCGGACATGGCAGGCAGCCGTCTCTTGTTCCGTGGGTATGGGTCATCGGTCGGCATGCGTCCGCGTGAGGCCGGCCTGTTGGCCCATGACTCCGTGCTTGTGGTCGATGAGGCGCACCTGAACAGGCAGTTGCTCACCACCGCGCAGCGGGTGAGTGCGCTCGCCGCCGAGTCGCCGCTCGCCGCCCATGTGCAGGCCCTGCAGGTTGTGGAGACCACGGCGACGCCGGCTGCACTGCCTTCGGACTCGGCTGCGATCGGAGTGGCCCTGGACGACATCCGGGCAGGACGGATCGAGCCCGAGTTGTCGCAGCGTCTCACCCGACCGAAGCCGGTGACTCTACACACGGAAGGGCCGTGGCTGTCTGGGCAGACGGGTGCCGCAGCCACCTCGGCTGCCCGCGAGGTCATGGCGATGGTGCAGGATGCGGTGAAGGCAGGTCAGACCCCAGTGGGGGTCGTGGTCAACCGTGTGGCGTCCGCCTTGGCCGTCCATGACCTTCTCCAGAAGGGGGCACCTGAGCTGCGAGTGCAGCTGATTGTGGGGCCTCGCCGTCGGTGGGAGCAGACAACGGATCGAAGCAAGGGCGACCCCGACGTCTATGTCTCCACCCAGGCCATCGAGGTGGGGCTGGACCTGGATTTCGGAGCGCTCATCACGGACCTGGCTCCCGGCGCCGCGTTGGCACAGCGGGCTGGCCGGGTGAACCGCCGTGGCCTCAGGGATATGGGGCCCGTGCACGTTCTCTGTCCCCCAGGAGAGAAGGTGACGGAGAAGTTCGCCTTGCCGTATCGGCCCTCGGATCTGGAGGCATCGGCAGCATGGCTCGACCGGAGGGCCGCCGACCCCAACGGGATCGCACCTACGGCTATCCTGGCCGACCCTGCGCCGGCAGAGGCACCGTCCCGGCCGGTCTTCAGTGAGATCGAACCGTCACGCGCAGCCCTGTTCAGCCGGACTTCCGAGCGTTTGGTGGTGGAACCAGACCTCACCCTGTGGCTGCGAGACGGTCTGGACCCGGACGCAGACGTGACTGTCGTCGGCAGGCGGCTGCCGCGTGTCGGAGAGGGCGTCGATGACGGCATCGATATCGGTGAGAGCATTGCGCTGCTGACGATTGCCCCACCACAGCCGCATGAGGCCTACCCCTCGACCATCACCCGGTTGGCTCCAATGCTGCGAGGCCGACGGAGTCCTTCGGTCATGTTCATCCGTCGCGAGGACGGGTGGGAAGCGGTCTCTCCGAGCGACGGTGTGCCGCAACTGCGTCCCGGTGAGACCATTGTGGTGCCCCATGATTGGGCAGCGACCATGTCAGCGGTGATCGTCCCTGAGGGAACGAGCGAGGTCGGGGACGTGCTCGATCCATCACCTGAGGACCCGGCTCTCGGCGCTACCCACGCCGTCGGGACACAGGGCCGCTCCGTAGCGGTCACCACAGGCCGGCCGCTTGCGGGCGTTGCTGACCATTTGCGGCAGTCTCTCCTGGAGGTGGCCGCTGCGCTGCAGGATGAAGACGAAGCGCTTACTGTGAGTTCCGTCCGCCATGCTCTCCAGGACCGAGGTCAGTGGGAGACCTGGCGGCTTTACCTGGGAATCCCGGAACAGGACAGTGAGCTGGAGGCACGGATCGCTGTGGTGGCCGGTGGGCGGTCCTCCGAAGCGCCGGAGCAGGCGTCCTGGGTGCTGTTCTCCATCCGACACCCCGCCGTTTCGGATGATGCGGAGCTGTCCGTGACATCCGTGTCACAGCGTGTATTCCTGGCCGACCACCAGCGTGACGTGGCTGGGCGAGCACGGGAGTCCGGTTCACGGGCAGGGCTGCCCGAGGGCATGCTCCAGCTCCTCGAACTCGCTGGCCTGCACCACGACGACGGGAAGTGCGACCCGCGCTTCCAGGATTGGCTGACGCAGGGCAAGGGATCCACTGAGCCGCTGGCCAAGAGCGGACAGGCGCGGCTTCCGCTGCGGCAGAAGTCGTTCTTGCCGTCCAAATGGCGGCATGAACAGCTATCTGCGGCGATGTTGTACGAAGCCGTTCCTGGAGTGGACCCGCTGGTTGTTCGGCTCGTGGGCACCAGTCATGGTCTGGGCCGTGGGGTATTCCCGATGAACAGCGACGAGCTGCTCCATCCGAGTGCTCACGATTCGCTTCGCGCGGCTGCCACCGAGTTGTTCGACGTCGGGCAATGGGACGCTTGGGTGGAGCGGACGGATGCCGAATGGGGAATCTGGGGCGTGGCGTGGCTGGAGGCTCTGCTGCGCTCAGCGGATGTGTCGATCTCGAAAGAAGGACGCTGACCATGACGGAGAACCTGAAGCCCATCACGCTCGCTGGGTCCATTGAGACACTGCTGTCTCACATGGCACTGCTGGGCGTGGCCCACATGGTCGAGGAGGCCTACGGGGCGGGAACCGTGCGGCTGCGATGGACGGACTCTGCGGACGCACGCCCTCAGCTGGCAGCACCGAGCCTGGACAGTGAGGCCCTGGGGCACGTGGTGCGTGATCATGCGCGCCACCATGTGGAGGACGCCACCGGGTGGATGCACCGAACGGCCCCGGAGTATGGCGCCCTCTTCTCCGCACGCACCAAGGTTCCGTCTACGGAAGCCGGGTGGGAAGAGCTCCTGGGCATTCGTCAGGGGTCGTTGAGGCCTCTGCGGGGCCTGGACTCGGCGATGATCCTCGGGATTGGAGAGCGCGCCTGGTGGCACCGCAATGATCAGAGGCTGCGACCGGACCATGGAGCCTCGGCGTGGGAGATGCGGACGCGGAACAAGGGCATGGAATTTGTCACGCACGCGCTTCTCCCGGCGGGCCGTGCGGTGGCAGCCCGTGAGGCAGCGGCGGTGACCAGTGGCCTGCTAGGCGAGACCCTGGTGGATGAACCAGGCAAGGGAAAATCGGACTCTCGGACCGCGACCGGCCTCGCGCCTCTGGGACCCGTGGACGCGGCGCGGGCATGGGCCGGGCTCTGGGGCCTGGCCAGCCTGCCTGTGTGGGCCGATGCTCACGACGTGTCCACTTCAACGGCGTCGATTCGCCCTATGGCGGGGCAGCCAGGGCGGCTGCTCATGCCCGTGCCGACGTCATGGGTCACGTTGTCTCGCTTCACGGCAGCACTGCGTTCCCGCCACTTGGTCGAGATGGTCCACGCCAGCTCTCAGACGGAGGCTCTGGTCGGCGCCCTCGGTGTAGAGGTGTCCCCACTGGCGTCGTGGGGCTTTGGGCACATCCTCGCCTTTCCAGTGCTACGCACCGGAAGCACGTCAGCGCCTGAGCGCAGGGCGCTCTCGGGGAAAGCAGTCGCATGAGAACGGCGCAGGATGAGGCGGGTCTTGACGGTGGGGAACCGTACGAAGACTCCGTGCCGATCAGCTTGGTGGCGCATTGGAGCTTTTGCCCCCGGAGGGCCTGGCTCGAGGCGATGGGGGAGAAAGCCCCGCAGGTCGCGCAGATGGCGGAGGGGACGGCGGCGCACCGCCGGGTGGATACGCCGTCGGCCGGTGAGGGCGACACCGTGCGCGCCGTGGATGTCCGAGAGCGCACTCTCGGGTTTCATGGTCGTATCGATCGGGCTGAACGTCTTCCGTCCGGTGCCCTCAGAATCATTGAGCACAAGGCAACACCGGTGAAAAGATCGCCCACGGTGTCCGAAGCGAACCGCCTGCAGTTGACGCTGCAGACGATGGCATTGGAAGCCATGGGCCATGAGGTGGCCGCCGCCCAGGTGTACTTCACCCACCATCACCGAAACGTGCCTGTTGACCTTGACGACGCGGATCGGTCCGCCGCCGTCGCCGCCGTGGAGGCGACACGAAAGGTGGTGTCCTCCACAAGGGCGCCCGCACCCTTGAGCGACGACCCCAAGTGCATGCGGTGCTCACATTCCTCAGTGTGCCTACCGGAAGAGCGGCAAGAAGCTGCGGTGGTGCGCCGCATCGTGCCACCGGACCCGACCGGGGAAGTCGTGCATCTGACGGCGCCAGGCAGCCGCGCCAGTCTCTCCCGGGGACGTCTCACCGTGGTGCAAGGTGACGAGAAGTTGGCCAGCGTCCCTCTTGAACGTATGACCGCTGTAGTGGTGCACGGCAATGTCGATCTGTCGGGAGCGTTGCTCCGCGAAATGATGTGGCGTGGGCTTCCGGGGGTCTGGTGCACCGGGACGGGCCGTGTTGTGGGATGGACCAATGGGGTACGTTCTCCGAACGGCGGGGCGCGCTTTCGCCAGTTCGAGGTCGCCGCTCAGGGGCGCGTAGATGTGGCTCGCGAATTCATTGCTGCCAAGATCTCCAATCAGGCCACAATTCTGCGGCGTTTCGGCGGCGATGCGTCTGTCGTTGCCCAGCTGCGTTCGGCGACACGAATGGCCCTTACTGCACCGACTGAGCAGGAGCTGTTCGGCATCGAAGGACGTGCAGCGACCGCCTACTTCGATAGATTTCCGAGGCTCCTGTCTGACGCGGTCGATTCATCCATCGGAGCGAATTTTCCCGGTCGGGTGGGTCGTGGTGCGGTCGATGAACTGAATGTGGCTCTGAACTACGGCTACGGCATGCTGCTGGGGGAAGTCATCCGTGCGGTGCTGGCCTGTGGGCTGGATCCGCATGCAGGGTTGCTCCATTCCCCAGGACGGAACAAACCTGCCTTGGCCCTGGACCTCATGGAGGAGTTTCGAGCCCCGCTCGTTGACGCCGCCGTGCTGACGGCGTTCAACAACGGAGAGTTCGGAGAGAGGTCCTTTACTCATGTGCTCGGCGGCGCGCGATTCACTCAGCACGGCCGACGCAAGCTGATCTCCGGAGTGGAACGGCGGTTGGTCACTGAGTTCATGCACCCTGTGTTCCAGTACCGGATGACGTGGCGAAGAGCCATCGAAGTGCAAGCGAGAATGTTCCTGGGCGTTCTCGACGGTACCCAACCCACCTACAAGGGAATCAGGGTGCGATGAGTTCCCGGGACAGAATGAGGCGCAAGTTGATCGCGTATGACATTCCTTCGGATCGTCGACGATTGCGGGTTGCCCGTGCGCTGGAAGAGTTCGGAGATCGAGTACAGTACTCCGTCTTCGTGGTGGATCTCTTGCCGTCGCGTTTCGTGCAGTTGACGGCTACCCTGACGGACATCCTCGATACGAAGGAAGACAGCATCCTCATCTGCGACCTGGGTCTGACCGCCGCGTTGTCCGACGAACAGTTCAGCTTTCTCGGACGCTCACGCGATGTCATGGAGATGGGTCCCGTCATTATCTGAGTGCTGTACCCTCCGCGAGGGGTCCATCGGTGTAGAAAACCCGGTGAGGTATCGCATCCAGAAAATGCCTTGTCAGACGCTAGTTGTGGTCGTCCCACGGCGTGCCTGGCCGCGACTCGAGCCTGCGCAGCCGGGACCTCTCGCGAGAGGCTCCTCAGCTCCTTGTCAGAGGGCGGTAATGTTGCCCACTGTCTCCGCTGCTTCGTGCAGCGGACTTCGTTGAGGCAGCACGAGCATGGGCGCCCTGGGGTACCGGCACCCGTCTCCGCTGCTTCGTGCAGCGGACTTCGTTGAGGCCGTAGGCAACGGCGCCGGCCGGACCCCCTCCACCCGGTCTCCGCTGCTTCGTGCAGCGGACTTCGTTGAGGCCTCGAGAGCGCCGCCCCGCTCTACGAAGGAGGTTGTCTCCGCTGCTTCGTGCAGCGGACTTCGTTGAGGCGGCGCGCCGTACAGTGTCGATCCCGCCATCCGTGGCCGGTCTCCGCTGCTTCGTGCAGCGGACTTCGTTGAGGCGGTGCGGGCATCCTCGTGCACGGCGACTTCAAGGTCTCCGCTGCTTCGTGCAGCGGACTTCGTTGAGGCCAGATCAGCGCCCGCCGCGTGCTTCGCACGCTGGGCGGTCTCCGCTGCTTCGTGCAGCGGACTTCGTTGAGGCAACGCCGCCGGCAAGGAGGGCGCACACGGGCCACAGTCTCCGCTGCTTCGTGCAGCGGACTTCGTTGAGGCTCACAGGGTGCGTCTCCAGCGGGTGGCTCGTCCTCCCGGTCTCCGCTGCTTCGTGCAGCGGACTTCGTTGAGGCTCGTCCACGCCTGGACCATCGCGAAGCGGGGCACCTGTCTCCGCTGCTTCGTGCAGCGGACTTCGTTGAGGCCTCATGGCCGGCTACCGGGTCATCGCCTACGGCCACGGTCTCCGCTGCTTCGTGCAGCGGACTTCGTTGAGGCCACAAGGCGGTGGGACGATGACTGTCGAGCTGCGTCTCCCCTGCTTCGTGCAGCGGACTTCGTTGAGGCCTCATGGCCGGCTACCGGGTCATCGCCTACGGCCACGGTCTCCGCTGCTTCGTGCAGCGGACTTCGTTGAGGCCTCATGGCCGGCTACCGGGTCATCGCCTACGGCCACGGTCTCCGCTGCTTCGTGCAGCGGACTTCGTTGAGGCTTCTCGGACAAGGTGACCACGTGCCGGTGCAGCGTCTCCGCTGCTTCGTGCAGCGGACTTCGTTGAGGCGGATGGAGACGGCCCAACGGCACAGCCACGGCGATGTCTCCGCTGCTTCGTGCAGCGGACTTCG
>NZ_KV809449.1:122491-177109 GCF_001812555.1 Micrococcus sp. HMSC067E09 | reverse complement strand
CTGCTTCGTGCAGCGGACTTCGTTGAGGCTGGCACTGTTCGGCCCGTACCGCCACGGGTGTACTTGGTCTCCGCTGCTTCGTGCAGCGGACTTCGTTGAGGCATAGACATGCCACCCTCGACGGCCTCACAGATCAACGTCTCCGCTGCTTCGTGCAGCGGACTTCGTTGAGGCTCGTCAACGCGCACCACGGTCACCTCCTCGTCCTGTCTCCGCTGCTTCGTGCAGCGGACTTCGTTGAGGCGCCAGCAGCCGGACCGCAACCGTGGTGGTCTGTGTGGCTCCGCTGCTTCGTGCAGCGGACTTCGTTGAGGCATAGACATGCCACCCTCGACGGCCTCACAGATCAACGTCTCCGCTGCTTCGTGCAGCGGACTTCGTTGAGGCGACGCTCGATCCGGTCATCGAGGTGAAGGGCAAGGTCTCGGTCAAGTCCCCGGAAGTGGTGTAACGACCTTCAAGGCATGAGAGTCAGGCCAGGGTCGGCGTCACCTCCGTGCTCATCACGGTGCCCGGCTCCGGTGCCAAAGCCTCACGGCACCGGGCGAGCAGCTTCAGGCCGAGATACCGGCGGCCCTGAAGCCCATTCATCGGTCTGCTCAGCCAGCACCGCTCCTACCAGGCGGATGACCGCGTCTCGGTTCGGGAAGATCCCTACCGAGTCCGTGCGGCGCCGGATCTCCCGGTTCAGGCGCTCGGCGGGGTTGTTCGACCAGATCTGGGACCACACGTCCTTCGGGAAGCCAGTGAACGCGAGGATGTCCTCTCGTGCTGCATCGAGGTGCCCAGCCACCGCGGGCAGCCGATCGGTCACGTAGTCCAGCAGCCTGTCGAACTGGGCATGCACCGCTGGCCCGTCGGGCTGGTCGTACACGCTGTGGAGCATGGCCTTCACCGCCGGCCACATGCTCTTCGGGGTCACGGCCATCAGGTTGGCCGCGTAATGGGTGCGGCAGCGTTGCCAGACTGCGCCGGGCAGGTTCGCGGCCACCGCTTCGACCAAGCCACGGTGAGCGTCCGAGGTCACCAGCGCTACCCCGGTCAGGCCACGGGCCACCAGATCGGCGAAGAACTCGTTCCACGCCGCACCCGTCTCCGTGGTGGCCACCCTCAGGCCGAGGACCTCACGGCGCCCGTCCGCGTTGACCCCGGTGGCGACCATGGCCACCGCGTTGACCACACGCCCGCCCTCTCTGACTTTCATGGTCAGGGCGTCGGCGGCGCAGAACACGAACGGGCCGGCCTCGCCCAGCGGGCGGTGACGGAAAGCCTCGATGTGCTCGTCGAGCTCTTGGGCCATCCGGCTGACCTGGGACTTCGAGAGCGAGTCGATGCCCAGCTGCCGTACGAGCTTGTCCATGCGGCGGGTCGAGACCCCGGCCAGGTAGCAGTCCGCGACCACGGTGATCAACGCCGACTCGGCACGTTTGCGGCGCTCGAGGAGCCATTGAAGGGAAATATGTGCCGGTCCGGAGCTTGGGGATGGCCACGTCGATCGTGCCGGCGCGGGTGTCCAGGGGTTAGTGCCGGTAGCCGTTGCGTTGTGCGGTACGGCTCTGGGAGACCTGGCCGTACTCGGCCCCGCAGACCGCGTCCGCATCTGCACACAGCAGCGCGTTGATCACGGTCTGCAGCAGATGGCGCATCAGATCGGCAGAGGCTTGACCGAGCGCTTCGCGCAGAAGCCGTTCAGGGTCGACAATATGAGAAGCGGTCATCGTGGGATGTCCCTTTCGAGAGTGCTTTGGAAGGTTCACTCGAAGGCTCCCACGGTGACCGCGTCCGTCTCGAAGATGGTCGTGGCCACCGGGGAGGGTTACACCAATATCAGGGACTCAACTGAGCGGCCATGCTCGCGAAGACGCACCACGGGGCCGGTCACTGACTCCAGGCGGCTTTCGTTTTCCTCCATTGCCGGCTGGGGCCGGGAAGGTCTGATCGAGCACACATACTGAGGCACGCAGTACATCTGTCCGACCTATACAAGTGCGTTCTTCATCGCCATCGCCGGGGTGCACGCTTCAGCGAGCACGGTGGGCGGCTCCTACGACAACGTCCGGACCGAGAGTGTGAACGCGCTCTACAAAGCCGAACTCATCCATTCCAAGCGGAACGGGAGTCCGTTGAGGCGGTCGAGCTGGCCACCACGGGCTGGGTCCAACGGTGGAACACCGCCCGCTGTCACGAAGGGCTCGGCTACTGCGCTACGTCACGGTCGCGGCGGCCTACACTCTCGACCGAGACCTAGGGCCCGCTGCATTCTGACCTCGGAACGAAACCCGAGGCGCTTCAGTTCCTCCTGAGTCGCGTGGTGAGTGTTGTCGGGTGGGGTCAGTCTTGGTTGCTGAAAGCTGCGTCGAAGGAGGCTTCGGGGGTCTTCCAGAGCAGGGATCGGACGTACTGGACGGCTTCGGCGGCGCCGTGGAGGCGGTCCATTCCGGCGTCCTCCCACTCGATGGAGATCGGCCCGGTGTAACCGATGGCGCGCAACGCCCGGAAGGCGTCTTCCCACGGCACGTCCCCGCGGCCGGTGGAGACGAAGTCCCATCCGCGTCGAGGATCACCCCAGGGAAGATGCGAGCCCAGGACCCCGGCCCGGCCGGCGGGCGGACGCAGGCGTGTGTCCTTGCAGTCGACGTGATAGATCCGGTCAGCGAACTCGACGATGAATCCGACCGTGTCGATGCCCTGCCACATCATGTGGCTGGGGTCCCAGTTGAAGCCGAAAGCGGACCGGTGATCGATCGCCTCCAGGGCCCGGACGCTGGTCCAGTAGTCGTAGGCGATCTCGGAGGGGTGGACCTCGTGGGCGAAGCGCACGCCCTCGCCGTCGAAGACATCGAGGATCGGGTTCCACCGGGCAGCGAAGTCCTCGTAGCCAGCTTCGATCACCGAAGCCGGCACTGGGGGGAACATCGCCACGTATTGCCAGATCGATGAGCCGGTGAAGCCCACCACGGTGTCCACTCCGAGTCTGCGGGCCACCTTTGCGGTGAGTTTGAGCTCCTCGGCCGCACGAGTTCGGACGCCTTCGGCCTCACCGTCGCCCCAGATGCGGGAGCCGACGATGGCCTGATGGCGGAAGTCGATGGGGTCGTCGCAGACGGCCTGCCCCGTGAGATGGTTGGAGATCGCCCAGACCTTCAGGCCATACCGATCGAGGATTTCCTTGCGCCCGGCCAGATAGGTGTCGTCCTCAGCCGCCCGCCACACATCGAGGTGATCGCCCGAGCAGGCGATCTCCAGCCCGTCATAGCCCCACTCGGCGGCCAGCCGGGCCACCTCCTCGAAGGGCAGGTCAGCCCATTGGCCGGTGAAAAGGGTGACGGGGTGAGAGTTCTCGTGAGTCATCATGGGCTCCGTTTCGAGTACGTCAGCGAATTCTTCGCGCTCTAGACACGCGTCGGTTGGTAGGTGGGGTGTTCCCCGCAGTGGGTGGGTCAGTGGACGTCCACCCAACGGCCGGAGGCGGCGGAGGTGAGGACCGCGTCGGTAAGAACGGCTGCACGCAGGCCGTCGTCGAAGGTCGGCAGCCCATCCACTTCCTCGCCTTGGGCGGCCCGGTAGGTGTCGGCGACGAAGGAGGTGAAGGCGTCACGCCACCCTTGGGGATGTCCCCCGGGCGACTGGTCATAGGCCATGGACAAAGGTGACGCATCTTCGTCGGCTCGATGCCAGATCCGCGTCTGCTCCCGCCCGCCGATCCACAGGGTGTTCGGCTCCTCCTGGTGGAACTCGTAGGAGTGCTTGGGGGTGTCCACGGCGATGCGCAGGTCGTTCTTGTGCCCCGGGGACACCTGCGAGATCGCGGAGCTGCCCACAGCGCCCCCGTCGAGCCGGAAGACGAACACAGCGGCGTCCTCGGTGCTCACCGGCTCCGAGCTCGTCCCACGGGTGTCGTAGACGGTGGACAGGTCGGCGGTGAGCGAGGTGATGCGTTGGCCGGTGACGAACTCCATGAGATCGCACAGGTGCACTCCGATGTCGGCGAAGGCTCGGGACTGACCGCCCTGAGCGGAGTCCACCCGCCAGTTCGTGTCCCAGGGACGGGACAGCCAGTCCTGCAGGTAGTTGCCCCGCACCAGGTGTGGTTCGTCAGCGCCTGAGGCCAAGCGAGCCCGCAGTTCACGGACGGAGGAGTAGAAGCGGTAGCCGAAGGGGACCGTGGCCACAAGATCGGTGGCTCGCCATTGATCGACCATGGCCTGCGCGTCGTCCCGGCGCGTGGCCAGCGGCTTCTCGCAGATCACGTGCTTGCCGGCAGCCAGGGTGGCACGCACGAGATCGGGGTGGGTGTCGTTGGGGGAGCAGATGTGCACCACCTCGACGCGGGGATCTTCGATGAGTTCCAGGGGAGTGGAGTGCACCTCACGGGCCCCCGTCTGCAGCCCTGCGCGCTGTCCGGAAGCGACGTCGCGGCTGGCTGCGGCCAGCACCTCGTGTCCGGCGGCGCGGACGGCGTGGGCGTGGACGCGGGCGATCATGCCCCCGCCGATGATTCCTGCACGCATCGGTTACTTCTTTCGACCCAGGGCCACGGCGAGGATGATGATCACGCCGCGGACGATGTTCTGTTGACTGGTGTCCAGACCCGCCAGCACCAGACCGTTGTTGATCACACCGATCAACAGCGCCCCGATCACGGATCCAACGACAGCCCCACGGCCGCCGAACAGGCTGGTCCCGCCGAGGATGACCGCTGCGATGACCGACAGTTCGTCGCCGGTGCCCCACTGGTAGCGGCCGGATTCCAGGCGCCCGGCGTAGAGCATGCCCGCGATCGAGGCGGCCACGGCCGAGGCCATGAGGACACTGAAGATGATTCGACGCGTGCGCACACCGCTGTAGATCGCTGCCTGCTCGTTTCCGCCGGTGGCCAGCACCCGACGACCGTAGGCGGTGCGGTGCATGACGGTCGCCCCGAGGACGGTGGCGATGACGACCCAGATGAGCAGGGACGGGATCGGGCCGATGGACCCACCGCCGAAGAAGGCGTTGAACCCGGAGGAGAGGATCGGCTGGGGGGCGGAGCCGGTGATCCACATGGCCGCGCCCGCAGCGATACCCATCATTCCTAGGGTGACAAGGAACGAGGGAATCCGGGCAAAGGCCACCAGGCTGCCATTGATCAGTCCGACGAGCACGCCGGTGCCGATCCCGGCCAGGGCGCCGACGATCGGGCCACCAGCGGCTACACCCATGGCTGCCGTGACACTCGCCAGTCCTGCGACGGCGCCGACGGACAGGTCGATCTCCGCGGCGGCGATCACGAATGTGACCGCCACAGCCATGAAGGCGATCATGGCTGTCTGACGGAAGATGTTCAGCAGGTTCTCCACGGTGGCGAAGCCAGAGTCGTGCAAGAAGAGGACGCAGATTCCGTACACCAGGACCAGGCCGATGTAGATGATGTAATCGCGCCAATCCACCGAGCGCTTGCGGGCTGGAGCGCTCGCGCGTGCGGGGGCTGAAGTGGGGGCGGAGGTGGACATGGTCAGACTCCCTGAATGGTCAATTGGAGCGACTCTTCGTCTTCGATCTCGGAGCGGTCCAGGGTGGATTGGAGGTGGCCCTTGCGGAGGACCAGGATGCGGTCGCTGACGGCTAACAGCTCGGTGAGTTCCGAGGAGATCAGGATCACCGATGTGCCGGTTCGGGATAGTTCTCGAATCAGCGCGATGACCTCGCCCTTCGTACCGATGTCGATGCCGGCCGTCGGCTCGTCCAGGATGAGGATCTTGGGGTCGGTCGAGACCCAACGGCCGAGGACGACCTTCTGTTGGTTGCCCCCGGAGAGCAGCCGAATCTCGAGGTCGGGACTCGCACCTTTCACTTCGAATTTCTTCAGCACCTCGGAACCGAACCGTCGTGAGCGCCGCTCGTCTATGAGCGGGCCTCGGCGGAATCGATCCAGCAGCGGCAGAAGGAGGTTGTCGCGGACGCTGTGCGAGAGCACCAGGCCCTGTTCACGGCGGTCTTCAGGCACGAGAGCGAATCCGGCTTCGATTGCCGAGATCGGAGTCGTGATGGAGACCGGCTCGCCGTCGATGAGAATCTCTCCGCTGCGATGCTTGTCGATGCCGAAAAGAGCGTGCGCAATCTCGGTGCGGCCTGAGCCCATCAGGCCGGCTAGTCCGATGACTTCGCCGGGGTGGACGGTGAAGGAGATGTCCTCCAAACCGCGATCCGTGGACAGCCCCTTCACCTCCAGCCGTGGAGTCCCCGATCGGTCCACGTCGTGGGCCTCGTAGGTCAGCGCATTCTCCAACCGACGACCGATGATGGCCTCGACGAGATCTTCCGGGGGGATGTTCTCGGCGTAGTCCGTCAGCGCCACGGCACCGTCGCGCATGACGGTGATCCTGTCGGTGATCCGGTAGATCTCCTCCATCCGGTGAGAGATGTAGACGATGCCCATCCCCTGGGATGTCAATCTCGTGATCAGCGCGAACAGAATCTCGGATTCTTTCTTCGACAAGCTCGCGGTCGGCTCATCGAGAATGAGCACCCGGGCATCCTGAGAGATGGCCTTAGCGATCTCGGTCAGCTGCCAGTACGCCGTGCTCAGCCGGTCGAGGGAGGCTCTGGGGTCGATCGGCAACTGGAAGGTCTCGAAGATCTTCTCCGTCTCACGCTCCATGGCCTCCTCATCGATCAGCCCCAGGGAGGTTCGGGGTTCACGGTTGAGGAAGACGTTTTGGGCAACGCTCAAGGTGGGGACCAGGCTGAACTCCTGGAAGACCATGCCCACCCCCGCCTCACGGGCAGCGATCGGGGAATCGATGGTCACCGGACGCCCGTCCACACTGATCTCCCCGGCGTCGGCGCTATATACGCCTTGGAGGATCTTCATGAGCGTGGACTTGCCGGCGCCGTTCTCCCCAGCGAGGGTGTGGACCTCACCGGCCAGCACTTCAAAGTCCACTCCCTTCAACACCCGGTTCGCGTCGAAGGCCTTTTCGATGCCCTGCATTGACACGGCGACGGTCCTCGTCGCAGGTGAAGAAGGGGCCACGGCTGTGCTCGACATGATTACTTCAGCCCGTCCACGGTCACCCACTGTCCGCTGTTGGAGGACTCCAGGATTGCGTCGGCGATCTTCTCGATCTGGTAGCCATCGGCGAAGTTGGGGCTGGCTGGGGTGCCGTTGACGATGGCGTGGAAGAGATCGTGGGTTTCGATGATCTTGGTTTCGCCGTATCCGATGCCCAGGGCGGGGATCGGCCACAGTGCATCGCCGTGGGGGTGGGCGGGGCCGGTGTAGATCGTACGGAAGCCTCGCTCGGCAGGATCATCGGAGGCGAAGACCACCTGCAGCTGGTCTCGCTTCTCGTAGTCGAAGGCGATGGAGCCTTCGGTGCCGTGGATCTCGAAGGTCAGGAAGTTGTTCCGGCCCCAGCCGTTGCGGGTGGCTTCGATGCTGCCAATGGCGTCGTTGTCGAAGCGGAGCATGGTCATGACCTCGTCGTCGACGTCGACGGTGTCCTTCGGGGCCTTGGCGTCACCGCCGGCACCGAGCTTGTCGACGGTGCCGCTGGGCACCGGCCGCTCCGTGATCCAGGTGCGGGCCTGGGCGCTGACCGCGCTGACCTCGCCCACCAGGTACCGTGCGATGTCCACGACATGGGTGCCGATGTCACCCAAGGCGCCGCTGCCGGCCACGTCTTTGCGGAAACGCCAGGACAGAGGGGAGTCCGGGCTGGCCGACCAGTCCTGAAGGTAAGTGCCGCGGAAATTGAGGATCTTACCGATGCGCCCTTCGTCGATGAGCTTCTTGGCGTAGGTGATGGCAGGGGTGCGGCGGTAGTTGAAAGCGACCATAGTGGTCCGGTCCGAGGCCTGTGCCGCCTCGTACACAGCCTTGGCTTCTTCGGCACCGCGGGCCAGAGGCTTCTCGGAAATCACATGCTTACCGGCCTGAAGAGCGGCGATGGCGATCTCTGCGTGCAGATGGTTCGGAGTGGCGATGTCGATCACGTCGATGTTCGGGTCCTCGACGGCCTCGCGCCAGTCCGTGCCCGAACGGTTCCACCCGTAGCGGGCCGCAGCGTCTGCAGCGGACTCCTCGTTCACATCGATCAGCAATTCTCGCACCGGTCGGGCCGGGGCTGGCCAGAAGAACATCGGCATGGTCGCGTAGGCCATGGAGTGCGCCTTGGCCATGAATCCGGCTCCGATGATGGCGATCTTCAGCTCTTGCATTGTTGTTGCTCCGTTTCTTGGATTGACTCAGATGTCAGCTCGTGGGCGGGGTGCATTCGAGGAAGGACTCCTGGATGGCCTCAGGAACCTCCTGGTGGTAGATGTCCTGCCAGGCATCCAGCAGATTGCCGTGGTGCACCGGCAGGGCGGCGAGGGCTACGTAGGGTGGTGCATCTTTCTCGAGCAGTCCGTAGGCAGCCAAGGTTGCCTCGGCCACACCTTGGTCGTAGGGGCGTTGAGCGCCCAGCCCGGCCACGCCGCTGTTCTGGGCCATGGAGATCGCCACGTTCAAGCCGAGATCCTCAGTGGTGATCTTGACGTCACCGCGTTCGGCGGTACGCACGGCGGCCATGATCCCCTCGGTGGGCACGTCCCAGACACCCCAGAGGCCGTCGATGTCATCCTGGTGTCTCAGGAGCATCGCATTGGCGGCGTTCTGTGCCTCTCCGGCAAGGTCCGAACCGGAGATGCCTCGCTCGTCGATGATTTTGATCCCCGGGTATTCGTTTCGGATGGTTTCGGTGAACCCCTCGTAACGCTGATTCGTCACGAAGAAGTCGACCCCGTACTTGATTACCCCGATGTTCCCCTCACCCTGCAGTGCCTGGGCCATCAGATGTGCGGCGACGACCCCGTTGCCGTAGTTGTCGGCGGAGACTGCGGAGATGTAGTCCTCCCCTGCTTCGAAGCCCACCGGAATGTTGTCCATGAACACCAGGTCGATCCCGGCTTCGGCAGCCCGGCGATAAGCACCGGCCGTTGCCACGGCATCTGTGGGGATCGAGATCATGATGTCGGGCTTGCGGGCGATCATGTTCTCGATGTCCGAGACCTGCTTGCTCGGATCCTGGCCGGCGTCGGTGACTCCGATGACCTCGATGCCGAGTTCGGAGAACCGTGTTTTCAGCCCGTTGAGCTGTGCGGCCGTCCAGTCGTCGCCGGTGTAGTGCATGACGATGGCCGCGGTGGCCTTCTTCGCCTTGACCTGGTTGACCTCGTCGTCAGTCAACTCCAAGGTGTCGGCGGAGACCGGATCTTCCCCCTGGGGTCCCTTGCTGAGGACTTCACCCTCCAGGTCCGCGAGGGCTTCCTGGGCCGGGGCATGCTCGGGGAGCAGGCATGCGCTGTTCTCGGTGGCGGGGGCACATGCCGTCAGGGAGATCGTCAAGGTCACCAAGCTCGCTGTCGCCGCCAGACGGGCTCGGTGGCTCACAGTCCGAGCCCTCTCAGGTACTGGCGGCTTCGCTGAGCAGCTTCCCCCGGATCGCCGTCGTAGTAGTCCAGCTCCACGACTAGCCAGTCGTCGTAGTGTGCCTCCTGGACTGCATCGAGAATGTCCCTGAAGTTCAACTCCCCATCCCCCAGCGGAAGGAAGCGACCGCTGGTGGAGTCGTAGTCCTTCAAATGCACCAGCGTGAGGCGGTCGGAGTACCTGCGCACGGCCTCAGCCGGGTCCCCACCGCCGGCGGCCAGGTGGGCGGTGTCGGGGCAGAAGCCGATGCCTGTCTCCGCGAAAACGGTCTCCAACTGCTCGGGGGACTGCACGATCGTGCCCAAATGCGGGTGGAAACATGCGCGCAGGCCGTTGCTGGCGGCGATCTCTGCCACGGTGTCCAACGCACCACCAAGCCGCTTGTAGTCATCGTCGCGGATGCCCTTGGCCCGAATCGCGCCACCACCCAGGACAAGGTGACCGGCCCCGGCCGCCGCGGCGAGTTCGGCCGTCGAGCGGACCTTGTGCAGCTCATCCTCAAGCGCGTCCGCGTAGATGAAGCTTCCTCCGGTGTAAACGCTGACCAAGTCGAGTTCGTGGTCGGAGAGCCTGGACTGGAGCTCTCCCAGGTTGGAGGAGAAGTCGTGGAGGTTGCCCTCGAACATCTCCACCCCGGAGTATCCGGCCTGCTGGATGGGGGCGAACGAGTCGGTCACCGTCCCCGCTGAGCGGTAGTAGAGGTCCTTGATGCTCGTGACGCCGGTGGGGTCGCCGATGACTCCGCCCCACGTGATCGAGTGGTATGCCAACTTCACTGTCTGCTCCTTGAGGTGTGACCGCACTCACGTGATGTTCTCTTCGCGTGCAGACTATTGCCGCCCATAGACAGAAGTCAAGGGTGTCTACCTGCCGTTCGGCTCAATTGGGTGTTGGGTAGAAGCATGCCCAGTCGCGCTCTGTTGTCCGGCACGGACGCCAACCTCGCCCGAAGCGCTGCCCTCACCTTGGAATTCATCCGTCGAGACGGGCCTCAGAGCCGGCCAGACCTGGCGACCAAGACGGGGTTGGGCCGCACTGCCCTCACTCAGCGCCTCACCGTCCTGCAGGAAGCAGGTCTGGTGATGGAGGGCGAGTACGGGGAGTCGACCGGTGGACGTAATCCCAGGCTGTTGCGCTTGAACGCGTCAGCCGGGCTCATCCTCGGCTTGGAGCTCGGAGCCACCTCGTTCACGGTCGGCGTCACGGACCTGGATGGCAGCGTGCTGGCCCTGCGCAATGCAGTTTGTGAGATCGCATCGGGACCCGAGCCTGTGCTGTCCCGGGTGGAGAAGGTGCTCAAGGACATGCTGGCTGAGGCACGTCTTTCGCAAGGGGATGTCTGGGGCGTCGGGGTAGGGCTACCTGGCCCCGTCGAATACGCCACGGGGTGCCCGATTGAACCGCCGATCATGCCCGGATGGAACAACTACCCCGTCCGAGAGCGACTTACGGCCGCGTTCCAGGCACCCGTATGGGTCGACAATGATGTCAATGTGCTGGCCCTCGGTGAGCTCAGATCCAAGCGGGAACTCCGGAGGCAGGATTTCATCTACGTCAAGGTCGGCACCGGCATCGGTGCGGGGCTCGTTTCGACCGGACGGCTACACCGCGGTGCGCAAGGCAGCGCCGGAGACATCGGCCACGTAGCCGTGGCGGAGGCCGAGAACGTGGCGTGTCGTTGCGGCAAGTATGGCTGTCTCGAGGCCATTGCCGGCGGCGGCGCACTGGCTCTCCAAGGGGTGCGCGCCGCACAGAATGGTCGCAGCCCTATCCTCCAGAGACGATTCGCCGAGACGGGGAACGTCACAGCCCGCGATGTCACCGTCGCCGCTCGCAGTGGTGATCACTTCTCGGTGGAAGCCCTCACACGCAGCGGCAAGACCATCGGTTCTGTCCTCTCGACACTCGTCAACTTCTTCAACCCGTCGATCATTCTGATGGGCGGAGGCGTCGTTTCAAGTGGCGGGCAGTTGTTGGCGAGTATCCGTGAGACTGTCTATCAGCGTTCCCTACCCCTGGCCACGCGGGATCTGGTCATCCGCCCGGCTCATCTGAACAGCACCGGCGAAGGCGGAGTCATCGGCGCGGCCCACCTGGCACTCGACGAGCTCTTTGATCCGGCCACATTCCAACGCCTCATCACTCACGGGCCACCACGAAGTGTGGAGGAGCTGCACAGTGGGACTGGTTCCGTTTAGAGCGTGGAGCTCTCATCCTCATGGACGACGGGGCGGCGCGGATCGGCACACGAAAGTCGTGGCCTTTCGCCCAGACGCCGTGAGTAACGAACTCCTGCCGGCGCCTCCGCCCCGCACGGCCAAGGACGTCTCCCCGGCCGCCTCAGGACCTCCGCTCGTACAGGCCCAGCGCGTCCCAGGCCACCCAGCCGCCCTCGGCGAGGGTGAGCTCCACAACGTTCTCGCCTCCGGTCAGGGCCCCGGCCGGCAGTGCGAACTCGTGACGCGAGCGCACCAGCGTGGATCCAGGCAGCGTCGCGTCGCCCTCGCGGGAGCCGCGCGTCGCACCCTTCGCCAGCTCCACGGAGCGTACGTCTTGCCCGTTCACCGCCACGTCGAGACGTCCGCCCAGGCGCGTGGTGTCCACGAACCACAGGGCCAGGTCGACGTCACGCTGCGGGGCGGCGTCGAGGGGTACCGTCCACCGGGTGCGGTAGGTCTTCCGGCCGGCCCAGGCGTCGCCCGGACCCGGCAGCAGGTACGGCCACGCCTCCTCTGGGGTGTCCACGCCCTGGACGTAGTCGATCACGGCCGTCGGGTAGGCCTTCGGGATCTGCCCGTACTCGGCGGGGGAGAAGCGCAGCTCGAGGGACTTCCCGTCGAACTCGCCGATCCGCGCCAGCTCACGGCCGGTCGCGGTCACGGAGGCCTGGGACTCGCCCACCACCGCCGATGACGGACGGCCGCGCCGGCCGGCGTCGGACACCGCGACGATGACGTACCGGAAGGCCTCCCCGGCGGGGTCGAGGCCGTGGTGCACGAAGCGCGGATATACGGTCTTGCCGACCAGGTACGTCTCGTCGGGCCTTGCGTGCCTGCCGGTGGTCGGCAGGGCGTACACGCGGTAGTGGTCGATCAGCGGCTCCCACGGCAGGGGCGTCCAGGTCAGCTCGACGCGGGAGACGGCGCCGGTGGTGGCCACGCCCGTGACGGTCTGCGGCTTCTTGCTCATCGGTGCTCTCCTCAGTCCTCGATCAGGCGGCTGGTGCCGGCAGGGGTGGTGAAGCGGGCGCTGAGCTCCTTGGGCGCGGTGTCGTCCGACTCCACCCACGGCACGATCCAGAACGAGGACGTCAGCTGCTCCGGTGTGAACCTCAGGTGCAGGTAGCCGCGCCGCCCGTCGTAGTGGCGCACGTAGTCGTGCTGCACCCAGTCTGGTGTGTACTTGTCCGTCTTCGCGCCGTCGCCGTCGGAGGCCGCGGACGTCGTCACCAGCTCGACGCCGGCCGGCCCGGCCGGCAGTCCCGCCGCCTCGCCGCGCAGTTCGGCGGCCACGTGCTTGTGGATGTCCCCGGTGAGCATCACGGCGTTGCCTGCACGCCTCATCTCCGCCAGCAGACGGCGCCGGGCGGCCGGGTACCCGTCCCACTGGTCAGTGCGGTCGTCGGTGATCGGCGCGAGCACGACCCCGCCGGCCAGCACGTTCCACCGGCTCTGGGACGTGCGCAGCCGCTCGGTGACCCACCGCTCCTGGGCCGCGCCCAGCATGGTGCGGTCCTCCCGCACCCGGTCCGCCTCATCCACCGGCGGGGCGTCCCGGAACTGGCGGGTGTCCATGAGCGTGATCCGAGCCAGAGACCCGACCTCGAGCCCGGCGAGGATGTCCGACTCCGGCCCCTGCGGCAGGGCGTCGATGTCCACGGGAAGGTTCTCGTAGAAGGCCCGGTAGGCGACGGCGATGCGGTGTGCGAACAGCTCGGCGGGGATGCCGGTGGAGGAGGCGGCGCCCACGTAGTCGTTCTGCACCTCGTGGTCATCCCAGATGGCCACGGCGGCTGCGCGGGCGTGCAGCGCCTGCAGATGCGGGTCCGACTTCGTCAGGGCATACCGCAGCCGGTACTGCTCGAGGGTCTCGATCTCCACGGCGTGCGCGGGGGTGACCTCGGCTCCCTGACGCCACAGGTTCGCGGCGGTAATGCCGTACTCGTAGATGTAGTCGCCGAGGAAGATGGTGAGGTCCAGGTCCTCTTCCTGCGCCAGATGGCGGTGCGCGGCGAAGTGGCCGTGGTACCAGGCCTGGCAGGAGATCATCCCGACGGTGAAGCGCTCGGTCGCTGCCCCGGCAGCCGGAAGGGTGCGGAAGCGCCCCACCGGGCTCTTCTGCGGCCCCACCGAGAAGCGGTAGAAGTAGTCCGTTGCGGCCTTCAGCCCCTCGACCCGGGGGTGCACGGAGTGGGCCAACTCCGGCTGCGCCAGGGCCGTGCCGCGCTTGACGATCCGCCGGAAATCCCGGGTCTCGGACACCTCCCACTTCACCGGAGCGGACCGCAGCGGCATGCCGCCGTGCCCGTCCTCCGCGAGCGGCTCCGGCGCCAACCGGGTCCACAGCACGGCACCGTCCTCCCGTGGGTAACCGCTGGCGACGCCGAGACCGAACAGATTCTCCCGATGCGGCAGTGGGTCCGCGGAGGCGACGTCCGGCGCGTTGACCCCGAGGGCGAGGACGGCGGCGCTCGCTCCGCTGAGGCCGAGCAGGCGGCGACGGCTGAGGGTCGGGGAAGGAGAGGACATCGTGGCCTTTCATCCGTGCGTCTCGAGCAGCCCGGGCGGGCAACACACGGCACCGTAGGGCCCGGGTGTGAACGGCGGCGGAACATGCGGTGGCCTCCCGAGAACAGGACGGGACCGGCCTGGGCATTGCGCGGACCCCGGCTTAGGCTCGACAGCGGCGGAGTAGCACCGGCGCCCCGACGGCGTCCGCCGCCCCGCCCCCACCCGCACCGACGTTCTGGAGGACCCTGCCATGACCGCCACCGCACTGCTCGCCGGCCGCACCGCCCTCGTCACCGGAGGCACGCTGGGTATCGGCTTCGGCATCGCCACCCAGCTGAGGGAGCACGGCGCGAAGGTCGCCGTCACCGGACTCACCGACCAGGAGTGCGCCCAGGCCCGAGAGGCCGGGTTCTCCGCCCACGTCCTGGACGTCCGCGACCGTGAGGCGTGCACGCAGGTCGTCGCCGACGTCGTCGCTGAGTTCGGTGGGCTGGACGTGCTCGCCTCCAACGCCGGCGTCTACCCGCAGTCCTCGATCGAGGAGATGACGGACGAGGACATCGACCTCATCTTCGACATCAACGTCAAGGGCACCATCCACGCCGTCCAGGCTGCCCTGCCGGAGCTCATCGCCTCCGGCCGGGGTCGGATCGTGGTCACCAGCTCGATCACCGGCAACTACACCGGCTACCCGGCCTGGTCCCACTATGGCGCCACCAAGGCCGCCCAGATGGGATTCGTGCGCTCCGCTGCGATCGAGCTCGCCCGCAAGGGCGTCACCGTCAATGCCGTGCTGCCGGGCAACATCGTCACCCCGGGCCTGGAGGCCATGGGTCAGGAGTACCTGGACGACATGGCCACGTCCGTGCCCGCCGGCTTCCTCGGCGAACCCGAGGACATCGGCGCCGCCGTCGCGTTCCTCGCCTCGGACGGTGCCCGCTATGTCACCGGTCAGGGCATCGTCGTCGACGGCGGCCAGATCCTTCCTGAGGAGCCCGCGGCTCTCGAGGGCATCTGAGCATTCTCGCCGTCGCCGGGATCGCCGCGGCGGCCGTGGCCCTGCCGGCCGCGATCGTCGGGATCGCGGCGATGCTGGTCATCGCCGCTCTGGCCGGCGGTGCCCGGTCTGCTCAGTCATGGCCGACGTCTCCGTTCAGCTCGAACGCGCCCTTGCCGTCCAACGTCTCCCGGATGATGTCTGCGTGACCAGCGTGGCGGGCGACCTCCGCGGCGAGGTGCGCCAGGCACCAGCGCGCCTGCCAGTGCGTGAGGTCCTCGGGGTGCCAGGGCGCCGGCGGCACGGGGACCAGCGCGTCCAGGTCCGTGACAGCGTCGATGTTGGCCTGTGTGAGTGCCACGCACCGGTCGAAGTGGGCGACGACGTCTGCCAGGGGCCGGCGGTCCGCTATCGTCGCGTCCAGGGACAGATCCGCGCGCATCTCCTCCGGCAGCTCCGGCTGCCCGGGTGCCGCCGCCGCACTGGCGGACCAATAGACACCCACGGCGGCGGTGTGCAGCAACAGGCCGGAGAGGTTCAGCTCCGAGACGGTGGGAGCGGCGTGTGCCTGCTCGTCGGTGAGGCCGGCGACGGTGGTCCGCATCTGGGCGAGCTGCTGCAGGGCGAAGGTGCGCAGCACGGCATGCTCTCCGGCGGCGTTCGGGGTCAGGAAGCCCATGGTGATTCCTCCTGGGAACGTCGGCACCCGGCGGGCCCGGGCGATGACTCCACCGTCCCGGGTTCCGAGGACAGATCCTGTCCGCGATGTTGAGTGAGGATGGTCCCGTGACCGATCCGACCACCCGAGCACTCTCCCTGCTCAGCCTCCTGCAGGCCCGCCCCTTCTGGCGCGGCGAGGACCTCGCCGCCGAACTCGGCGTGACCGCTCGGACGCTGCGCCGCGACGTCGGCCGCCTCCGGCAGCTCGGGTACACCGTGGACGCCGGTGCCGGCTCCGGTGGCGGGTACAGCCTGGGTCGCGGCGGGGCGCTGCCCCCGCTCACCCTGGACGAAGAGCAGGCTGTGGCGGTCACGCTCGCGCTGACCCGCCTGGCCGGCGACGGCGGCAGTCCCCACGCCGAGCCCGCGTTGAGGGCGTTGCACACCATCGACGCGGTCACCCCCGCCCGCATCCGAGAGCGACTGCGGGGCCTGCGAGCGGCCTTCGAGGCAGGCGCGCCGCCCGGTCTCGATGCGGCCGAGCCCCTGGATCCGGCGGACCTGCTGACCTGCGCGGACGCCATCCGCAGAAGCCTCCGCCTCACCTTCGTCTACACGGACCGGCGCGGGGCTTTGACGCAGCGGCGGGTGGAGCCGCACTGGTTGGTCCCCGTGCACGGCCGGTGGGTGCTGGTGGCGTTCGACCTGGACCGGGAGGACTGGCGCACGTTCCGGCTGGATCGGCTGCGTGAGCCGGTGCTGGGGACGTGGCGGTTCGTCCCGCGGCCCGGGGCAGAGGAGGTCCTCGCCCGGCTCGACGAGCCCGCCCCGCCGTCGGCGTGGCGGCACGAGGTCACCGTCCGGATCCACGCCCCGTTCGAGGAGGTGGCCGCCCACCTGCCGCGCCTGGCCGGGCATCTCCGCCCCCTCGAGGACGGAACGACGGAGTTCCGGACCGGTGCGGACGACCCCGACGGCGCCGCCCGCTGGCTCGCCATGCTGGAGCACGACTTCACCGTGGTGGGGGATCAGGAGGTGGTCGACGCCGTGTCGCGGCTTGCCCGCAGGCTGACGCGCAGCGCGAACGGCGGGGTCGGGTGAGGCCGCCGCGCGGCGAGGTCAGGGGCCGCCCACTATCGTGAACGCATGTCCACGCCCTCGTTCGAGCTGGCGGCGATCGGCTGGACCATCGATCCGGACCGCGCGGGGCAGGGCTACGGCACCGAGCTCGCCGGCGCCCTACTGGAGATCGCCTTCACCGGGCTGGGGGTGCGCCGCGTGGAGGCGAATGCGTTCGCGGACAACGCGGCCAGCCGGCGGGTGATGGAGAAGGTGGGGCTGCGTCACGAGGCCACGTTCCGGGAGGAGTCGCTGCACCTCACCCGCGGGTGGATCGACGGCGATCAGTGGCGTCGTGTCTATTGAGGCAGCACAGTGACACCGGCGATGTCGATGTGTCAGTCTGATCTGTCACTATCCGTGTCGAAGTGCTCCGCCAGTCGCGCCAGTGTGAACTCCTGACGCAGTTTGCACGCGCTGTTCTGGTTGCCGAACATGCCCTTCTCCCAGTACGCCTCACTTTCGGGCCGGGTGTCGATCCACCCCACCGGCAGCACCCACTCGGTCTCGTCGTCGTCCTGGTTCCGGGCGTCGGGGTAGTCGTGCACCAGGGGGAGGTCCGCGAGCCGGCGCACCCCGTCCGACGTCGGGACGGCGGCTGAGTCGAACCGCACGGCCGGGCCCGTCGTCGTCCCGACCCCCACGTAACCGGCCTGCGGGATGTGGACCCAGATGCGGGCGCCCTCGGGTACGGACCGAAGGGTCCGCGTGTGAAACCGCCCGCCGCCGGCGGAGACGAAGCCGTACCGGCGGGCGTCCTCCCAGCCGCGGTCGAAGGCCACATACCAGTCGACGCCGTTCCATGGAGCCCGCTTGCGTCGGTCGTTGCCGGACGAGGTCGCCGTCGTCGTCTCCTCGGAGCTGACGAGCCACGAACGCGCGAGGTAGCGGCGGTCCTCATCCTCGAGATAGGTGAAGAACACGGCGTTGATGGGGACGCCGAACGTCCGCAGATAAGCGACGATCCGCTCCGAACTGCTGTCCAGGGAAGAGGCCACGATCGTCAGGCGCTGCTCCTCGTTGAGCTCGTCCGGCAGCGGCACGCCGAAGGTCTCGTCGAACGCGGTCTCCAACTCTCTGCCCAGGTGCCGCGCGGCGATCTCCCGGATCTCCTCCCGCGGGAGCTGCCCCGTCCAGGAGGCGTAGTCCAGGACCTGGGCCACCACCTCGCGGGGAGTGCGATCGCGCTTCAGCTCGAGGACGTGCAGGTTGCCCTCGCCGTCCATCGCGAGGATGTCGATGCGGGTTCCGTGCGGGGTTGGGACCTCGCGGCCGATCACCAGCAGGGGATCGCCCAGCAGCGTGGGGTCTTCCACAAGGAACCGCTGCAGCTCGGCCTCGGAGGGCATGCGGGTGTGCATCAAGGGCTGGGGCATGCCACCCTCGCCCATCCGCCACATCTTCATCTCCACGGGCATGGTGGTGTCTCCTCGGTTCCGTGCGGGGCGCGTTCGCAGCTTATCCAAGCACGGGGTGGAGTGTGGGGGGCCGGAGCGGGTGGCTGAGCTCGTGCGGGGGTTCGCGGCCTGATTGATCTGGGGCAGGATCACCCCATGGACCACAAGCAGATCCTCCACGACGGGCTGCGCCGGCAGCGTGCGGCCCTCCTGCACAAGCTCGAGGGCCTCAGCGAGCGCGACGCCCGCCTGCCGCGCACTCCCACCGGCACCAACCTGCTGGGACTGGTCAAGCACGCCGCCGTCGTCGAGCTGGAGTACTTCGGCGAGACGTTCGGCCGCCCCGCGGAGGTGCAGCTGCCCTGGGCGGCGGCGGGGCAGCCGGAGGAGGACAACGTGGACATGTTCGCCGCCGAAGGTGAGTCCCTCGAGGACGTCCTCGAGTTCGCCCGCCGCTGCTTCGCCCACGCGGACGCGACCATCACGGCCCTCGGCGCCGACGCCCCCGGGTGGGTGGCGTGGTGGCCCGACGACAAGGCGGAGGTCACGCTCGCGCAGATCATCGCGCATGTTGCCCTGGACGAGGCCCGGTACGCCGGCCATGCGGACATCCTGCGGGAGCAGATCGACGGGCAGGCCGGCCTGCGCGCCCCGGGGAACAACCTGCCCCCGTGGGACGCCGACCGCTGGGCCGCCCACGTGGGCCGTCTGACCGCCATCGCGGAGGGGAGCGGCGGGCCGGGCCGGAACTGAAAGCATAGGCCTCCCGTGCCGGCGCTGGGCCGACCGCCTGTATGAGCTCCTGCATGACGGGCCCGAGATGAACCTCCACGGGATGGGCGTTCCGGTGGAACGGGGACGGCGCGCCACGGGTGACGCGCGCGTCCGGCGGTGGGCGACCGTCTGCCCTCGAGGTCGTCCGCGGCGACCCGCCCCGGGCGGTGTCACTGCTGGCTCTGGAGCATCTCCACGACGTACCCGATGAACAGGGCGAGCGGGAAGCTGACGACGGCCAGCAGTCCGGACAGCAGGGCCAGCAGACCGCGTTGCGTCACCGCGAAGCAGACCGCAGACACGAGGTAGCAGCCGATGATCACGGCGAAGAAGGCCAGTGTCTCCCGAGGCGTCTCCGAGCCCGCGGTCAGCAGGAGGACCAGGGCGCCGGTGGAGACGGTGAAGAATGCCATGCCGGCGACGCCGGCCGTCTTCTCTCTCGTCATGACGTCCATTCTCCGTGCGGGGAAGAGGGCGGTGTGTGTGAACCGTGGCACCGGTGTCAGAAGGGGTTGCAGATGCCGACGCTGAAGGCCATTTTCACGGCGGCCGCCATCGCGCGTTCACGGGTGCCCATGCGGGAGGCGTAGCGGTCGATCTCCGCCTTCAGCTGGGCATCACATGCGCAATCGAAGTAGCCGCGGGCGGCGTAGCACTTGTCATGCCGCATGCACAGCGTGTCCAGGGTGTCGATCGGTGCGCCGGGCCCGCTGTGGCCCGGCCCGCACCAGTTGCCCCACACCGGGATGGACAGCTGGGTGGTGGCCATCGGCTCTCCGTCGGAGCCGACGGGAGGGGTGGTCCGCGCGGCATCCCGGGCCATCGCATTGAAGTTCTGCCCCGCCTGGATCACCAGCGCGGACTCGTCGGCGGCGCGGGCGGAATGGACGTCGAAGCGGTACTGCTCGCCCTCCTTGACGAGATGGCGCGAGATGCCGGCGGTCAGGGAGTCGAGATCCGTCTTCTGCTTCTTCTGGAGCGACGCTGACGTCGCGTCCTTGCCAGCGGAGGCGGAAGCCGCGGCAGCTCCCGGCGCGTGAATCAGCGTGAGGCTGAGCAGCATGGTGAGTGCGACGGTGAGCACGGCGCGAACAAGGCCCTTCACGACCCCTCCTTCATGGCGATGTGATGACAGTCACCCAAGATAGTTCAGAGGGGCCTGTGTTGAGTAGTGGCCAAAGGTATCGGAGGAACGGATGAAAGTAGTCCTGCCCTGACCGTTCGGTGGTGGCAGGCAGGGGCGGCCCCACTGCCGGCGCCTCACTACTCTGACTCCATGTCCACGACCTTCGACCATCGGCGCTCCGATGACGGCGAGCACGCCGGCGACATCGAGATGGTCGGCGAGCTCTTCATGCCGATCGATCTCCTGCACCGCCGTTGCGGGGAGCCCATGGATCTGGCCGACGCCGAGGCCGTCCTGTCCGCGGAGCGGCTGCGCCCGGCGGGGTGAAAGGGGGTGCGAGGGGAGCTACGGGGGCGTTCCGCGCGCCAAAGATGCTCAAAGTTATGGCAAGCATGCTCCAACGTTGGTTCGAGTCGTCATAACTATGGATACTTATGAGATGGACCTTGGACCCCTCCTCGCCGCGGGCGAGACCCTGGACGTCGAGTTCAAACGACGGCTGGGGAAGGACGACCTCTACCAGGCCGTCGTCTGCATGGCCAACGGCATCGGGGGACGCATCCTCGTCGGAGTCGACGACGACGGTACCGTCGTCGGGACGACGGCCGAGCACGGCGGTGCTGTGGACGCAGACCTCTTGGCTGGACGCATTCAGAACGGGATCGAGCCACCGTTGAGCGTGGACGTCGAGGTGGTTCCTTGGGAGGGCAAAGACGTGGTGGTCATCACCGTTCCCCAGGCGAGGTCGTCGTTCGTCGGAACGCGCAAGGGGTTGTTCGTCAAGCGTGTCATGGGGCCGGACGGTCGCCCCGCGTGTATGCCCATGACACCCATGGACGTCCTGCGGGCTGGGTTCGACGGCGTCGGCCTGGACTATGCCCGGGCGGAGGCGCGCGGGGCCGAGTGGGGCCACCTCGATCCAGCCGAGTTTGACCGGTTCCGGAGACTGGCCGGCCGATCGGCTGGTGACAGCGGGCTTGCGGAGCTCACGGATGCGGAACTGTTGCGGACGTTGGACCTCCTCACTCCGGACGGCGGCATCAGTCTCGGCGCGGTTCTGGTCTTCGGCACGTCGGATGCGCTGCGCAGGTGGGCCCCGACTGCGGAAGTCCTCTTCCAGGACTCCCGGCCCCAAGGTGTGGAAGCGAATGAGGACCTGCTGCTTCCCCTGTTGAACGCATTCGAGGAGATCGAGGCCCGCTTGGCTCTGCGGAACTCCGTCACACCTGTGGAGGTGGGTCTCGTCCGCGTCGATGTACCTTTGCTGTCCGAGAGTGTGCGGCGCGAGTCGATCGCCAATGCCCTTGTGCACCGTGATTACGCCGAGGTGGGGCCGATCCAGGTGACCTTCACCGAGTCCACGTTCTCCGTCGCCAGCCCTGGCGGGTTCCCTCGCGACGTTTCACCGGCCAACATCCTGAATCGCTCGGCTCCCCGCAGCCCCGCCCTGGCGAACGTGTTCAAGCGCGCCGGTCTCGTCGAGCGCAGGGGAAAAGGCGTGCAGGACATGTTCGCCTCGCAGCTCCGCGCCGGCCGTGGCGCACCGGACTACGGCCGTTCCACGCAACGGTCCGTGATCGTCGACGTCCCCTTGGGTGACGAGGACAGGGAGTTGCTGACCTTCCTTGCCCGCAGGCAGAACGAGGGTCAGCGCGCACTGACACTGACCGAGCTGCGAATGGTCCACGAGATCAAGCACGGAGGGCCTGCCAGCTCGGCGGATGTGGCGGAGTGGCTTCGACTGCCCGTGGCGGACGTGCGCGCAGCGGCCACCGCGCTCGTCGAGGCCGGCGTCCTGGAATCGCGGGGGAACGGCCGGGCACAGCGGTACATGCTGACCGCGCGGTTCTACGAGCTGGCCGAAGACCGAGCCGCCTACCTGCGCCTGCGTCCGGTCGACCGAATCCAACAGCGGCGGCTGATCGCCGATTACGTCCGCGAATACGGATCCATCACCCGCAGCAAAGCTGCGGAACTGTGCCAGATCGCGCCCACGGCCGCGCGAACGGTGCTCAAAGGCATGACGGAGGAGGGTCTCCTCGAACTGCGGGGGGAGCGGCGCGCAGCGCACTACGTGCTCCCGGACTCGTAGCGGTGTGCCCGGCCGGCGGTCAATCGAGCTCACTCCGCCGGCGTCAGGTCCCGCTTGAGGATCTTGCCGGTGGCGGTCTTGGGCAGCCCGTCCCGCACGCTCACGGTGCGGGGGTACTTGTACGGCGCCACCTGGGACTTCACGTGCTGGATCAGTTCGTCCTCCGTGGCGTGCGCGCCGGGGGCGAGCACCACGTGCGCGGCGACGTCCTGGCCGAGCTCCGGGTGGGGCACCCCCACCACGGCGGCCTCCGCGACGGCCGGGTGCTCGTAGAGCACCTCCTCGATCTCGCGCGGGTATACGTTGAGCCCGCCGCGCAGGTGCGCGAGCTCACCGACGGCCTCGGGGCGCACGGTGTCATCGAGGCCGTGGGCACCCAGGAGTCCATGGACCAGGCGCTGGCCACCGTCCGCCACGGCGGGTATGTGGGGTTCGTGGGCGTCTCCCACGACCAGACCCTCGACGGCTCCGACCTCTTCGGCCGGCAGATCCACCTCGAGGGCGGCCCCCCGCCCGTGCGCCGCTTCCTGCCGGAGCTGATCGAGCGCATCCAGTCCGGACAGATCCAGCCCGGCCGCGTGTTCACCGCTCGCATGCCGCTCGACGCCGCCGCCGAGGCGTACCGGGCGATGGACGAGCGCCGCGAGATCAAGGTGCTGCTGGAGGTCTGAGGCGGCCCCGGGCTCCGCCGACGCGCTTCCGGCCGGGGTCGGATCGTGGTCACCGGCTCGATCACCGGCAACTACACCGGCTATCCGGCCTGGTCTCACTACGGGGCCACCAAAGTGTCAGGGCAGGAGGCGCAGTCGCGACGTCAACGCAGCCAGCGCATAGCTCCAGGGGATGCGCTCTTGTTCCAAGCGGACATCGCCGGCAGTTCGAAGGCGCTCCAATGCCCTGACCTCAGCAGAGGTCAAGGTGCTGAGGGAACCGCGGAACGGCGTTGGTTCAGCGACCCACAGGTCCTTGAACTGCTCCAGGGTCTCTACGTCCATCAGCACGGTGCGCAACTGCGGCAGGCGAGCGCGATACCGGTGCAGGATCGCGAAACCCTGCGAATCGAGATCTCCCCAATACGTCAGGTCGGCCTCGGACAACCAAGGCAGAGACGCCGGCGTGGTGTCGTGACCGTGCCCCCAAACGGCGATCGTCCCGGCCGCATCCGGCAGGCACAGCAGCGTTTCGCTGTTCTCCACTATCAGCACATGCTCCGGTGTCACCGCCCACTCCGACGCCTGCTCCACCGGTACGTCCATGTCCCGGATCCCCGCCGGCCGCAGCGCCGGATCCAGGATCCGCAGCCGCACCAGGGCATGGGAATCGACGACGCCGAGCACCCCTCTCGCCGAGCCCACGACCGGATCCGAGGCCGATGGTCGAAACGGTGCAGCCAACGCCTCCAGCAGGCTCCGGTGCCGGCCGAACCACTTCGAGTCCACGCCGCGGATGGGCAGCTGCCGCGGCCGCATGCCCGCCACCGGATGCTCTTGCAGCCAGTCCAGCACCTCGACCACGGCCCGGAAGTCCGCCTCGTCCAAGTCCGTCAGCCGCTGTGCGTGGCGCCGCAGGACAGGGGTCACTGCGTCATCGGGGGATGCCTCACGGGCAGCCGCGCCGTCGTCCGGAAGGTGGAGGGAACAGGGCGCACCGTGAGCGGCGGCCGATCGTGCCCACCTTTCTGCATGACGCCGCACCGTGGCGACCCGCTGAGCGAACACGCGCTGCTCCCGAGCCGGGGCTCCGCCCACCCATGCCGCCACAGCCTCCACCGTGTGAGCCGTGAGACGGACCGGGATCTGTTGCCGGCCCACACTCCGCCAGGTGCGCTCCTGCCACTGCACCTCGATGTCCTCCGGCAGTGCGGCTTCCCGCCACTGACGCACCCAGGCCTGCGCCCTGGGCAGGTCCGCGAGCACCGCTTGCTCCGTGGGCGGCCTCAGACCGCAACTGAAGGCCGGATCAGGGCGCTCGCCGACCGTCCAGGACCGGTGGGAACGGATCAGTTTCGCCCGGGCGGACTCCCGTGCATCGGCCGGTGTCAGCATGATGGGACGGGAAGCGCTCACTTGTCGTCCTCCCACGTGATGTCCGCGAGACGGGTGAGCCTGCGGGTCGGGTTCTCCACGGTGGTGATGCCACCGACGTAGGGCTCGATCGTCTGCAGTAGCTTCTGTGGGGTCGCAAGCACCATCTGGAAGCCGAACTCCACGAACACGTCCATGGCCATACGCGTGTAGCGGGCGTCTGCCTTGTCGAAGGCCTCGTCCAGGACCACCGTGCCGTACACCGGCAGCGGATCCTCCGGGGCCGCCAGCTGATAGCGCAACGCCGCCGCGAGACAGAAGACGACCAGCTTCTGCTGCTGCCCGCCGGACATCGCGGCGCCCGAGTCGTAGGTGGCGTGGACCTCCCCGGCGGCGTCGATCTCCTCGGCCAGGAAGGTGACGTGCTCCCGCGTGTCCAGACACTGCCGGCGCCACGAGCGGTCCACGTGATCAGAGGAGGCGAGACGGTCCATGATCGATGCCAGGGCGGCGTAGCGACGCTCGGCGTCCTCCAGGGTGTCATCCTCCCACGCATGCGTGGCGGCCGTGGACAGGTCCCGCAAGAACTGCGTGACCGTCTCGGTGCGCCGCGTGCGGACCCGCAACCGCAGGAACCGACCCTCGTCGAACGGGGAGCGGCGCAGCGATGTGTTGATCCGCTCCACCCGGTCCGTGATGTCGCCCGGCGCTGAACGGATAGCGCTGTGCAGCTCACCGAAGAGCACGGAGGAGCGGTCGTGCAGCAGGGTCTGGAATCGCCCTTCGTGGTCCGGCAGGCCCTGGCCGATGATCCGTTCCAAGATCGCCAGGTAGGAGCCCCGGTCCTCGACCCCGGGGGAGGCGTCTGCAGCTGCCGAGGCCCACTGGCGCGAGAACTCCGTGGTGAGCATCGTGCAGCGCTGCGCGGCCCTGGCCGCTGCTGTCTGCGCCTGCTCTGCCTGGGCGGTCACCTCGTGGCGCACCGACTCGGCGGCGTCAGCGAGGGCATTGGGGGAGGACGAACGGCGCACCGCTCGAAAGCGGGCGTCCAGGTCGGCCCGGAGGGCGTCGTCGAGAGGCTCGTGCTGCGCGCAGACCGCGGTCAGCTCCTTGACCTGCCCGGTCAGCTCTCGTTCGGTCTTCTCGGCGAAGTCGACGGCGACATCGGCCTCTCGCGCAGTCTCGCGTGCTTCTCGCCACGCCTCCTCCGCTTCGTCGTTCCGGAGGCGGGCCTGTTCGAGGTCCGAATCGACAGAGCTGAGCTCCTTGATCCTGGCCTGCAGCTCCGCGATGCGTCGAGTCGGACCCTCCCGGTCCACGTCCTTCCACTCGGTCTCGAGGACGGCCTTGAGCGCGGCGCGACGTTGACGTTCGCTGTCGGCCAGGTGCAAGGCTCGATCGACCGCCTCCTCGGCGCGTGACAGCTCCTCGGTGCGAGCCTGCCGGGCCGCCACGAGGACCTCCAGCTTGGCCGCTGGATCTCCGAGCACCCAACGGGAGCGGTCGTCCACCCGGAAACGGTCGTCCTTCTCGAAGCGGCCGCGCCCGTGCTTGACCTGACCGGCGAGCGTGACGGCACGCTCGTGGCGTGCCAGCTCCGCAGCCGAGGTCACGCACGCCAGGTCGAACCGGTCGACCAGGCGGGCCTGCAGCCAGTCGTGGAACTCGCCGCGCTTCACCGTCACCTTGTGCACCAGCGAGTCCTGGCTGCGTGCCGGGGGAACGCTCACGGAGCGTGCGGACACCTCGTCGAACCGCAGCCGAACCCCCAGGTGCCGGCCGTCGATCCATTCCTGCGCCCGCGCCAGCAGCCGTGTGGGCACCAGCAGTGTCAGGGACAGTGGTGCGAGCACGCGCTCGATCGCGCCGGTCCATTCCCGATGCTCCTCGGAGACCTCCAGCAGCTCCGCGGCGAAGGGCAGGGACTCGTAAGGGACGGACAGATGCTCTGCAAGGGCCTTGCGGACGTCCAGAAGCCGCCGCGGTACCGAGCTGCGGACCCGACGCAGCGCGTTGATGTCCTCATCGAGTTCCGCCACCGCCTCCTTCAGGCGGCTCCGCTCGTCGAACTGTTCGTGCGTCGGCCCGGCGTGCTCCGGGTTCCGGGCCAGATCGGTCTCGATCATCGCGTGGAGCTCGCCGAACTCTGCGACGCTCCCCGGCACGGCCTCCAGCCCTGCCTCGCTCAGCCGGGACAGCAGCACGGCGTGCCGACGCTCCCGGTCCTGTCGCTGCTCCTCCTCAGCCGAGATCTGGCGTCCGAGCTCCTCGATCTGTCCGCCCCCGGCCTGGTGCAGGGCCAGCATGGTCCCGGCACGACGCTGCTCCGCTCTCTCCAGTGCTGCCCGGGCTTCTTCCTGCCGTGCCCGCAGGCCGCGCAGGGAACCGCGCACCTGTTGCACTTCCCGGCGCAGATTCTCGAGCTCTCGGCTCTGTCGGTAGGGGTGGATCGCCTCCTGCAGTCGCCGCAGACGCTCCGTATCCGAGAGCGCGGTCTCGTACTCGTCTGCCACGGTGCGCACCTGAAGCAGGTGGTCACGTTGCTGGCGCAGGTCCGTCACATGCTCGTATGCGGTACGCAGTGCCCCGAACTCCTCGACCGCCTTGTCCGCCATCTCGAACGTCTGCGGCACCTCGAGCATGTGGTGGCGGAACAGCTGGTCCAGCGAGTCCAGGCCCTTGGCGGACTGGGTCCGGTGCAGAAGCCGCAGCGCGGCGTCGTCGCGCATGCCGAACACCGACCGCAGGCGAGCGTAGAACTTGCCGTGCGTGCCGTTCGTGGTCACCACTGCCTTGGGCCATCGGTCCTGCACGCGGCGGGTCTTGATGCCGTCGTCGATCAGGGTCTGCAGCTCCGCCAGCTCAACCTCAGAACGCTCCAGCAGGCACAGGTCCCGCATGTCTGCGCTGGACATGGACGTGCCCCGTAGGAAGAACAGTCGCGCCAGAGAGACGACACCACCGGTTCCGTCCCGGTACGTCAGCACGACGCCGGACCAGGTCGCGCGGGGCCGCAGATACGCCGAGACCACACGGTCTTCCTGCTCGTCCTGCTGCCTGGTCCACGCGCCACGCACATACGAGACGACACTGCGGGTGGCCGCACGCTCGCCGCCGGCCTGCGCCGCCTGGTTGAACTTCAGCCACTTGTCCGGGGTGAGCACGGAGGCGATCGCGTCCAGCACCGAAGACTTGCCTGACCCCGACGGGCCGGTGATCAGATGGCCCCGGCGGGACACGGGGAACCGGTAGATCCGGCCGTCCATGGTGCCCCAGTTGGCGATCTGCACCGACGCGAGGCGCCACTGCCGCTGCGGAGCCGGTTCGACGGGGCGAACATCCAGCTGGGGACCGAGCTCGAAGGCCTTCTGGTCGGTCATCTGCAGGGTGCTCATGCGGTGTCCTCCTCGGTCTCGGCGGAGTCGTCGGTATCGGAGGTGGAGGTCCCTCTCTCAGCGATGCCGCGGTACAGCTCGGTGAATGACGCCGCCTGCTCGGGGCCGATCACGACCTTGAGCACCGGCGAGATCTCCGCGCGATCCTCCTCGACCTTGTGCAGCACGTTGAAGCGGTTGAGCATCCTCGTCCACGAGCCGTTGAGACGCTTGGCCCAGGCAGCGTCGTCTCCTTCCCGGTACACGGCGAGCTGCTCGTAGATCTCCTGTTTGCCGACCACCACACGGCGCTCGCCGGCGGAGGTCAGCAGGTGACCGCGGAGCACCAGCAGCATGGCGGTGTCCAGGAAGCTCATGGCCTCGGTGCGCAAGGCCGAGGGCGTGGTGAGCTCGTCGGTGTCCACGCGGCGGGTGAACGCGAACTCGTCCTGCCGGTCGATCACCACGTCCAGGAACAGCTCGTGTAGCCGGGAGCGGATGACCGCCTCGTCTGCGACGAGAGCCTGCCAGAGCTGTGGGCGCCGACGGCCCGAGAGGTACGGCCCCTTGAGCAGCTCGAGCAGGGCGCGGCGCGACTGCTCGCCGAGCGTGCCCAGGTCTCCCTCCCAGAGGGCATGCGGGTTCTCGGGGGTCTCGTGGAGCTCGTCCTCGGGGATAGAGGTCATCAGGGAAGCCTTTCGGTGAACAGGTGACGTACCACCCGGGCGGAGCGGTGGGGGAGGCCGGAGCCGGGTGTCTCGGAGTTCTCCGTCTCCACGGGCCAGCGAAGGAGGTCCGTGGCGTCGTCGTCGATCACCCCATGGCGCGCCGCCAGCGAGAGCAACCCGACGACGCTCGCGACGCCCTGCGTGGCCGGGTGCAAGGAGAGCACATCGGCCACGCTGACGGGGGAGTGATCGGCAAGGACGCCGTTGACGTTCTCGCGCAGTTCGGCGAAGTCGATCTCCGTCTCCCGTGCAAGCAGCCGGAGGGCCTCGACGTCCACGGTCTCGACCTCGGCCTCCTCGAGCGCAGCCCCGACGTCGAACTCTCGGGGGTCATGCAGAGTGAGGGTGCCCAGCGACCGCGGGGACATGCCGGTGAGCTCCATGTCCAGGCCGGTGCGATGGAACGGGCGGGTGGCAGGGGCCGCCTCGGCAGCGGCCGCGAGGGCCTCCTGGAGGGCGGTGTGGAGGCGACGGTCGCGCTGATACTCCTGCGATAGCACGTACCCACGCAGTCCACGGGCGAACTCGGTGAGGCTGTCCTGCACGGAACGGGCGCCGTCGTCCAGGGTGCGCGGCAGGGTTCGCAGGGTGCTGCGCACGGACGCCGGCAGGTCGGTGAAGAGGTCGCGGCCGAGAACGGCGCGGACGTCCGCCTCGAACGACTCGGCCATGGCGGGGTCGCGGACCAGCCGGGAGAACGCGGCAAAGGTCTGTCCCTCGTCCGAGGACTCGATGACGTCCACGCCGCGGAACACGTTCTCCAGCACCTCCTTAGGCAGGCCCTCGTCCGTGAGGATGCGCCGACGCAGCTCCTGGTTCAGCTGCGAGAAGCGAGCGCGGACCCGGGCGAAGTCCGTGGGCAGGTCCGCAGCCTGGCCGAGCAAGTCCTCCAGTCGTTCCCGGGCGCGGCGTTCGTCCAGGAGGTCATCCTCGCCGGAGGACAGGCGCCGGATCCGCTCGTCCAAGCGATCGCGTTCTGCTTGCAGGGCGGCCACGCGGCGGTCGACGTCCGGATCGGTCTCGACGGCGAGCCGGTGCAGCGCGGTCAGGAGCGCGACGAAGCGCGATTCTGTGACGCTGGCCCGTGGCTCCAGGAGCTGTTCGATCAGGCGCAGACCCTGGCGGGCTGCCGGGGTGAGCGCGTAGACCTCTTCGCGGGACTCGCCGTGAAGCCGGCGTTCCAGCAGTCCTGCCTGGCGCCAGTCCTCGCAGAAGCCCTTGGCCGTGCGGTCGGAGAGATCGAGATGGGTGCGGAGGGGGTCCAGCTCCGCATCCAGGAGGTCGTGCAGCTGATGGGTGGGCATGGTGGCGTTAGGCGCGCTGAGGTGGGTCTCGAGGACGCCTGCCACCAGCGGCAGCGAGTCCATGCGCAGCATGCGGAGGGCTGCGTCGTCCTGGACGAGCCGCCGGACCTGGAGTGCCACCGCGAGCGAATTCATGAGGTGAGTCTTTCAGAGGACGTGGACACGGTAAGCGCCATCTGACTCACTCCGGCGAGCGGCCGTCGTCGTACCCTGCCGGTCTACAGCTTCCTGCCCCGTCGGAGCGACCTGTACGGGTCGGCGGCCACGTCGAAGCGCTGGCGTGCCGACCGGCGTGTCAGCTCAACCCACTGCTGCAGCTCTGCGCTTGGAGAGTAGGCCGCGCCGCGCTTGTCCCCTTCACGGACCAGCACCCCGGCCTTCGTCAGCAGGTTCAGGTCCCGCGAGGCGGTGGGCCGGGCGACCCCGGCCGCGTCGCGGTACAGCGCATTCGTGAGGCGCCAGTCGGTGAGCACGAACTCCAGCGGTGCGGCGGCGCGTTCTGGGAGGGCGAGGGTGTCGATCAACTCGTCCACGCGCCGTGCCACCTGTTCCATCACGTCGATCCGGCGGCGGATGGTCATCGCTTGGCGATAGTGGGCGGTCAGCATGAACTCCAGCCAGGGGGAGGCATCCCGCTCAGGTGCCCACCGCCCGGCGCCCACCTCGGCCAACACCGCGTAGTAGGCCTCCGTGTTCCGCCCGAGGTATTCCTCCACGGAGACGAAGGCCGCCTCCGCCAGGCGGTCCCAGTAGAGCCGCCAGGACTGGAGGATCCGGGACATGCGTCCGTTCCCGTCGCTGAAAGGGTGGATCATCACGAGGTTCAGGTGGGCCATGGCCGCCGAGACCAGCGGGTGCTCGTCCGGGGAGTTGGAGGCGAGCGAGGACAGCAGCTCGTCCAGCAGGCCGTCCACCTCCTCCGGGGCGGGGCCGGTGTAGACCGTCCGTCCGCTGCCTTCCTGCTGCACGTAGATGTCGGTCAGGCGGAGACGCCCGGGTCGCTGCCCAAGGTCGTGGGCCGTGGTCATGAAGTGCAGGGCGAGGAGGTCGGGAAGGGTGAGGTCTCGTCCCTCGTCCGCCATGATCCGTGCATAGGTCATGGCGTCCGAATAGCCCCTTACTGCCAGCCAGTCTTCGTCCACCTCGACGAGATCGGCCGAGTCTGCCCGGATGGCCAGTGCCTGTTCACGGCTGACGTGGATGCCCTCGATCGAATTCGATCCCACCGTGTCGCGGGCGCGCTGCTGGCGTGCCAGCGTGCCGACCCAGCGATGCGGAGCGCTCAGGTTGTAGCGCATGGCCTCCCGGTGCGCGTCAATGGCGGCGAGGACGGCGCGGTCGTCGTCCGTCAGCGGAGGAGTGGAGAAGAGCATGGTGATCCAATCGACGGCGTTTGTCGCAAATTATGCGCGTGAGCGCTCGTATCTCTCAAGTGCTCTCTTTTTTGCGGTGATCCGCAGGGGCCTGCCGCGGCGAACTAGAGGAACGGCCGCGGCGAACCAGAGGAAGTGGTCACTTCACGCACGTGCGAGGTGACCACTTCCTCTGGCTCGGCGGAAGTGCGGAAGGGGGAAAGACGGAGGCGGGCCGTCGTCGTGAAGGAGGTCGTGAAGGCGAGCGAGGGTACCGGGAGGCCCTGCCCCGAACGAATTCCCCCTCTGCCGCAGATGAGACCTCGCGGTCACCGCTCAGCTCCCACTAAGGTGCCGTGAGCTCTGTCACCGACCTTGAGGACTCCATGCAGTCATTCATCGAATCTGCGAACGCGATCATGTGGGCGTTGCCCATGGTGATCATCATCCTGGCCATCGGCCTCTACTTCACCATCAGGATGGCGGTGCCCCAGCTGCGGCTGATCGGTGACATGGTGGGGCAGCTGATCCACGGCGGGCGCACCTCCGCCGGCATCAGCTCGTTCGAGGCCTTCGCGATGGCGCTGGGCGGCCGCATCGGCGTCGCCAACATCGCCGGCGTCGCGGCCGCGATGTTCGTCGGCGGCCCCGGCGCCCTGTTCTGGATGTGGATCACCGCGTTCCTCGGCGCCCCCGTGGCCGTGGCGGAGTCCTCCCTCGCCCAGCTGTACAAGCACAAGGTGAAGGGCGAGTTCCGCGGCGGTCCGGCCTTCTACATCCTCGAGGGCCTCGGCCGTAACTGGCGCTGGCTCGCGGTCGCCTACGCGGCCGCCACCGTCTTCGCCACCACCATCACCGGCCCGCAGATCCAGGCCAACGCCGTGACCGCGGCGACCACCGAGGCCTGGGGCTGGGACCCGCTCTGGGTCGGCTTGGGCATGGCCGCGTTCTTCCTGATCATCGTGTTCGGCGGCATGCACCGCCTCGGCCGCACCGTCGGCCTGATCGTGCCGTTCATGGCCGGCGCCTACATCCTCGTCGGCCTGATCGTGGTGCTCTTCAACATCACCCACGTCCCGGCGATGTTCTCCCTGATCTTCACCTCCGCCTTCGCCCTCGACTCGGCCTACGCCGGCATGATGGGCGCCGCCATCGCGTGGGGCGTCCGCCGTGCCGTGTACTCCACCGAGATCGGCACCGGCTCCGGCGCCCAGGCCTCGGCCGCCGCGAACGTCACCCACCCGGTGAAGCAGGGCCTGGCCCAGGGCTTCTCCGCCTACGTGGACACCCTGTTCGTCTGCACCATCACCGGTCTGATGATCCTGGCCACCGACAGCTTCAACGTGCAGGGCCCGGACGGCGAGCCGATCGTGGAGCACCTGCCCGGTGTGGAGGAGGGCCCGGCCTGGACCCAGACCGCTATCGACTCTGTGATCCCGGCTTTCGGCCCGTCTCTGGTGGCCGTGGCCGTGTTCCTGTTCGCGTTCACCACGCTGCTGTCCTTCGACTTCTACGCCGTCACCAACCTGGCGTACCTGGTCAAGCGCAAGCCGGTCCTGAAGGTCCTTGAGGCGATCGCCCACATCCTGCTCGCCGGTTCCATGGTCTTCGGTGCCACCCAGACCTCCGCGTTCGCGTGGGCCATGGCGGACTTCGGCGTGGGCCTCTACACCTGGGTCAACATCCTCGCCCTGGTGCTGCTGTCTCCGATCGCGATCCGCCTGGTCAAGGACTACGACCGTCAGAGGCGTGCCGGCCAGGACCCCGTCCTGGACCCGAAGGAGATCGGCGTGCACAACGCCCATCTCTGGGAGGGTATCCATGCCGAGTATCGGCGCACCGGGGACGCGGACCACGCCATGAACGAGGTCGCCGACTCCGCCCCGGACACCGCCGCCATCGCCATCGTGAACAAGGACGGCACCGGCAGGCAGTGAGCCCGATGGGGTGACGACCGGTCGCACGTCCCGCCACCGCCACCGCCGGGGTCCGGACCCCTTCTGCTGCGTCGACGGCCCGGGCTATCGTGACGGTGTGACGCCGCATCTGCCTGTCCTTGCAGTCCGTTCCGCCCCGCCTCCGACGTCCAGCCGTGCCGCCACCGTCCCGTTCCGCTCGGACCTGCTCGCCTTCGGCGTCGTCGCCTCCGGGGCCGGCTGGGCGGGGGTGGCCGTGAACCGCGCCGCAGGACGTCCGGACTCCATGGACAGCCCCGGCAGCCTGGTCTGGCTGCTGTCCCCGCTGGCCGCCGCAGCCGTGCTGCGCCGGGTCAGGCACGGGGCCTTCCTGCCGCTTCGCCCCGCGGACGCCGTGGCGTCTTCGGGCACGCACCGCACGCTCGCCTGGGGCACTGCGGTGCTGGTCTACCCGGCGGTGACAGCGGGGGCGCTGGGGCTCGGCCGGGCGGCCGGGCTCGTCGACCTCTCCCGCGCGGACGTCGCCGGCCTGGGCCGGTCGATTGCCACCGCGCTCGGGCCCGCCCTGGTCAAGAACCTGGTGGAGGAGTCCTGCTGGAGGGGCTACCTCACCGAGGAGCTCCTGCGCGCCGGCGTGGGCAGGGTGCCGCTGAACCTGACGGTCGGCGCCGTCTGGGCCGCCTGGCATGTGCCCTACTATCTGCGCTTCCTGCCGGAGGCGGACATGCGTGCCGTGCTCGACGTTCCCCGCCGCGCCTTCGCCGCCGTGGCCGCCGGGGTGATCCTGGCCTGGACCCCGCTCTACACGGAGGTCTACGCGCTCACCCGCTCGGTGTGGCCCGGGGTGGTCATGCACGCCGTGGAGGACGCGGTGGTGAATCCGTCCGCCATGGCCACGGGCATCCGGTACACCCGGGCCGGGCAGTGGCTGGTCTCTCCGGTGGTGGGCGCAGTGACCAGTGCCGCCTACACGGCGGTGGGCTGGGCGCTCGGCCGGCTCGGCCGTGCACTGCGCGGTCCGGTGCGCTGAGCGGCCGCAGGGGAAGGACCGAGCCACCCGGTCCCGCCCCTGCGGCGTCTTCGTCCCCGTTCCGGAGGCTGCCGTCGGCGGCGCCCGCACGAGAGAATGGGGGAGGCTCACACGCACCGTTGAAGGGGAGGCCATGCCAGAGACGTTCGGACATCATCCATGGACTGTCCAGGACCTGGTGGACGGGGTGGACAGCGGACGCGTGCGACTGCCGGACATCCAGCGACCCTTCGTCTGGGGCAACGCGAAGGTCCGCGACCTCGTGGACTCGATGTACCGGGGCTTCCCCGTCGGACAGGTCATGTTCTGGGAGAACAGGGCCGATGAGCACACCAAGTCCATCGGCGTCGCCGACAAGACCCAGGCCGGCTCGATGCAGGTCGTCGACGGCCAGCAGCGGCTCACCTCCCTGTACGCGGTGGTGAAGGGCGCCAAGGTGCTTCGCGATGACTACGCGGAGGAGCGCATCGTCGTCGCCTTCAACCCGAAGACCGAACGGTTCGCGGTGCCGGACAACGCCATCCGACGGTCGGCGGAGTGGATCCATGACATCCGGACGGTGTTCGAGCAGCCGATCACCGCGCGACGTGACTACATCGAGGCCCTGGAGACCGCCCAGGGTGGTGAGCGCCTGAGCCGTGATGAGGAGACCGCCATCGAGGTGGCCATCAACAGGCTCGCCGACGTCCTCAAGTACCAGTTCTATGTGGTGCAGCTGAAGGAGAGCGTCGGGCGGGAGACCGTCGCGGACATCTTCGTGAGGATCAACTCGCAGGGGGTGAAGCTCTCGTCCGGTGACTTCATCCTCACCTGGCTCTCCGTGTTCTGGGAGCAGGGGCGTCAGGAGCTCGAGGACTTCGCCCGGCACTCCCGGTTCACGCCGCAGGAGATGTCGCGCATGCTGGACCGGCCGGTCCGGTGGACGCCCAAGAACCCCTACCTCACCCTGGACGCCGTGCACATGCTCCGCGTCGCCATGGCGGTCGGCAACGGCCGTGCCCAGTTCGCGGACGCCTACAACGCCCTGCGCGGCCGAGACCCCCGCACCCGGGAGATCGTCCCGGAGAACCGGGAGCGCGAGCTCGAGAAGCTCAAGGAGGGGCACCGGGTCGCCCTGGACCCGAAGAACTGGGACAAGTACCTCAAGGTGCTGGAGCGTGCGGGCGTCCGGACCTCCTCGATGATCACCTCGAAGAACGCCGTCATCTACGGGTATGCGCTGTGGCTGATCGGCCGCACGCGATTCGGCGTCTCCGTCGACGCGCTGCGTGAGGGCATGGCCCGCTGGTTCTTCATGGTGCAGATCACCGGCCGGTTCTCCGGCAGCCCGGAGTCCAAGGCGCAGGAGGACCTGAACCGTCTCAACGCGCTCACCGAGAGGACTCCGGAGGCGTTCCTCGAGGCCATCGACGCCCAGATCGCACGCACCCTCACGGCCGACTGGTGGAGCCTGTCATTCCCGGAGGACCTGCACACGTCGAACATCTTCGGACCGGCCTACCTGGGCTACGTGGCAGCGCTGACGATCCTCGATGCCGACACCCTGCTCTCCACCCTGAAGGTCAAGGACTGGCTGGACCCCTCGCGGCGGCCGGTGAAGGGCATGGAGAAGCACCATCTGTTCCCGAAGGACCACCTGAAGCAGGACCTGGGCATCACGTCCTACTCGCACATCAACCAGGTCGCCAACCAGGCGCTGGTGGAATGGTCCGACAACATCGAGATCTCGAACGCCAAGCCCTCGGAGTACTGGGACAAGCAGGTCCGGGACAAGGCCATCGAAGGAGACCGGCTGGCGCAGCAGATGTGGTGGCACGCCCTCCCGGAGGACTGGACCGAGCTCCCCTACGACGACTTCCTGAAGGAGCGCCGTCGTCTGATCGCGGAGGTCACGTACGAGGGGTTCCGCAAACTCTCGGACCCGAACTACCAGCCCCGCACGGCCTCTTGGCCGGTGGCTGACACCACCCCGGTGCTGCCCGCCTTCGACGAGCTGGTGCGGGACGGCGCTCTGGCCGCCGGCATGGAGCTCGTGCCCGCCAGTGGCCAGACGGAGTCCATCGTGGAGATCACCGAGGACGGCACCCTTCGCCTGGGAGACGAGGAGCACAAGACTCCGGACCTCGCGGCCCAGGCGGACGGAGCCGAGGACGTCGACGGCTGGGAGTACTGGATGGTGAAGGACGACGGGCGACTCCTCGCCGAGGTGCGCCAGGGCGCCAATGCCTGAACAACGCCGCAGGGGCAGGCCCGATCCACCCGGTCCCGCCCCTGACGCGTGTCTGCGGCCCGTGCGGGCCGCCGCCGGTCAGCCCTTCTTCACCACGATCGTCCACTCGGCCGCACCGCGCTTGGTGAACTCGGTGACCTCGTGGCCGTCCTCGGCCGCCCAGCGCGGCAGCGAGTCGGTGGCCTGGGTGCAGTCGAAGTCGATGATCAGCTCGTCCCTGCTGGGGATCTGCGCCATCGCCTGCTTCGCCTCCACCAGCGGGAAGGGGCAGACCTGTCCGTCGGTCTCGAGAAGGTGGCGTGCCATGGGTGTCTCTCCTTGGTTCGTGGGTGTCGTCTCCGTCTTCCCGACGACGTTTCCTCGCCTCCGCCTGCCCGCCCACCGTGGAGGTGGGCCGGGCGGGGAAGGGGGAGTGGCCGTCGTCGGGAAGGAGGGTGTGGGGGCGGTCAGCCGACCGGGGTGAGCGTCACCGGGGAGGCGGCGGCGGCCGGGGTGGCGCCCTTGCCGCGGTGGTTGAGGATGAAGATCTTCGTGGCCAGCCCGGTGCCGAGGATCATGAACACCAGGGATGCCCAGCCCTGGAACGTGAATGTCGCGGTGTTCACCATGGCGTTGCCGATGGTGCAGCCGCCGGCCCACGCGGCGCCCCAGCCCATGCCGAGGCCGCCGAGGATCGAGCGGACCGTGGTGGTGGCGTCCGGGATGCGGATGCGGAACTCGCCGGAGGCCTTCGCGGCGATGAACGAGCCGACCAGCAGGCCGAGCACGAGCATCACGCCCCAGTCGACCAGCTCCGGGTCCCCGGTGCCGATGTACGCGCCGATGTTCGCCGAGGGGCCGGTGATGCCCAGGCCGGACTCGCGGCCGGTGGCCCAGGACAGCGGCCAGGCGAGGATCGCCAGCACACCGATGATCGCGGCGGTGACGAACGGGTGCCACGCCTTCTCGGTGAGCACGTAGGCCAGGCCCGTCTTGGTGGCCGGCAGCCGGAAACGGGTCATCCGGGACTCGCGACGCAGGTGGTGGCGGACGGCCACACCCACGGCCGCCACGAGGACCGCCACGAACACCCACGGGGACAGCCCCGTCAGCTGCTGGAACGAGCCGGTCTGCGTCTCCACGGAGCGGACGGCCTCGGTGGTGCCGGCCAGCGGGCCCTTGCGGAACGCTGCGGCGCCCACGATGTAGAAGATCAGCGCGAACCAGGAGCCCGCCAGGCCCTCGGCGGCGCGGTAGTAGGTGCCGGTGGCGCAGCCGCCGGCCAGCACGATCGAGAAGCCGAAGATCAGGCCGCCCAGGATGGTGCCCAGCCACGGGAAGGTCTCCGGGGCCAGGGTGATGACGCCGGCGGCGTCCAGGGCGAACACGCCCACGGACTGCACGGCCACCACCACCATGAAGGCGGTGAGCCAGCGGGACGAGCGGAGGGTGAACAGGTCACGGAACGCACCCGTGACGCAGAAGCGCCCGCGCTGGAACACGAAGCCCAGCACGGTGCCCAGGAGGAGTCCGGTGATGATCATGGCGGCCATGACACACCGGCCGGGGGTCTCGAAGCGAGGGATGCAGTCATGCGGGGCAACGCGGGGTCATGCGGGGACACATCCGGCTCTGGCGGGAATAGACCGCGGGGCGAGCAGGTCCGCCGGGGCGCACCCCCAGTGCGCACACCCGGTCACCGAGTAGACCGCGCGGTGAGAAGGTCCGCCGGGAGGGGGAGGCGCCGGCGTGGCAGGATCCGTCTTCCGGTGGAGGTGCGCTGTGCGGACGGTCAGTAGCGTGGGAGCCACGGCGCACCTGACGCGGGTGCGCCCGGCACCGGCGTCCGGGGCCGGCGGAGGAGCCTTCGCGGGCCGGGGCGGTGCACAGACGCAGAGGGGAACATGACCATGATGAACGGCGACGGCGGCAACACGTTCTGGCGGAAGGTCTTCGGCGACCGACGCGACCAGCGCCTCGTCCTGCGTGAGGCCGGCTTCTCCTGCGAGTCCGAGGCCGCGGCCTGGGCTGAGGACCTCGTGCCCGGTGGGACCCGTGGAATGTCCGAGCTGGACCTGATCGACCGGGTCCGCCGGGCCCGCCCGGACCTCACGCTCACCACCGCCGGGTACATCGCGCGGCACACGGCTGTCCGCAGCGCCTGAGGACGTGACAGCCTGGAGGGCATGAGCTCCTTCGACCTCACCGTGGACGCCGTGCTCTTCGACATCGACGGCACCCTCGCCGACTCCACCGCCTCCGTGGAACGCTCCTGGACCCGGCTGGCCGAGGCCCACGGCGTGGACGTGGAGCGTCTGCTCTCGGTGACCCACGGCCGCCGCGCACGGGACACCATCGAGGAGTTCTTCGCCGCCGACCAGGTGGACGCCGCCGCAGCGGAGCTGCTCGAGTACGAGACGAACGACCTGGACGGGATCGTGGCGCTGCCCGGCGCGCTGCGGATCCTGGACGGACTGCCCGCCGACCGGTGGGCCGCCGTCACCTCCGGCGGCCGCGACCTGATGGGTCTGCGCCTGGACGCCGCGGGACTGCCCGTGCCGGAGCTGTTCATCGCCGCGGAGGACGTGGCGGCGGGCAAGCCGGACCCGCAGGGCTACCGCATGGCCGCCGAACGCCTCGGCGTGGACCCCGCCCGCTGCCTGGTGGTGGAGGATGCTCCCGCCGGCGTCGGTGCCGGCCGCAACGCCGGAGCCACTGTGCTGGCCGTCGGCACCTCGCATGACCTCGCCCGGCTCTCCGCGGCCGACCACCTGGTGCCCGACCTCTCCGGCGTCACCATGGAGCCCGGTCCGGACGGCATCCGTGTGCGGGGTTGAGCCTGCGCTCGTCGGCGCCCACCCTTCGCGCAGAGTTAATGCGCACGACCCTGGTCGGTGTGACGGTGGATGCATGGACGCTCACACCCTCTTCGTCAACGGCACCATCGACACTCTCGACCCCGAACTCGGCACCGTTACGGCTCTGGCCGTGATCGACGGCAAGGTGGCCGCAGTCGGAGCCGCGGCGATGGAGCTGCGGGGACCGGATACGAATGTCGTGGACCTCGGCGACGCCTACGTCCTGCCGGGACTCCATGACGTTCACAACCACCACCTGATCGCAGGGCAGATGGACCTGTTCGAGCTTGATGCCTCGCCGACCCTCGACCTCGACGGGCTCCTGGAGGCGGTCGCCGCACACGCGGCACGGCTCGGACCCGAGGAGTGGGTCGTGGGCGGCAGCTGGGGCTCCGGCTTGATGAACCAGATCAACTCAACCGAGGCGCTTGCCCGTCTCGACGAGGCGACCGGTGGGCGGCCGGCGGTGCTCAAGGACGACTCGAAGCACAATCGCTGGGCCAACTCGGCGGCCCTTGCCCTCGCCGGGATCGGCGACACGGTGACTGATCCGGAGGGTGGCCAGTACCTGCGTGACGCGGACGGCCACGTCACCGGCGTGCTGATCGAGGCGGCGGGCAGGGACATGGAGCAGCTTCGAGAGCGCCTGCACCCCACCCGCGACGAGGACTATGCCCAGGCGGCGCGGCGCGGCATCGAGATCCTGCACTCCTACGGCGTCACCGCGTTCCAGGATGCCGCCGCCTCTCTGCAGCTGATGAAGGCGCTCAAGGTGCTGGACGATGCCGACGAACTGACCGCCTGGGTGGTCACTTCCATGCAGGCCAACGACTTCATCTTCGGCACGGCCCCGCTGGGAGAGGGGATTATCGCCGGGCGTGAGGGCACCCGCAGTCCGCACCACCGTCCGGACTTCATCAAGATCTTTCTGGACGGCGTGCCCCCGGCCGGCACCGGCGCATTCATCGAGCCCTACCTGGCGGAGGCCGGGTTCGGCGGCTGCCACCACGGGCAGACCACCATGGACCCCGCCGAGCTCGAGGGCTGGCTCATGGGCACCGCTGAGCGAGGCATCTCAGCGAAGATCCACTGCACCGGCGACGCCTCGGTGCGCCTCGTCCTGGACACCGTGCAAAAGGTCCGCGAGGCCGGCCACACCGACGTCCGGTATCACGTGGCGCACGGCCAGTTCGTGGACCCGGAGGACGTGCCGCGTTTCCGTGAGCTCGGTGTGGTCGCGGACATCTCTCCGGCCCTGTGGTTCCCCGGCGTGATCGCCAATGCCATCAAGGACGTGCTCGGCGAGGAACGCGGCTCCCGCCTGCAGCCGAATCGCTCCCTCGTGGACGCCGGCGCCATCGTCGCCGGCGGCTCGGACTGGCCGGTCAGCGAGATCCCGAACGCGTTCGAGGCGATCTACGGCCTGGTCACCCGCAAGGACCCGACTTGTCAGTTCCCCGGCGCCCTCTGGCCCGAGCAGGCGCTCACCCTGGAGGAGGCGTTGCACGTCTACACCACGGCTCCGGCTGAGGCGATGGGGCTGGCCGAGGTCACTGGGACGCTCTCGCCCGGCAAGTCTGCGGACCTTGCGGTCCTCTCCGCCAACCTCCGGGAGGTGGACGTGGAGGAGATCCCTTCTGTGCAGGCGGTGCAGACCTGGTTCGCCGGCCGGAAGGTCTTCGACCGGGACATTGCGCAAGGGTGCTCGGCCCTGACGGCATCCGCGTGCGCGGCTGAGGCGGGGCAGAGCACCTGTCCTCCACAGATGGACTAACTGTATTGACTAACCTCTGGCGGGTCCGTATCGTCGAGCTATGGAGACGGTGAAGGTGCACCAGGCGAAGACACATCTGTCGGCATTGCTCAAGCGCGTCGAGGCAGGCGAGGAGATCCTCATCGCCCGGGGCGATCGGGGTGTCGCGCGCCTGGTTCCGGTGGAGCCCGCCCGGCGGGAGCTCGGGTTCGGCTCCTACCGGCTGCCGGACGGCTTCTTCGATGAGCTGCCCGAGGACGAGCTCGAGGTCTGGGAGGCCTGATGACTGGCCGAGAGCAGGCGGCCGTCCTCCTCGACACACATGCATTCATCTGGGCAGTGAACGATCCGGACCGCCTGGGAGCACAGTCGCGCGGGGTACTCGAGGACGCCTCGGTCGACCTGTTCGTTTCGGCGGCGAGCGCGTGGGAGGTTGCCACGAAGAGTCGCCTCGGAAAGCTGCCCGGCGCCGATGCCTGGCTGCCGCAATGGGATGTGCAGGTGGCTCGCCTGGGTGCGCGTCCGTTGCCCGTCGACTCAGGCCACGCACTCCTCGCCGGAGGCCTCGACTGGACCCATCGAGACCCCTTCGACCGGATGCTGGCAGCCCAGGCGATGCGTGATGGGCTGGTCCTGATCACCAGGGACGCGGCATTCTCCACGCTCGCTGTCCGTGGAGAGGAGGCGGCGCTCCGCCTGCTCTGGTGAGGGGGCGCGGCCCGGGGAGAGGCTGTCCTGCCCGGCCCGGCCCCGCACGCGACGCGGCCGCCTACCGGAAGGTGGGCGGCCGTCGTCGTGAAGCGGAGGAGGAGAACCGTGCCGAGGAGGCTCCGGTGCGGGAGGAGGCCCTGTCAGGCGGCCCCTGTCAGGCCGCCGTCTTCCGCGCCGGTCACGTTCCAGCCCACGAAGGAGCGGTAGGACATGCCCGCGGTGCCGGCGGCGACCGGCATGCAGGTGTGGACGATCGGCACGAAGCGGCCGAGCACCAGGGCCAGCGGGCCGCGGCGTGGCGCGGTGCGAGCGGGGAGACGGTCATGGGCACGGGCCTGTGCCTGCGGCTCCAAGACGCGGCCCGGAATCCGCGGCTCCCCGGGGAACTCCCGGGCTTGAACTGCGAAGCGTTCGCAGTAGAGTGCCGGGCATGAGCACTCCCACTCCCGCGGACATCTGGGCCAGTTCGGACTACGCACCCACCGCCGCCCGGCTGAGGCCGGCGGCGCTCGCCGTGGCGGAGGAGGTCGCCGCCCGGGTGCGGTCCGGCGCCCACGTCCTCGACCTCGGTGCCGGCCATGGACAGGGCGCCGCGAAGCTGGTTGCACGTGGGTTCCGGGTCACCGCCCTGGACCCCACGCCGGCCATGGTCGAGATCGGGCGGGCACGCGTGCCGGAGGCCGACTGGGTCCTCGCGGACGGCGAGCACACCGGGCTGAAGGGCGGCGCCGTGGACGCCATCGCCTCCTCCTTCGCGGCGATGATCTGCGACCCCTGCGCCGGACCCGCCGAATGGGCGCGCGTGCTCGCCCCGGGCGGGACCCTGGTGATGACCGCCTGGGACGGCCGTGGGTTCCTCGCCGAGATGACGGACCGCATGACGGCTGCCGTGGCCCCGGCGGGCCAGGCGCCGCACACCCCGCCGCACATGCGGTGGGCGCAGGACGGGGTGGCTGCCGAACGCCTGGGCCCGTGGTTCGCGGACGTGCGTGTGGAGCACCGTGACCTGACCTGGGACTTTCCGAGCGTGGAGGCCGGCATGGAGCTCTACCTCGAAGGCAGCCCCACCCACACCTGGTCCCTGGCCATGGCGGGGGACCGGCGGCAGGCGCTGCTGGAGGCGCTGCGCGGGCACCTCGAGGAGTGTGCCGGCCAGGACGGGGCGATCCGGTCGAGCGCCGGCTACGCCATGATCACCGCGACACGCAGGTGAGGAGCACCGAGGAGAGACGATCGTCGCCGCCGCCTGGCACCTGAGTCCATGCCGCCCGGCACCTGAGTCCATGATGTTCCTGAGCCCATGGACGGGCCGTTGTCGGCTTCCCTAGCGTCGTAGACGTCACCGTGATCCACGCGTTGGCATGTCCCCAGATCACGCTCACCGTGAGGAGACCAGTCCCATGCCGAAGAACACCACGACCCTCCGTTCCCGCCGACTCCTCGGCACCGCCGCCGCCGTGCTCATGGCCGGCGGGCTCACCGCCGTGCAGGCTCCTGCCGCCTCCGCTGCCGCCGGAGGCACCACCACCGACGCCGTGAACATCCGCGCCGAGGCCACCACCGGCTCCGCCGTGCTCGGCTCCATCCCGGGAGGCACGGACATCACCGTGGAGTGCCAGACCGAGGGCGAGCAGGTGGAGGGCACGTACTCCACCCATCACTGGGGCAAGGTCACCTACAACGGCCAGACCGGCTACGTCTCCCGCGCTTATGTGACCATCCCGGACGCCGCCGGCCTCGGCGCCTGCGACACCGCGGAGGACCCCGCCCCGGACCCGGGCGCCGACCGCCAGCAGGTGTTGGACCGTGCGAACCACTGGGTGAGCCAGGGCCTGCCCTACTCCATGGAGGGCTACGCCCCCGGCCCTGACGCGGACGGCTACAAGTTCCGCACCGACTGCTCCGGCATGGTCGCCATGGCCTACAACCTGCGCGACCAGTCCTACTCCACCGTGAACCTGCCGGAGAAGTTCAGCCCGATCGCCAAGGAGGACCTGCAGCCCGGAGACATCATCGGCAACCTCGGCCCCGGCAGCGCCGGCGCCGCCGGCCACGTGGTGATCTTCAACGGCTGGGTGGACGACGCCAAGACCCAGTTCCGCACCCTCGAGCAGAACGGGAGCCACGGCGCCGTCGCCCTGACCCACACCTGGGGCAACGCGTTCTGGAGCCAGCAGGCCTACCGCTACAACGGCTTCTGAGCCGCAGCCGGGCCATGAGGCCGGCGGCCCCGGGGAGGGGTCGCCGGCCTCAGCCACGCGGAGTCTGCGGACTGAACGGCGCAGGCCGAGCGGGCCTGTTGCCGCAGGCTGACCTCCGGATTCCGGAGAACGGAGGGGCCGGGGCCGCCGAGTGTGGTCCCGGCCCCTCCGCTGTGCCTACAGTTCCGGGGTGAGCTACAGCGTGGTGGCCGTCACCCGGTGCCGCCGCGCGCCCATTCCGTTCCCGACCCACGAAGGAATGCCACCGCGATGAGCACCGCATCGTCCGAACCCTCGCCCGTCCTCGCCAACGCGCATGCCCAGTTGGCGAAGGCCATCGAGACCCTCGGCTACGACGAGGGCATGCACGAGACCCTCAAGAGCCCCCGCCGAGAGATGTCCGTGTCCATCCCGCTGCGCCGCGACTCCGGCGAGATCGAGGTCCTCCACGGCCACCGCGTGCAGCACAACTTCTCCCGCGGCCCCGCGAAGGGCGGCACCCGCTTCGCCCCCACCGTGGACCTGGACGAGGTCCGCGCACTCGCCATGTGGATGACGTGGAAGTGCGCCCTGCTGGACGTCCCCTACGGCGGCGCCAAGGGCGGTGTCGCCATCGACCCGCGTGAGTACTCCCAGGCCGAGCTGGAGCGGGTCACCCGCCGCTACACCTCCGAGGTCATGCCGATCATCGGCCCGGACAAGGACATCCCCGCCCCGGACGTGGGCACGGACGAGAACACCATGGCCTGGATGATGGACACCTACTCCGTGTCCGTGGGGCATACGGTCCCGGAGGTCGTCACCGGCAAGCCGGTCGCCCTCGGCGGCTCCCAGGGCCGCGCTGCGGCGACCTCCCTCGGCGTCACCCAGATCGCCCTGGCCGCGCTGGAGCACAAGGGCATCGAGCCGACGCAGGCCACCGCCGCCGTGCAGGGCTTCGGCAAGGTCGGCGCCGGCACCGTGGAGTTCCTCGCGAACGCCGGCGTGAAGGTCCTCGGCGTCGGCGACCAGTACGGCGCCGTGCAGAACGAGGACGGCCTGGACTTCTCCGCCCTGCAGAAGCACGTCGCGGAGACCGGCTCCGTGGTGGACTGCCCGGGCACCGAGAAGCTCGAGGCCGCCGATCTGCTCACCATGGACGTGGACCTGCTCGTCCCGGCCGCGGTGGAGGGCGTGCTCACCGAGGACAACGCCGCGGACGTGAAGGCGAGGATCATCGTGGAGGGCGCCAACGGACCCACCACCGGCGAGGCCGACCGCATCCTCAACGAGGCCGGCGTCATGGTCGTCCCGGACATCCTCGCCAACGCCGGCGGCGTGATCGTCTCCTACTTCGAGTGGGTGCAGGGCGGCCAGGCCTACTGGTGGACCCTGGACGAGGTGAACGAGAAGCTCGAGAAGCGCATGACCGGCGCCTGGAACCGCCTCATCGCCACCGCTCAGAAGCACGGCACCTCATTGCGCGAGGCCGCCATGGTCACCGCCGTCGAGCGCGTCGCCGAGGCCCACGTCCTGCGCGGCCTCTACCCGTGACCTGAGCCGGCGGCGCCGCCTCGGGGATTCCCGACGACGGCCCCTCGCCTCCGGCGCGCATCGGCCCCTCGCCTGCGGCGCGCATCGGCCCAGTGCCGTTGCGCGCCCGGCGTCACGGCTCAGCTGAACAGGTCCCGCCGCAGCAGGGTGAGGTGGTCGTCGTCCCCGCCGCGCAGGGTGGGCTCCGGGACGTCCACCACCACGAGGTCCTCGCCGTGCTCGGCGCCCCAGTGCGCGGTGCCGTCCGGGGCGGCCACGACGGACAGGCCGCAGTAGTCCTGCTCGCCCTCGGCGCCCACCCAGTTCGCGTACGCCACGGTGAGGCCGTTCTCGATCGCCCGTGCCGGCACCAGCACCCGGTTCACGGACTCGAAGCCGCGCATGTTGGCGGTCGGCACGAGCACCAGGTCTGCCCCGGCCTCGGCCGCGAAGCGCACGGTCTCCGGGAACTCCACGTCGAAGCAGATCAGCAGGGACACCGCCCGGCCGCGCAGGTTCACCACGTGCGGCACGGACGGCCCCGGGGTGAACCGTGCCCGGTCCAGGTCCCCGAACAGCTGCATCTTCCGGTGGGTCAGCAGCAGCTGGTCCCCGTCGACCAGGTTCGCGGAGTTGTAGACGGGGGCGACCCCCGGCTCCGGCGAGCCGTCCTCGGCGGGCGAGCGGCCGTCGTCGGGAAGCCCGGCCTCCGGGAAGCCGTAGGCGACCGCCACCGCGTGCCGTGAGGACAGCTCCCGGACCCGTTGTGTGGTGGGGCCGTCCGCCGGCTCGGCCAGGGCACGGGTGTCCGCGGCGGAGATGTCATAGCCGCTGGTCAGCATCTCCGGGGCCACGAGCACGTCCGCGCCCGCCTGCGCGGCCCGGCCCAGGGCCTCGTCCAGGCGCGCGAGGGCGCCCTGCGGATCCAGCGGATGCGGGGCGGGCTGCCACAGGGCCACACGCATGGCGGTCAGTCCTCGAGCTGAACGGGCGCCAGATCGGCGAACACGTCACCGGGACCCGGGTTGGACTCGTGGCAGGCCCCGCCGAAGTGGGTCATCACGCCCCACACCGCGTTCAGGCCGGTCTGCACGGCGCCCTCTGCCCAGGCGGGGGTGAAGGAGACGTCGTCCCCGGCGAGGAAGATCCCCCGTTCGGACTCCGGCAGGTCCTGCTGCATGAAGTGCGTGTACATGCGGTGGTTGTACCGGTAGTGGCCCGGCAGGGCGCCCTTGAATGCGCCGAGGAAGTACGGGTCGTCCTCCCAGGAGACGGTCACCGGCTCGCCCACGATGTGGCTGCGGATGTCCAGGTCCGGGTAGATCTTCTCCAGCGCCGCCAGGGCCAGCTCCACGCGGCGGTCCACCGAGTGCGGGAGCATCTTCAGCGAGTCGGACATCCAGGAGTAGGACAGACAGATGGCCGCCGGCTTCCCCGGGCCGTCGTCGAAGAGGTAGGTGCCACGGGTCAGGCGGTCCGTCAGCGTCATGGACATGCGGTCACGGCCGGTCTGAGGATCCTGCTCGAGCCAGAACGGCTCGTCCACCATCACGAAGGTCTTCGAGGACTGCATGTAGCGGGTGCGGTCCAGTGCCATCCACAGGTCCTGGGAGAACAGGGACTCGTCGCAGTCGATTTCCGTGGTGAGCAGCCAGGAGTGGCAGGTGGCCAGCACGGCGTCATGGGTGCGCGCCACGCCCCAGCGGTCCGTGACCGTGAAGCGTCCGGCCGGGTCCTTCTTCACCGCGGACACCGCCGGCAGGGTGGAGCCGCCGTGCAGCGAGGCCAGGGTGGTGCCCTCCGGCCACGGAGAGGTGCTGCGGGCCGGCAGCGTCCACAGGCCCTTGGGCAGCTGGTCCACGCCGCCGTCCACCAGGCGCTGGTCCTCGTCGCAGTTGGTGAGGACCACGCGGAGGATCTCCAGCATGGAGTTCGGGAAGTCCGAATCCCAGCCGCCCGTGCCGAAGCCGACCACGCCGAAGACCTCGCGGTCCCGGAACTTCAGGTTCTTGAACGCGGTGGAGGAGGCGATGAAGTCGTAGAACGTGCGGTCGTCCCACTCCGCCACGATCGCGTCCCAGCGGCGCTTGAGCTCCGCGGTGTCCCGGTTGCGGATGGCCGTCTGCAGCTCCGGGAAGCCGATCTCCACCAGGGCCTGTGCCCAGGCGTCCGAGATGGCGGTGAAGGACTCCGGCAGGTCCTCGGCGGTGCGGGCGTAGTGGGTCTCGCCGCCGATGTCGATCACGGTGGAGCGTGCCGTCTGCGTCAGCGGGTTCGGGAACGGGCGGTGCGTCAGGCCCAGCCGGTCGACGTAGTGGAAGAAGGACGTGCCGGAGATGGGGAAGCGCATGCCGCCCAGCTCAGCGGTCACCCCGGCGTCGCCCGGGAAGCGGTGGGTGCGCAGGCGGCCGCCGATCTGAGTGGCCTCGTAGACCACCGGGCGCAGGCCCAGGGACATCAGCTCGTACGCGGCGACCATGCCGGACAGGCCCGCCCCGATGATCGCGACCTCCTTGCCGTGCGCCTCCTCCGGGATCGAGCCCAGGCCGTCCGGATGGGCGATCCAGTCGTCGAAGCCGAACGGGAAGTCCGGGCCGAAGATCGTGACCGGGCGCTCGCCGGTGGTCTCGTCCTCGGTGGGCGCAGGGAAGATCGTCATGGTGGTGGCGTCCGCCTCTCGTGTGCCGGACCGCCAGGGGGTGATGGCGGTCACATGTCTGATGGGTCGGCAACACAGTAGCGGCAGGTCCGCATTCTGGACAGCCGCCCACGTGAAAGAGAGGACGAAGGTCCACGGGAGGCGCCGAGCCAGAAGATGTGGCGCGCCGAACCAGAGGAATCGCACACTTCGCGGGGCCGGGAAGTGCCCACTCCCTCTGGTTCGGCGCAGGGGTGATGACAGGATCGGGGGATGCGTCCCCACGTCGCCTCCTTCCCGACGACGGCCCCCTCGCACTCCGCGGAGTCCCTCACCTCCGGCGCGGCGTCCTCATCGTGCTCTCCGGGCTGCCGGGGGTCGGGAAGACACGATCGCCCAGGCCGTCGCCCGACGCCCCGGCGCCCGCAGCCCGGACCCCGGCACCCCGAACACCCCTCGGACAGCCCCGGAACGCAGCGAGCGGGCAGGCGGTCCTCAGGGGATCGCCTGCCCGCTCGCCGTCGTGAGAGGTGCGGGATGGGTGCGCGGAGAGGCCGGGGGATCAGCCCTTCACGCCGCCGGCGGTCAGGCCGGACACGATGTACTTCTGCAGGAACAGGAACAGCGCCATCACGGGGAGCGCCGCGAGCACGGCGCCGGCGGCGAACACGCCCCAGTTCTCGGAGCGGGTCTCGGACACGTAGCCGAACAGGCCCACGGCCAGGGTCTGCGTGCCCGGGTCCGTCAGCACCACGGAGGCGATCACGAACTCGGACACCGTGGAGATGAAGGACAGCAGCGCCACCACCGCGAGGATGGGGGTCACCAGGCGCAGGATGATCTGGAAGAAGATCTGCACGTGGGAGGCGCCGTCCAGCTTCGCCGCCTCGTCCAGGGACTGCGGGATGGTGTTGAAGAAGCCGTACATCAGATACGTGTTCACGCCCAGCGCGCCGCCCAGGTACACCAGGATCAGGCCCAGCTGGGAGCCGATGCCCAGCACCGGGACGATGTCCCCGATGTAGGTCAGCAGCAGGAAGATCGCCACCACGGCCAGCAGCTGCGGGAACATCTGCACCAGCAGCAGCGTCAGCAGGCCCACGCGACGGCCGGCGAAGCGCATGCGGGAGAACGCGTAGGCGGCCAGGGCGCCGAGGAACACGGTGGACACCGAGGTCACGATGCCGATGATCATCGTGTTCATGAACCACTTGGCGTAGGGGCGGGCCTCGTCGTTGAACAGGTCCACGTAGTTCTGCAGGGAGAACGAGCTGAACAGGCTGTTCGAGGACGCCATGGTGCCGGTCGGGTCGAAGGACGCCGAGAGCACGTAGAGCAGCGGGAACAGGGAGAACGCGGAGGCCAGGACGCCCACGATGTGGCGCCAGCCGTTCTCCTTGAACCACTTGCCGAAGGAGCGGCGCGAGCCCGAGGGGCCGTCCGTCTCCTCCCAGCGGATCGGATCCTTCTCCTGCGCGGCCAGGGCCGCGGCCATTCCCGACGGCGACGGGCCGGCGGGCACGGTCGGCTCGCCCGGGCGCGGGGTCCCCTGAGGGGTCGATGCGGTGCTCACGAGTCGATCTCCTCCAGGGCCTTGGTGCGGTTGAAGCTGATCGCCGAGATGGTGGCCACGATCAGGAAGATCACGATCGACAGCGCCGAGGCCAGGCCGTAGTCGATGCCCGTGCCGGAGAACGCCGTCTTGTAGACCACCGTGATGAGGATGTCCGTGGCGCCGATGTTGCCGAACGCGTCCGGGAACTGCGGGCCGCCGCCGGTCAGCATGTAGATGATGTTGAAGTTGTTGAAGTTGAACGCGAAGGACGAGATCAGCAGCGGGGCCACCGAGACGAGCAGCAGCGGCAGCTTGATCGAGCGGAAGATGCGCCAGGCGCCGGCGCCGTCCATCTTCGCGGCCTCGTCCACGTCCTCCGGCAGGGACTGCAGCGCGCCGGTGGTCACCAGGAACATGTACGGGAAGCCGAGCCAGAGGTTCACCAGGAGCACCGAGAACTTCGCGAGCCACGGGTCCGTGAGCCACTCGATGTGCGCCCCGCCGAAGAGGGTCGCGTTGACGAAGCCGAACTCCGGGTTCAGCAGGCCGGACCACACGAGGCCGGACAGGAACGCCGGGAACGCGTACGGCAGGATCATCATCACGCGGTAGACCTTCTTGCCGCGCAGCGACGCCTTGTTGAAGGTGATCGCCAGCAGCAGGCCCAGCACGAACGTGGTGAGCACGGACAGGAAGGCGAACGCGAAGGTCCAGACGGTGACGCGGATCAGCGGGTCGCGCAGGTCCGGGTCCGTGACGGTCTTCGCGAAGTTGTCGAAGCCCACGAACACGCGCCAGCCGTTGCGCAGCTCCTCGCCGGAGTCGTTGGCGTACTTGCCCTGGCCGTTGTCCCGGAACACGTCCCCGGTCTCCCGGTTCGTGAAGGTGTCCGCGGCCTCGTCGTAGTCGTAGGTGGGGATGTAGGCGTAGGCGACCGAGCCGTCGCTGGTCTCCAGGGTGCCGTCCTCCGGGTTGTCAGAGACCGGGACCTTCAGGGAGGACATCTCGTCCTGGCGGGAGAGCAGGTCCGCGAACTGCAGGGTCTGGTAGCCGTCCACGGAGATCGGGCGGTCGCCCTCCATCGCGGCGTCGACCGACTCGAGCGGGTGCTCCGCGTTGCCGACCACGGCCTCGCCGTTGCGCTCGGTGAGCATGTACAGCTCGCCGTCCTTCTCCAGGACGGTGACCGGGTAGGTCGGAGAGCCCTCCACGCGGGTGGACTCCTCGCGCTGGATCGCGGCGATCGCGTGGTCCTTGTCCGAGATGTGGCCGCCGCCGTAGTTGGTGAACGCGATGTAGGAGGAGTACACGACCACGAACACCTGGAACAGCGCCAGGAAGAAGACGCCCGGCGCCAGGTACTTGGCGGGCAGGCCGCCGCGGCGCAGGTAGATCCAGTTGATCAGGACGGTCACGGCCAGCGTGACGCCGAAGACCAGCCAGTCGCCCATCGCGACCAGCTGGAACATCACGTAGACGGCGAACGCGTCCACCAGTCCGAGGAGGACGATCTTGGACAGCGTGCCGAGCAGGCCGTCCGGCCCGCGGCGCTCTCCGCCGAGGCCGCGACGGCGGCGTGGTGCGGTGCCGGTGTCCCCGGCCTGCGCGCCGGTGGTCTCCGGCGCGGTGGAAGACGAGCTCATGGTCCCTCATCCGGCCCGAAGGCCTGCCTCATGGTGCGGTGGTCCCCGCTGTGCCGCGGGGCTGCGTCGGTGGCACCGTGCGCCGCCCGGACGGATCCGGACGGCGCACGGTGCGGACGGCTCAGATCACTTCTTGATCTTGCCCTCGATGTTGGACACCATCTTCTTCCAGTCGGCGGCCGGGTCGGCCTCGCCCTTGATGACGCGCATCTCGGTGCCGCCCCAGAACTCCCAGACCGCGCCCATCTCCGGGTCGGCCGGCATGGGGACGCCGTTCTTGCCGATCTCGCCGAAGGCCTTCACGACTTCGTCCTTCGCCGCCTTGTCGAAGGAGGCGGTGAGGGCCGGGGCGCGCTTGCCCTCGGTGTAGAGGGCGTCCTGGGCCTGCTCGGAGGACAGGTAGTTGATGACGAACTCGTTGGCGGCGAGCTTGTTCTTCGACTCGGAGGAGACGAAGAAGGCGTTGACGCCGATGAACGGCTGCGCGTCCTGGTCGCCCATGGCCGGGATCGGCTCCACGGCGAAGTCGATGCCCGCCTTCTCGGCGTCCTCGACGTTCCACGGGCCGGTCAGGAAGTAGGCGGCCTGGCCCTTGAAGAACTGCTCCTTGGCGATGTCGCCGGTCATGTTCGGGTTGAAGGCGCCGGTGCCCTTCGGGCCGTGCTCGGCGAGCTTCTTGGCGAAGGCCTCGCCCTTCTCGCCGCCCATGGCGACCTGGGAGGCGTCGTAGGAGCCGTCCTCCTTCTGCTCGAACACCGGAGCGCCCATGGAGGTCTGGAACGGGTACAGGTGGTACGGGTCGCCGGCCACCGGGTCCAGGCCCACGACGAAGCCGTACTTGGCCTTGCCGGAGTCCACGACCTCCTGGCCCTTCTTGACCATGTCGTCGAACTTCTCCGGGGTGGAGTCCACGAGCTCGGTGTTGCGCAGCAGGGCGATGTTCTCGACGGAGTAGGGCACGCCCCAGGTCTTGCCGTCGTAGGTCACCGCGGCCACGGCGGCCTCGGAGAAGTCGCCGGACTTGTCGCCGAGCTCGAGCGGCTCCACGACGCCGTTCTGCACGAGGGCGCCGATCCAGTCGTGGGCGCCGACGATCACGTCCGGGCCCTTGCCGGTGGGGGCCTGGGTGATGAAGTCGTCGCGCATGGAGGAGTTGTCCTTCACGACGAGCTTGACGGTGATGCCCTTCTCCTCCTTGAACTTCTTCGCCACGGCCTCGAGCGGCTTCTGGCGGTTCTGGTCCACCCACATGGTGATGGTGGTGGCGCCGCCCTTGGTCAGGTCCTCGGAGGAGGACGAGCCGCCGGCCGAGCCGGTGGCGGAGGACGACGAGCCGGAGTTCGAGCCGGAGCCGCCGCAGGCGGTGAGGGCGAACGCGGCGATCGCGCCCGACATGGAGAGGGTGAATGCGCGACGGGAGACGTCGCGGGAGCTGTTCGCGGCCATGGCCTGCCTTTCGGGGTTCAGGGGGACCTCGTGGGGGGTTGCTGCCCGGGTGGGCGGCCATGGGGCCGCTGCGCCGTTGCAGCCGTGGTCCGCCGGGTCCGCGTCAGGCCTGCTGCACAGTGCGGGTGCGGTCGGACGAGGACGTCGGCGTCACTGAGTGTAAACGCTTCCACTGAGATATTCCACACATCCGCTGGAATCAGCATGTACGCGGGCCGCTCCGGGGGTGATGCGGTATGTCGGGCGCTGAAACGGCCGGTGGAACCGCTTTCACAATTGCATCCGGTGCGCCTAGGATGTCGCTCGTCCCCATCACGCCGATGAGCAGCGGCGCCCGCTGCAGAACAGAGACCACCATGGCCGGCATCAAGGACGTCGCGCGCATGGCCGGCGTCTCCACTGCGACCGCCTCGCGCGCCCTCAGCGGCTCCGGGCCGGTCGCCGACGCCACGCGCGTCAAGGTCCTGGCCGCCGCCGAGTCCCTCGGGTACGTCGCCCACGCCTCCGCCGCGTCGCTGGCCTCCGGCCGCACCCGCAGCATCGGGCTCGTGGTCCCCACCGTGGACCGCTGGTTCTTCTCCGCCGCCCTCGAGGGCGCCGCCCAGGAGCTCATGGCCCACGGCCTGGACCTCACCCTCTACGACGCCGGCCTGTCCGCCGAGCGCCGCTCCACGATCTTCACGGACCTGCTCCGCCGCGGCCGCCTGGACGGGCTGGTGACCATCTCCTTCAAGCTCAGCCCCTTCGAGCTCGCCGGCATGGAGCGCATGGGCCGGCCCGTGGTGGCTCTCGGCGGCCGCGTGCAGTCCCGCGCCCAGCTGCCCGAGTGGTTCACCGCCCTCCAGGTGGACCACTTCCGGGCAGCCACCCTGGCCACCGAGCACCTCACCGCCCTCGGCCACCGGGACGTCGCCTACCTCGGCCGTGTGCCCGAGGACGTCGAGTTCCAGGTCTCCACCGAGCGCACCCGCGGCTTCCTGCAGGCCATGGCCGCGGTCGGCGTGCAGGTCCCGGACGAGTGGATGGTGGAGGCCGACTTCACCACCGGCGGCGCCTTCCACACCGTCCGCGAGCTCCTCTCCCGGCCAGGCCCGCGCCCCACCGCCATCCTCTGCATCTCGGACGAGATGGCGATCGGCGCCTACACCGCCGCGCTCTCCCTCGGCCTCTCCGTGCCCGGCGACGTCTCCGTCATGGGCATCGACGGCCACCCCGACGGCGCCCGCCTGGGCATCTCCACCGTCGACCAGTCTCCGCGAGAGCAGGGCCGCCGCGCGGTCCGGCTCATCGTCGAGGCCCGCAAGGGCAACCCCGCACCCCGGCAGATCCTGCAGCACCTCGCCGTCCGACCCCGGGCGAGCACAGCGGCACCGCCGGGCGTCCCGAGGACGGACGTGCCGTCGTCGGGAAGGATCTCCGCCGCCGGCTGACGCCGAGGCGCACAGCGGAACCACCCCCCTCTTTCACTACGGATCGTCGGGCACGTGCCTGCCCGTGAAAGGACCCCCATGGCCTCCGTGACGTTCAAGTCCGCCACCTGCCAGTACCCCAACGCCCCGCGCCCTTCCGTGGACGGGCTCGACCTCGAGATCGCCGACGGCGAGTTCCTCGTGCTCGTCGGCCCCTCCGGCTGCGGCAAGTCCACCTCCCTGCGCATGCTCGCCGGCCTCGAGCCGCTCACCAAGGGCCGCGTGTTCATCGGCGACCGCGACGTCACCGACGTGGAGCCCAAGGATCGCGACATCGCGATGGTGTTCCAGAACTACGCGCTCTACCCGCACATGACCGTGGCGGACAACATGGGCTTTGCCCTCAAGATCGCCGGCGTCCCCGCCGCTGAGCGCCGCCAGCGCGTGGAGGAGGCCGCCAAGCTCCTCGACCTCGAGCAGTTCCTCGACCGCAAGCCCAAGGCCCTCTCCGGCGGCCAGCGCCAGCGCGTCGCCATGGGCCGCGCGATCGTCCGCAACCCGCAGGTCTTCCTCATGGACGAGCCGCTGTCCAACCTGGACGCCAAG